>MIDP01000032.1:1448-15840 GCA_001831095.1 Verrucomicrobia bacterium GWF2_51_19 | reverse complement strand
TTGAAACGACGTCAGTTGGCGGAAGTCCACCTCCCACTTAGTAAGCGCACCCTGCCTAACAATGTTGAGCACCGGAAGTCCATCAACCGTATAATCGAAATAGAGGACCGCGTCCGGCACCCACCGCAATAGACGCTGTATGCACTCAGAACAACTCATGTCTTTCACCTCGTCGAGCGGCACCTGCACGTCGCCATCAATGCGCCCAACTTGAAAGAGCGCCCCACGGTCCACCGCGTATTTCAAAATCTCCCTAATTTGACCGTCCACCTTCAAGGGCTTGCCATCTTCCCCCTGTCCCAATACGACACGACTGCTCTGCTCGCGTTCCTTCACTCCCGCCCAGCCCTGCTGGTATACCAGGTTTTCTAAAAACCACCACGGGCTCGAGACTTCGTAAACTTGCCCCTCGCCACTCCCAGATGCCACACTCGGTACCCGCGTCACTATTCCTCCAAACCACCGTCGCTCATGCCAAATCTCAAGGTACGCCTCGGCTTCAAATAATGAATCGAGGTGTACCGCCCGTGCAGAGGAAAACGTCACCTTGTCCTTGGAACGGTTCCAAAGCTTGCGCTTCAAGTGTCCGAGACCCAGTTCAGCAAAGGTTTTTATAGTTCCATTATACTGTATTTCCCAATTCATGTTCGATTGCGTAACTGATTGATTTTCTCCGCTAACTCGTCGAGACGGCGGCGAATGTCTTCTATGTCTTCGTTGATCATGTTGTTTGCAAAGGTCCGCCCACAAAGACGTATTCGTTTTGCGAGATCAGGCCGTTATGAGTTGATGTGAAGGACAGCAGCGTTGCTTGATGAAGAGTGTGCTTTTTGGCAGATCCCTCCTCTTCGAGCGTGAGATCGCCCTGAATACCATTGAGCGCTTCGGCGTGCGTTAAAGAGAATTGCAGGGCAGCCTCGGCGCTCTCGTGGCATTTGTTGAGGGAAAACGCTAACGTCGTCTTGAGGTTTTGCCGATTGAGAACGCCCAAATGAGTCCCACGAAGGGTTGAATAAGTCTGGACGTTTTGTTCACCAACGACGCGCAACCCCTCTGGATGTTCTCGAAACGCTCGTCCACGAGCGATAAAAAGATCGTTAAAGGAGATTTTCATAAGCCCTTCATTGTGAAATTCGTTGCATCAAACGAGCGTCCGGAGACGAGGTCGATGACCTTGCGTGTATGTCTGGTTTCTCCCTTATCGGGTGTGCTGAGGACGAGCTTTCCCTTGGCGACGCGTTCAATCAGTTTGCGAGCCTCGCGAATGGCCTCTTGTTGGCCCTCTGTCGGGACAAAATTCAGCCTGTTCATCACGCACTCCATCACCAAATTGCACACCGCGTGCTTCAACTCCACCGGCAATTCAAGCTCGTCTGTGCTCAATTCGTACCGCTTCGCACTCCGTATCTCACCCCTCACCCACGCTATAACTGCTTCCAATACTCCATCTACCCCCGCAAGCATCTCTTCTCCTACGTACGCCGTCATCTCCTCTTTTTTTATTCTTTTCCACATGATTTTTCCTTTTGATTAAACCCAGGGCTCCGCGCCCTGGAACGCGCTGGGGGCAGCGGCCCCCAGGCCCCATTGATGCGTTCGAAGTTTTTAGCTTCGCTAAAAAACTCGAACGCTCTGGTGTAAAATATTATTTTTGCAATGTGAGCAAAAAAAACGGATGATAAATGGCGTCAAAGCTTGGCTTTGCGCGAGCACGATCTGCCGTAGCGTACATGCGGTACGTGAGGCAGGCGGCGGAGCGCGAAACGAGCTTTCACGCCATTTTCGCATCCGTTTTATTCTTTGACTACAAGTTGGTGAATCCCATTAGGTGCAGTAACGATGATATTGCTATAATGTTCGACGGTGAGGTCGGAGAACTTAGAATGGTCTTCGACGTAGACGCGGAAGGGGGAGCCGGCGTCAGTTGGGGTATAGAAGCGTTTGATATTGGATGGCTCATCCTTGACGATGGTATCGCTTGCGTAGAAGGCGAACACGGCATTGCCGAGGAGTTTCTCTTTAGTTTTGCTCGTTTGTAGACGGGCGTGGACGGTCTGGATTTCGTCGACAAAGAGCTTTTGGGCGAGTTCGGTCAATGATAGGCTTGCGGCGCGGTGAGCACCTGCATTTTGTTGGACATCGTAGGTGTCGGAGCGGAGGAACCAGGCTGATTCGCCGAAGAGAATGCGGTTGGGGTAGACGCCGGTTTCGTTGGCTGCGAGGGCGAGCATATTGCGGAGGTCGGCGTCTGGGTTCGATTGGGCGTTCCAGACCTTATCGATCTTTTTGCCGTTCTCAGAGAGGGCCGCCAGGGCGCGTTTGAGCTCGTTGCGGTAGAGGCGCTGGACGATCAACTGCACGTAGCGTTCACGCCAATCTTCGCCAATGGCGTCGTCGTGGTCGATGCGCAGCGTGAGGCCCTTATTGAGGGTCTTGGCGTTGGTGAGTGTGCCCGTGAACTCGACGCGTTTGAAGGCGGAACCGACAGCGCGAACGTCATCATCTTCGGAGAGAAAGCACTCAGAGTTGTCGGTCTTTTTGAACTCAAAACGACGGTTGACGGCCACTGGGGGCGCTACGAAGTTGAGCAGCTTGATGAGCGGTGTGTTGTCTTTCCAGCCCGCTGTAAAGGCCGTCAATTCTTGTGATAGGTTGGCTGCGTTGAACCGACTTTCGTTGGCCGCGCAGATGATCCCGCTTTCGGGGTTGCCATTATCTAATGGTAGATCTTTCATTCTTATATAGTAACCTTTCTCGCTACACAGCTGGCCACTTCAACGTCGTCATCCTTTTCGGCGTCAGTGAGAGCCATGCCAATTTCATAATAGTTGCCTTTGACTGTCGGGAGCGCTTGAATGCGTCCATTGTCCGCCGTGAAGACCATGCTGCCAGCCTTGATCGCTACAGCAGCCACCATCTTCAAGCTCGTCCCCGTGTTGCCAAGTATCGCAACGTTGATGGGCTCATTGATGCTAGCAATGTCCGTCATCACCCCAAAGGGCGCTTGATCTGCCTTGCAGACTTCAACCTGCGTATAGTATTTCCCAAAAACACCCAAGAGGTGCTTCTGCCCAATGTTAACCGACGCCAGCTTCGTAATGTGCCCACTGTGCGTCCCTGTGTTGTTGTTTGATATTTTCATAGAAAAAGTTAAACTTTTGTTTTCACGGTTGTTTTCCAAGCGGTTGAATAATCTTCACCGGTTGTTTCCATGCGGTTATGGACTTTTGCGATGAAGCCTTTTGGGTCGATATCCTGTGAGATACCTTCTGTTTGGCTCTTCATTTTGAGAGGGCAAGGCAGTGACGGTTGTTGTTTTTCCGATTCTAATTTCCGTAAACGTTTAACCGCGTCCTTGCCCTCGTACTCCCAAAGGTCTGCGCGTTCACGGATGGACTGCAGCTCTGTGAGCAATTGGGAGCTCTGTATGCCCAGCAATTGTCGAATCGAGGCCGGGTGTTCGCTGGTGTCGATCGGCGTTGAGGGAATATTGGGTGTGTTGGTGAGACCCAGGGATATCATTTTGATGGGGGCGTATATACCAACGGCGACCCGTTTGAGCTCCCAACGGGGAGAAAAGTACTGATAAGTGCCATTGAGGGCGATCTGTTCGCCGCGTTCGCTGAACCCGACGAGGGCGTACAGGCCGTCATCACGGGCGGCGAAGTCGAAGACCTTGCCATAGACGGCGTTGTCGACGGACGCTGAAGTCTCTTCGTCTGGGTGACCCACGTAGACAGGGACGTCGCTCAAAGTCATTCTGCGCCACAGAGAGCGGAATGCGTTGACCACTTGTTCGCCATCTTCGCGCAACAGACGTTGTAAGCCCTTCGCATGCGGGTATTCACCGTAGCTCGCGAGCTTTTGCCAAGTAATGTATGTGATATTGTCTTGCATAAATTATTCCTCTAAAGGCAGGTTAAAGTGATTGGCCAAAAAGGATTTGGGGAAAGTTACGCCCAAACTGTGTAGCTCGCGGAAGAGCGCCAGGTCGCGTTCGACGTCGTTGGTTGGCGGAATCAGCTTGAAATAGGCGAGCGGCGTGCGGTTGGGGAAAAGATAGCTGAGGACCGGTGCATCGATGTATTGTTGGAGTGTTTCCGTGATCCGCTCGGCATCATCTTGTTCGAGCAGAAGGGTTTCTTGTTGTTGGAGAGAGGCCCCCACGCTATCTTTTCCTGAAAGTGTAGAAAGATCGCAACCCCGCCAAAGGGCCGTCAAGGCGCGATCCATGCGATCAACGAGCTCCGGATAAGGAAGAACGCCCTTTGTCGTCAGATCGATCGTCTGAATGTCCGTCCCGCGCGTCAACAGAGTGTTGTACTCAGAACCGAACCCGCGAATGGCTTCTTTAGCTGAATTCCACTCTGGCGTGTCCGGTATCGCGTCTGTGATCGCCTTGATCGCCGGCATGCCGTTTCTTTCGCAGTACACGAGCCAGTTGCGCAACGGTAGGTGTTTAAAGAGATACGCGATCGACGACGCTTCCATCAGACCATCACCGGTCGTCACCATCCAACCATTGCGGTCGAGTTCGATGCCATCCGCCTCGTACGACGACGCGTGAAACGTCAAGCGGCCATCCTTGTTTCTAAAGTGCCACAGCGGAACAAAACGCAAGGTCGCCCGTAGACGCTCATGGCCAGCCTCTTTAACGACCTCGTAGACCATCTCGTGAACCGCGTAACACTTGCCAATGGCGTCCATCATCTGCTCGATCAATAGACGCAGACCTCCGCGTTGGTGCGATTCGTACGCGTGCGTCGCGATGACGTTGTTGTAAAAGTATTCCAGGGCCTCCTGCTGTTCAAAGGCTTCGGCGCTATCGTCTTTTGTCAAAATCGACCACTTGAGGCGCGAGACCGACTTTTTTCGTTTCAAGGTCAGGCCCTGTAGAACGTCATCACGGCGCTCCATAATGTCCCAGACCTTTGCCGCTTCGCCAAAATAGCCCCTGCGGAATTGATCCAATATTCTCGATAACGCGTCGGGCGTCAGGGATCTCAAGGACCCTTCATAGCTCCGCGTAATTTTGCCAACTTCTGTTTTTTGTTTCATGCGTTGCTCCATGCGGCCCATTGTATCAGTGTTTGAGGCATTCGCAACCGCTCCACTGCTTGCACCGGCACGGCGTTGTCAAATGCTTACACGGCTTGACTTGCTTGGGTGTGTTATTTTATCTTGACAAGCTAAAGGCCTCGTGAAAGTGGGCCTCTAGAGGCGTTCTCCTTACTCGGGCTAAGTCACGTACCAGCGTACGCGGTGGCCCTCATTTGTCGGGCCTGGCTATAGACCCATTTTGACGAGGCCCTTGTCGTCGGTTCCATTTTTTGCAAAAAGGATTTTCTTTTCACATAAATCAGTTACATCTGTACTCTTATGAAACCAACAAACGACTCTCAACGGATTTGTCAAAATGAGCCTATGCCCAGGCTAGAGGCCATTTTGGCGAGTCCGTTCCGTTTTGAAGTCACTCACCGCGATCCCCACAGCAAAGCGAGGTGCGGGCGCATTCATACGCCGCATGGGGTGATTGAGACGCCCAATTTCATTTTCTGCGCGACGAAGGGCGCCATTAAGGGTGTCGCTATGGAGCAGGTGATGGCCAATGGGGCGGAGATCATCTTGTCGAACACCTACCACATGCTATTGCAGCCTGGGCCGGACGTCGTTGCGGCACATGGTGGCCTGCACAAGTTTCTCGGCTGGGACGGCCCCATGTTGACCGATTCTGGTGGTTTTCAGATTTTCAGCCTGGGGCACGGCGGTGTTGCTAACGAGATTAAGGGCCGTGGCCGCGCAAATTTGCCAAAAACGTTGCTGAAAATCACCGAAGAGGGGGCGCTGTTCCGCTCCTATATCGACGGTTCCCTTCACACCTTGACGCCAGAAAGCTCCATTGAAGCCCAGCAAAAGCTCGGGGCAGATCTCATTTTGGTGCTCGACGAGTGTACGCCCTTTCACTCGGACCGCGCGTATACAGCGAAGTCGATGCGCCGCAGTCATCGATGGGAACAGCGAAGTCTCGACTATTTCCGCGCACACGACGACGGCCGACAGGCGCTGTACGGGATCGTTCAGGGCGGCATTTACGAGGATCTCAGGAAAGAGAGCGGTCAATTTGTGGCGGGAAATGACTTTTTTGGCCAGGCGATCGGTGGCAGCCTCGGTGGCACGCGCGAGCAGATGCACGACATCGTTGAAATGGTCAGCCGTTACATTCATCCAGAACGTCCGACCCACTTGTTGGGCATTGGCGGCGTTGCAGATATCGAAAACGGTGTCCGCAACGGTATCGACACCTTTGATTGCGTTCACCCGACTCGCCTGGCTAGACACGGTTGCGCGCTCGTCCCCAACGACATCGGTGACGAGCACATCAATCTCAAAAATACCCGCTTCAAGAACGACCTTGCGCCCATCGACTCACGTTGCAATTGTTACTGTTGCCGCAACTTTTCGCGCGCCTACATCCACCACCTCTTCAAAGCCAAAGAAACCACCGGTGGCCTCCTGCTCACATTACACAACATTGCATTTATGAGCCAGGTTGTTCGCAACATTCGTGAGCAAATAAAAAAAACTTGACGCAAAGGCCTTTATTGATTTGATAACGTTCCTTACTTCAGAAATTTCTGTGCGGGCATAGTTTAGCGGTAAAACACCATCCTTCCAAGTTGGGGTCGTCGGTTCGATTCCGTCTGCCCGCACCAAAAAGTTTTGAAATGGTTACAACGAATATTGCCATTATTGAGGCCATCTTAGACCGGCTCTACCCGAATCCGGAAGTTTCGTTGAAGTACGAGAGCCTGTACACCTTGTTGTTGGCAGTTTTGTTGTCGGCCCGCTGTACCGATAAGCGTGTCAATGAAGTGACGCCGCGGCTCTTTGCCCTCGCCAAGACACCCGCAGCCATGGCAGCCATTCCCGTAGAGGAAATACGCGCCATTATTCGCCCTTGCGGCCTTTCCAACTCGAAGGCAAAGGCGATATCAGGCTTGTCGAAGATTTTGTGCGAGCGTTATAGCGGTGAGGTGCCGCAAACGTTAGAAGAGCTGGAAACATTGCCTGGTGTTGGCCATAAGACGGCGTCTGTTGTCGCTTCACAGCTGGGCATCGACGCATTTCCCGTCGACACGCACATTCACCGCCTAGCTAAACGTTGGAAACTGTCTAGCGGCCGATCAGTCGTCCAGACAGAACGCGACCTCAAGCGCCTCTTTCCTAAAGATCGTTGGCACATTCGACACCTCCAAATGATTCACTACGGACGCGAATACTGCACAGCGCGCGGGTGCAAGGGTAGTTGCGAAATCTGCAAAGCGCTGTAAAAGACCGTTGTAAAATGGCGCCAAAATGCGTTTCGCGCTCCGCCGCCTGGGCTCACGTACGACGGTACGCTACGCCAGGTCGTACTCGCGCAAAGCCACATTTTTGCATCCATTTTTCAACGGTCTTTTGCGTCATAAGTCATAAACAAAGATCTGTGGAAATGGCGCACTTGGCTTTGTGCCGCACTCATTATGTTGCGACTGACCCAACAGGAGACCGATGTAAAATGGCTCTATAGCAAGGCCCGAACGACGAGAACGCCGTGGACCATTTTACATCGGTCTCAGCAGGTAGTCGAGGTCGAGTAGGACCACCTCATTATGAGCTGATTTGGCGACGCCGAGAACGTAATGCTTGCTGGAGTGGACGCCGCAGGCCTTGTCAATCTGCTGAGCGGTGAAGGATTCGACGTGGCAAACGGCGTCGACGAGGATGCCCGTGCGCTCATGGCCGTCGACGACGACAATGCAGCTCTTGGGAGTTTCTTCGACAAACGTGTTGTGAAAGCAGGACGCGAGGTCGATCACTGGAATGATGCTGCCGCGGAGGTTGATGACTCCGCAGACGTGTTTGTCGCTATCTGGCAAGGGAGTGATCGTTTGCCGGCCGACAATCTCGCGCACTTTGAGGATGTCGATGCCGTACATCACGCCTTTTACTTGGAAAGTCAGGACTTTTTGCAAAGAGTCGTTCATCGGAGTCCTACAGGTTTGTCGAGTATTGTTTGCCAGACGACGGCCTTCTGGAGCTGGTTGCGCGGCGCTAGCTTTTCAGAAAAAGCAGTAATGGCTCTCGCCGAAGTGGGCCTTGCGGGCGTCGTTGCCTCAAAAAAAATAGATGGCTCTTGTTGAATTATTGTCGGCTCCTGTTGTGCCTCAACGGGCGTTATCTCCTGAGAGAGAATGTCCATCATACCTATCAAGCCACCCATGTTGGCCGACAATGAAGGCCGAAAATCCAATGGCGACAGCTCCTCTGCTTCATCCTGGGCCTCATCATCACCATTCTTTTTTCGCTTCGCCTTCCCTGCCAATACAGAGACCATGACCAAGAGCGTCAGCGGTCCTATAAAATAATACCACCAGTCATTATTCATAACTCACTTGCTTGGCGTTTCGGAAATCGAGTCGCGCATTTTGGTGTCAGCCTTCACGTTTTCCATGCGGTAATAATCCATGATGCCCAGGTTGCCCTTGCGGAAAGCCTCGGCCATGGCGAGAGGGACTTCGGCCTGCGCCTCGACGAGTTTGGCGTGCATTTCCTGAACTTTGGCCTTCATCTCTTGCTCGAGAGCGACCGCGGCCGCTCGGCGAATTTCTGCCTGCGCCTGCGCCATGTTTTTGTTGGCCTCGGCCTGCGATTCCTGCAATTTTGCGCCGACGTTTTCACCGACGTCGACATCTGCAATGTCGATGGAGAGGATCTCGTAGGCCGTTCCGACATCGAGACCGCGGGACAGCACGACCTTGGAAATGGCATCTGGAGTCTCCAAGACGGACTTGTAAGATTGCGCTGAGCCGATGGTGCTGACGATGCCCTCGCCGACACGCGCAATGATCGTTTCTTCCTGCGCTCCGCCGACAAAGCGAGCCAAGTTCGAACGGACCGTCACGCGGGCGCGCACTTTGACTTGAATGCCGTCCTTGGCGACGCCGTCAATGGTGATGCGGCCGGATGCGGGATTGGGGCAGTCAATGACTTTGGGGTTAACGGATGTCCGGACGGCTTCCAGGACCGTTTTGCCGGTGCCCTTGGTAGCCAAGTCAATGCTGCAGGCCTTCGCAAACGAGAGCTCAATGCCCGCCTTTGAAGCTGCAATCAGCGCTTGAACGGTCTGGATCATGTTGCCTTCAGCCAAGTAATGTGCCTCGAGCTCATCGACCGTTAGCTGAATCCCGGCCTTGGATGCCGTTATGCGGGCATCCGTGACTTGTGCATAAGGAACGCCGCGCAAGCGCATGGCGATCAAGTTGGGTATGCTGACGGGCGCCCCAGCCAACAACGCCCTTAACCAGACGTTGAAAAACGACAGGACAACCAACATCACAATGAAAAATGCGACAAAACCGATGACAATGAGTATTCCCATAATGCACCCTATTCTGCTTCAAAAAACATTCTCAGCAAGCCAAAACCTCAATCATTAGCGAAATTTTAAAACGCAAGTGGCGGGCGAAATTCAATCTCCACTAGAGGGTTCTTCATCGTGTATGCAACCAACGCAGCTGAACAAAGCGTGAATCGGGGCAACTCGTGTCACGCTTTTTCCGTCCGAGTGTTGCGCTTCGTACTTGAACTTGCATGTCGCTAAGGATTGAGGTTGACAGTATTTTGAATCGGTCTTGGTTGACTTCAATAGGCGGATTCTTTACGCTCGATTTCCATGGAATCATTCTTTTCAGACGGCAGTCTTTTGATCTTTATTGTTGGGGCCTGCGTAGGCAGCTTTTTAAATGTCTGCATTGTCCGCATGCCAAAAGGGCAATCGGTCGTCTTCCCGCGCTCCAGATGTGCCTGCGGGGCACCGATTCCCTTTTACAGAAACATTCCGATTGTAAGCTGGATGGCGCTCCGAGGCAAGGCGGCCTGCTGTAAACGTCGGATTTCACCCATGTATATAATAGTCGAAGCCATGACGGCGATCCTTTTTGTCGCTCTGTGGAAGGTCAACGAGCCTTCGCTCTTCATCGCATACGCCGTCTTTGTGTCCATCGGCATCGTCGCCAGCGCGATTGACCTCAGTTCTATGGAAATCCCAGATAGCTTGTCGATTGGCCTGTTGATAGCCGGGTTCGTCTTTTCATTCAACCCCCTCCTTCATGACGCCACCACGCACCTCTTGAGCCTCAAGGATGCCTTTTTCGGCGCCTGCATGGCCTCGGGTCTCCTTCTCTGGATTGCCATTTTTGCAGAATATGCGTTTAAGCAAGAGGCCCTTGGCGGAGGCGACATTAAATGGATTGCTGGCCTGGGCGCGTTTCTTGGACCCAAGGGAGCCCTATTTGCGCTCTTCGGCGGTGCGACGTGGGGATGTGCAATACTTTTGCCATTACTCGTCTATTCAGCTTTCAAGAAAGACAAAAAACTCACCCTGCTCTCTCGCGTGCCATTTGGGCCATTTCTGACGCTCGGTGCACTCACTTACCTCTTTTTCCACGAACGAATAGACATCTATTTTTCCGCGCTTGATAGCCTGACTTACCTGTACTAGCCAATGCGACACCTCATCATAGACGGCTACAACGTCATTCACGCGTTGAAGGAGTTGCGGGAGATGCTGGCTTTTGGAATCGACGCACCGGCCGGCCGTCTGGTCGACTTCGCCAAACAAATCCACGACAACGAGGCCATTCGCGTGACCGTCGTGTTTGACGGCAAGGATGGCAGCATCGATCGTCCGACCCCGGAAGCATCTTTTTCCGTTATCTACGCTCCGGCAGACCTTTCGGCCGATGGTGTGATCGAGCAGCTCGTCGCGCAGTCAAAAAATCCTGAAGACACGACCGTCGTCACACAGGATTTCAGCATCGCGCAACTCGTACGGGCCGCTCACTCTTTTGTGATAGACGCACAGGCCTTTCGCAACTGGGTCGACCGTTCCGGTGTTCGTCAAGACGCCTACATGCGCAAACTCAAAGCAACCAAGCTTGATAATCACATCGATCTGGAAAACCGGCCTTTAATCTAACTAAATGAATACCAACGACATAAGAACATGACAAAATGTCCGATTGTTCCGTCTACTCTCTTTATCACAGCCATGGGCGGACTTTTTCCGCAATGGCGCGTTTCACGTAATTAGGGAACGATGGCCCGTTAAATAGAAAACCTGTATGAATTTGCAAGAGCGACGCACCGGCATCTATCATGGCGCCGGCAGAAACGGCATCGAGAATACCGCCTGACGCAATGACAGGCAAACGCCCCTCAGTGGCCTTGTGAATGTAACGGACGCGGTCAAAAGTTTTTTGAAAGAGTGGTTTTCCGGAAATACCGCCCTCTTTGTAGCGCATGGTTGACGGGGGTGTCGTTGTGGTGTTGCAAGCGACGATACCAGCAATGGCGTTATCCTGTGCGATGGAGATGACCTCGTCGAGCTGAGCAAACGACATGTCTGGAGAAATTTTCAGTAGAATTGGGATTTTCTTGGCACCCAATTTCTTGGCACGTTTTTCATTTTCTGCTTGAAACCCTTTAAGTAGGTCGGCGAGATAGGATCGGTGTTGAAGCGTCTGGAGTTTTGGGAGGTTGGGGTTGCTGAGATTGAGTGTAAAATAATCGGCAAAGTCGGCGAGCGTTCGAAACGTTTCCCAAAAGTCTTGAATGGCGTTTTCGAGGGGGACCGACTTCATTTTACCGATGTTGATGCCGATAGGGAGCGCGCGTTCGTTTTTGAGTGGGCCGCGGGCGAGCCGGCGAGCGACCGATTTAGCGCCATCGTTATTGAGTCCAGTGTTGTTGACACATGCCTCGTGATAAGGGTTAAAAAAAACACGTGGGCGCAGGTTCCCGGGCTGGCGTTCCGACGTCACGCTGCCGATTTCGATAAAGCCAAACCCAAGCGCAGACAGGCCTTCCCAGCATTCGGCGCTCTTGTCAAACCCTGCAGAAAGGCCGACGCGATTTGGAAAATGCAGCCCAAAGAGCGACACCGGCCGCCGCGCCTCTTCCAGATTGATTTTCTGAAGAAATTTGGCGAGCACACGGAACTGCCCCAGGGTCCTATAACACGCTATGCTGAAGTCATAAGCGCGCTCGGCATCCATTCGGAAAAGGGCCGGCCGTATACATTTTTCATAAAAAGTCTTCATAAAAACCAGAAAATTCCTAGACAACGGTATCGCTCATGTTATAACAAATGAATTAATAAACGTAAAGTATTTTATGGAAAACACCAACACCAGCGACCTATTTGCCGTCCGCTCGGCGAAGCTTCAAGCGATGCGACAGGCGGGCTTTGACCCTTTTAGCCAGAATTGGGAACAGAAACAGACGTCTTTGGAGGCCAAAGCGCTCTTCGACGACACTGCTGAAGAGGAGCCAGGGGTGTCAGTTGCAGGCCGCATTCTCGTCTTTCGCGACATGGGCAAGGCTTGTTTTATCAAAATCCTCGACCGCGCTGGCGAGATCCAGGCCTACGTCAAGCGCGATGAGATCGGTGAAAGCGCCTATGAAGCTTTCAAACAATACGATATCGGTGACATTATCGGCTTCGAGGGACCCCTCTTTAAGACCAAAACAGGGGAAATCACGGTCCGCGTGAAAACGATGTGCCTCCTATCCAAGGCGCTGCGTCCCCTGCCCGAAAAGTGGCACGGGCTCGTCGACAATGAGGCTATCTACCGTCAGCGTTACCTCGACCTCATTTGCAACGCAGAGTCCCGTAAGCGCATGTTTTTACGCAGCCAAATCATTCGGGAAATCCGCCAATTTCTCTGGAACCGTGATTTTATCGAAGTCGAAACACCGATGTTGCAGAGCGTCGCCGGTGGAGCCGCTGCCCGGCCATTCACGACTCACATGAACGCCCTCGACTGCGACTTCTACCTACGCATCTCCCTCGAGCTCTACCTAAAACGCCTCCTGGTTGCCGGCGTTGACCGCGTCTTCGAGCTCGGCCGCAACTTCCGCAATGAGGGCCTCTCTCGCCGTCACAATCCCGAGTTCACCATGATCGAGCTATACCAGGCATACAGCGACTTTCGTGGCATGATGCGCCTCATTCGCGACCTCATTCAACACCTCTGTAAAACCGTCATCGGTGCCACCCAAATCAAGAACTACGAGGGCGTCACCATCGACCTCGGTGGTGAGTGGCGCGAAGTGCGTTACAAGGACCTCATTATCGAGGCGACACAAGACCCGCAATGGTTCTCGCGCACCAAGGCAGAAAAGCTCCAAAAGTGCGCCGAATTGGGCATCGAAGTCAACCCCGACATCGAAGATTTCGAAGTCACCAAAAATGTTTACGAAAAGTGTGTCGAGCCCAACCTCATTCAGCCCACTTTCGTCACACACATTCAAAAAGAGCTCTGCCCGCTAGCCAAGATCAATAAGGCCGACAACAGCGTCATCGACGTCTTTGAGCTCTGCATCAACGGTCAGGAGATCGCTCCAGCCTACTCCGAACAAAACGACCCTTTCATTCAACGCACGATGTTCGAAGCCCAGGCCGGAGAAGACCAACAGGCCGTCGATCAGGACTTTTTAAAAGCCCTCGAACACGGCATGCCACCAGCAGGCGGCCTCGGCATGGGCATCGACCGCCTCGTCATTCTCCTCACCGGCGCTTCCAACATCCGCGACACCATCCTCTTCCCCTCCTTGAGGCCTGAATAAAGCCAGTGGCATCTATTTTGCATCTGTATGGTGTTCGTTTATCATTAGCGAAATTTTATTACTGCGCATCGGTTTTCCGATGCGCACTGGATGCGCCATTTCATTACAAGTATTGACTCCATCCTATTCTGCGTGTGTCAACACGCACTGGATGCGCCGTTAGAGAGCACTCACTCTATCCAATTCTGCGTGTGTCAACACGCACTGGATGCGCCGTTAGAGAGCTCGGCGGGTCTAGGGAACCTTTTGTGGCGCACTCCTTCTGCGCCCGAAAGCGGCTTTGGCTGTAAAAAACAAGATATTGGAATGGATTTGTCGCTGTTTTTAGAAAAGAATCTTCGATTATAGTATTTTTATAAAAAGTCAAGCTTTTTCGTGAATTTTTTGCGCTGCGGTAGAGCTGTTCTTGGCGCGTAATCAAAAATAATCTCGATTCCCGCATGCTGGGCTGCAACGAGCTTATACGCTATAGCTCGACGGCTTTAATACCGCATGCTGGGCCGCAACGAGCTTATACGCTATAGTTCGACGGCTTTAATACCGCATGCTGGGCTGCAACGAGCTTATACGCTATAGCTCGACGGCTTTAATACCGCATGCTGGGCTGAAGTTGGCGTATGCGCTATAGTTTGACGGCCTTATTCCCGCATGCTGGGCTGAAGTTGGCGTATGCGCTATAGTTTGACGGCCTTATTCCCGTATGCTTGGCTGCAGCTAGCTT
>MIDP01000032.1:0-1336 GCA_001831095.1 Verrucomicrobia bacterium GWF2_51_19 | reverse complement strand
GCTGGGCTGAAGTTGGCGTATGCGCTATAGTTTGACGGCCTTATTCCCGTATGCTTGGCTGCAGCTAGCTTATGTGCTATAGCTCGACGGCTTTGCTGCTGCGTTGGGCGTTATATAGCTGTGTATGTCGGCGCTGAATCTAGCCTCGACGATTTATTGCGAAAAAGCTTGACTTTTTGTTTAAAAATTATATTAGACATTAAATACAAAATTTTGAATATTTAAAATCCTCATCAATATCAGATATTTTTTAAAAAATCATCCAAAGCCGCTTTCGGGCGCAGAAGGAGTGCGCCACAAAAGGCTCTCGAGACCCGACGAGCTCTCTAATGGCGCATCTAGGGCGTCTTGCAAACGCGGACCGGTTAAGAATTCAGTAAGTCTATTTCACCATTTGGTGAAATTTAAATTAGAACACTCATGACCATGCAGGCCTCAATTAGACAGGCAACGCAACCGATATGACTTGTTTTTCGCTAATGATTGAGGTGGTGTTCGTTTATCAATTAACATACTTTATCTCAATTGTCCTCTAAACCTATGACTTTGTTAAAATGGGGACATTCTATGATATTAATTGTACGCAATCTGGTGAAGCCAGAAACATCCAAAGAGAACCCGTCCTCAATCGAGAAAGCTTTTGGCGAATGCTCTTTATCTGCATTTATGTGTTGAATTTCTAATTTGTTGATGTCACACCCGGAACAATTGATGCCCGTCAATTTGTCAATGCTACAACAGCGCAAATACCGCAAGCTTTCTTTGATCGATTGAAGACCCTTAATCTGGCTCAATTCTTGGCATTTAAAAAGAACCAGGCTATCTAATTTTTCACAACCAGAAACATCGAGAACTGATAGAGATGTTTTGTATAATTGCAGTGACCGGAGCTGAGTCAACGTGTCTAAAGAATCCAACTGAGTTAAATTGTGGCATTTCGTAAAGGACAAAAAGAATTGCTGCGTGTGGGGACGCAGGCACGAGCAGTCAAAAGACGTCATTTTGCTTTTGTAAAAATACAATTGTTCTAACTTCGACATTTTTGTAAAATCTGGCAGTTTTTCCAGAGAAGAACAATCGATACACACGATACTGATGGGTGCGTCTTCAGGCAATTGCAGTGACCGTAACTTGGGTAGAAACAAAGAAATACTTTGAAGAGCTGTGGCCGTCGACATATCGATGCTCTCTACCTCAAGCAAGTTCAAGTTTTCTGTAAAAGAATAAGTATGAACCTCTTTTAGCCCAGGGTGGGAGAGGACAGATTCAACCTCGAAGTGCAACACTAGGATGCGGATTTAAGGAGAGCAAAGAAGGCTTGAGCAGGAGAGGCAAA
>MIDP01000031.1 GCA_001831095.1 Verrucomicrobia bacterium GWF2_51_19 | reverse complement strand
GGGCAACGGGAGCGTACAGCGGTACGTGACCTAGCCCGAACGACGAGAACGAAGCTAGAGCCCATTTTGCAATGGTCTTAAATATGGTGGATGTAGAACCCATAAAGTTTTTCATGTTAGCGATAGCGTTATCGGTGACGCGTTTGACGGCTGTCATGACGGCCATGCCGGTCTTTGGGACGGAAGTTTTCGGCGGGGCGATCGCTAAAAACGTCGTCATGTTGGCGCTGTCGATGGTGCTCATTCCGATGATTTTGCCAAACGTGCCACACGAGTTGCCATTTTTGACTCTCTTTCCTCTGATGATTAAAGAGGGCCTGGTCGGCATGATTATTGGCTTTCTGGGTGGGTTTTTGTTTTACGTCGTACAGGGCGTTGGCTCAATCATCGACACCCAACGCGGCGCCTCCATCGGCTCTCTGATCGACCCTGCAACGGGCTCCGAAGTCTCTATTTTTGGCGACTTTTTGACAAAAATCCTCATCACTATGTTTTTTGTCTCCAGCGGGTTTATGGGATTTTTGACGATTATCTATAATAGTTACACCGTGTGGCCCGTCATGTCGATCTTCCCAAACATGGACAAGGCGTTTTTAGACTATTTTCTCGCCTTCATGAACGATTTCTTTGAGCTCATATTGTCGTTCGGTGGGCCGATCGTGTTTACTCTCTTTCTCGCCGAATTTGGCCTTGGCATGATCACTCGTTTCGCGCCTCAACTGAACGTGTTTTTCCTCGCCATGCCCATTAAAAGTGTCTTGGCCGTCTTCTTTCTCATTCTCTACATGACCTTTTTAACGACCTTTTTTCAAAAACACCTCCCTGATAGCCACAAAGCCAGCTTCTTTATTTCCCACTTTTTAAGTGGATCCAGCCTTCAAGAATAAAAAGAGCCTCTAATGATTAGAGGCTCTTTGTTGAAAACGCATTTTGCGCTATCTGGCATCCGTCTTGTTAAGCGAAAGACGGAGTCGTAATCTTCTGCCACTGATCCTCTCTGGCACTGCAAGCGGCCTTCCAGGCTCCACGACCGACGTGGAATTTGTGGTCGGCGTTGGCAGTCTTGACGACTGGCGACTCATAACCTTCTGAGCGGAGAATCTTTTCGAGTTCCGAGCCGAGATTTTGAATGCCGCTGCCTCCGCCTGTGAGTATGATGTTTTGAAGTGTTTCTTCAACGGCGTCTGAGGGCACGCGGGCGATCATTTCCATGGTACACTCAGCGACCTTATCGAGGAGCTCATTGCAGACGGTTCCCAAGAGCGGGCCGAATTCGAGGTATTGCGGCTTTCCGTCGACAAAGACCTTGTCCTTAATGCCTTCGCGGAGTTCGCCGGCGTAGGAGAAACGTTCTTTGATTTCGCGAATTTTGTGGATGGACAGCTGTGTTTCCGGATACTGGACCTTGATATTTTCGCTGAACTTGAGATCGAGAGCATTGCCGGCAAATGGTATGCTGATTTGGTCCTTGGCCGTTGGGTAATAGCCCTGAATGAGGCAGAAATCGGAGGTTCCTGCACCGATGTCGATAAAGATGGAGTTTTTAACAGGGTCAATATAGCCAGTTTCGTTGAGGCGGAACTCTTCGCGGAGGCCGAGGGCGGCGAGAAAGGGTTCTGGAATCATGATGACCTTGTCAAAAATACCGATGGCGACCTCGCGAATATTTTCTTGCGTTTCGGCATCGGCGCTCGCTGGCGTACCGATGACGACCTTCAGTTCGGCCTTGCGTTCTGGATCGACCTGGTTTCTCAAAAAGCGGCAATAGTCCTTGGCGACGGAGAGATTATTGATCTTTCCATCTTGCAGGGGGTATTTAAGCTCTAGGTGTAGCCGGTGTTGGAGGGCATCCTTGCCAAAAAAGACACTGGCATTGCCTGGGAGGACGTCAGACACAATGGCATCTTTGGTGTATCCTACGACGGAAGGAAACATACGCTCAAAGAACACTTGTCGTGTGTCTTCTCTGGATGCAACAATGCAGGACGTGTGTGTTCCCAAGTCAAACCCGAGCAAGACAGTGGTGTCTTTTCTTGTTTTTGGATAGACAACCGATCCCGACATTGTGTTATTGGAGGTACTCGACGATGAACTCGTCGCATGATTCGATGTATTGCTGTCCATTTCTCCATCTTGAACGATTTTTTGAACGGAAGCAAAGTTTTTTTGAAAAAATTTAAATACCTCAAAAGACCGACGCAAAATAGATGCCACTGGCTTTGCGAGAGCATGAATGCCGTAGCGTACATAGAGGTACGTGAGGCATTCAGCGGAGCGCGAAACGCATTTTGGCGCTATTTTGCGTCGGTCTTATCACATTAAGTGCAGTGTTTTTATGCCCAGGAGGTGTAATCCCGTTTCAAGCGTTGCGAGGGTGCGCGAGCAGAGAAGGAAGCGGCGCGCCTTGACATCAGTTTCGTCGACGAGGACGCGGTTGGCGTTGTAGAATGAGGAAAAGAGACTAGAGAGCTCAAAGAGGTAATGGCAGATAAAGTGCGGCCGGAGTTCATCGATCGCCTGCTTGAGGGCAAAGGGAAAAGCGACTAGCTTTTTCGCCAGGGCCAGTTCTTCAGGCGTTTCGAAGGCCGAGGCGCTATTGTCGAGGTCGAAGAGCGGCAATTGGGCTTTTCGAAAGATGGCGTGAATGCGGGCAACGGCGTAAAGCAGGTACGGCGCTGTATTGCCGTCGAACGAGAGCAGTTTATCCCAAGCAAAGACATAATCGTTGGTGCGGTTTTGGACGAGGTCCGCGTAGCGCAGGGCCCCGAGACCGACCGCCTTGGCGATGTGCTGTTTGTCGGATTCGGCGAGATCTGGGTTCTTCTCTTCGACAATGCTGTAGGCGCGCGCGATGGCTTCACGAATGAGCTCCTTGAGGCGAATGGGGTCCCCGGAACGCGTTTTGATAGCCTTGCCGTCTTCCCCCAAGATGGTGCCGAACCAGACGTGGTGCAGTTCGGGCATGGGATAATGTTTTTTTGCGAACCACTTTTTGACGGTGAGGAAAAGCTGCTGAAAATGGTCTTGTTGGCGGCCATCTGTGACGTAGACAATTTCACCAAAGCCGCATTCGAGGACTTTAAAGAGGACGGTGGCGAGGTCGGTGCTGGCGTAATTGGAGGCACCATCCGACTTGCGAATGAGAAAGGGCTGATCTTTGAATTGTTCGACGTCGCGGTGAAAGACGACCTGGGCGCCATCGCTCTCTTCCGAAACGCCACATTCGTGAAGTTCGTTGTAGACGCGATCCACCTTATCGCGGTAAAAGGACTCGCCCCAGACGTTGTCAAAAGCGATGTCCATTTCAGCGTAAATTTCGTCAAAGGCTCTATAGGAGACGGCGTTGATCTGTTGCCAGAGGTGAAGGTTTTCGGCGTCGCCCTGTTGCAGTTTGACGAGCTCGCTGCGGGCACCGTTGAGAGCCTCTTCGGAAGTCTTTGTCAACGCATAACCCTCTTTATAAAGCTTTTCGAGCTCCTCAAGCGGCTCTTGCAGGGTCGCCAGATCCACCTGATTTTTTTTGATGGCGAAGAGCAAAATGCCGAATTGAGTGCCCCAATCGCCGATGTGGTTGTCGCGGTGGACGGATGCCCCACAAAAGCGCAAAATGCGTTGGATAGACTCACCGATGATCATGGACCGCAGGTGGCCGACGTGCATTTGTTTGGCAGTGTTGGGGGACGAATAATCGATGGAGATGCGCTTGCCTTCTAAAAAGTGCTTGGCCGAAGATTGAAAGGACGTTTCTGAGGCAAAGTTTTTCAGCCAGCTCAACAGAAACCGCGGCGTCAGGCTGAAATTGATAAACCCTGGCCCGGCAACACTAATTACAGCAAGGCCATCGAGCGTCGGTTCGGATTGGAGCTTGGATGCGAGAGTTTCTGCGAGGGCGCGCGGATTTTGTTTGTTGCGCTTGGCGAAAGGCAGGACACCATTGGCTTGGAAGTCGCCAAAACGAGGGTCAGCGGGGCGAATGTCTGCCGAAAAACTTTCGTCAAACAGGCCTGTCGCTCGAGCCGCTCGTTCGATGAGTTGTGTGAGCGCCGACTCTACGAAAAAGTGAGCGCTCAACACTTCTTGACGAGACTCACTCATTGGCTTCGATTTCGTCGATGAGGTTGTTGGAATCTTCGCCGTAAAGCCGCATGTCTTCGTCGATTTCTCCGAGCTCGTCTTCGTCGACATCCTCTTCGGGCAGGTCTTCAATTTCGAGGTCATCTTCCTCTTCTGCACCAGCACCTTTTTCATCTTCAGCAGACTCAAAGCCCTCCGGAACGTACTCGAGAACGGCTAACATCTCATTGAATAAATGATACGCGTGACCCTGCATGTAATCGTCTTGTTGCTTTTCGCGCAAAAATTCCTCAATCTCATCGACCGTCAACGGCTTTTCAAACCCAATGACGTCATTTAACATCTTGACGCGCAGGCGGATCAAGTGATCGAGAAGGTCGGAATAGGGGCTTTTGTCATCGTCGAGAATGTCCGGAAGGGCAAACAGTTTCTCCTCAGACTCCAATAAGCTCTCTTCCGTGCGTATTAGACGAATGCGGCCCTTGCCGATGTCTTTGTCGATGCGGAAACAGTAGAACGCGGGATCGATCAGGTCTGTTTTCAGCCCATAATCGCGCAAGGCCGACATCAAGTCGATGATGTGATGGATTTGTCTGGGGTCGATAATGCTCAAGCCGTCAAGATCCCAATGGATTTCGTCGCTGATTTCCGTTACCCACCAATTTGTGTCGTTGCCGAGACGAACGACACACCATGTCAGTTTTGAAGAGCAGTTTGTCATGTTTGAAAGTTTAAAGGGCATTCAAAGAATTAATTTTGTCAACCAGAAATCTGTGATTCTTCAAAAAAGTTTTTAGAATGCAAATCTTTTGTGATTAAAAAATTTCAACAGCTTTTTTTGAGATCGATGCAAAAATTTAGTCGGTCTCTTTGCCTTGACAAGGGAGAGTCGTTCCTATTTTCTAAAGAGCTTCCCTGGAGAATATTATGCAAAAAAAAGTTACTAAGAAAGCTGAAACTGCCAAGAAAGTCCCGGCGAAAAAGGCTGTGACTGAGAAACCGGCGGCCAAGAAAATCGCTGCCACGGTCAAGAAGACTGTGGCAAAGAAGACCACCGCAACAATTGCGAAGAAGACGTCTGCGGCAAAGAAAACTGTGGTGCTCAAGAAGGCGCCTGCAAAGAAGTCGGCTCCTACTAACAAGGGCGTTAAGTACATTTACGAATTCGGCAAAAAGACCGACGGCAACGCGACTATGAAGTCACTTCTCGGCGGCAAAGGCGCTAATTTGGCTGAAATGGCGCGCATAGGACTGCCAGTTCCTCCAGGGTTCACGATCACAACAGAAGTGTGCACGTACTACACTGAGCACAAAAAGGCCATGCCAGCGGGCATCGACAAGACCATTCGCGCCTGCATTGCAAACATTGAGGCGCAAGAGGGCAAGAAGTTTGGTGACGCCAAAAACCCATTGTTGTTTTCAGTACGCTCCGGCGCACGTGAATCCATGCCAGGTATGATGGACACCATTCTCAACCTCGGCCTCAATGACGAGACGGTTGAAGGTCAGTCCAAGAAAACAGGCAATCCACGCTTCGCATACGACTGTTACCGCCGCTTCATCCAGATGTACGGTGACGTCGTTATGGGTGTACAAGCGCAGTCCGACGACGAACACGAACCCTTTGACGAGATCCTTGCAGCCCTCAAAAAAGAAAAGGGCGTTCAACACGACACACAACTCAATGCCGAAGACCTCAAAAAGCTCATCGGCAGGTACAAGGCCCTCATCAAAAGACGCACGGGCAGCGATTTTCCACAGGACGTCGTTGTACAACTCAATGGCGCCATTGGAGCCGTTTTTGAGTCGTGGAACAACGAGCGCGCCATCATTTATCGCCAAAAGTACAACATTCCTTCCGAGTGGGGAACAGCCGTTAACGTCCAGTCCATGGTCTTTGGCAATATGGGTGAGACTTCCGCAACTGGTGTCGCCTTTACTCGCGATCCAGCCAACGGGCAAAAGGTCTTTTACGGCGAATACCTCGTCAATGCTCAGGGTGAAGACGTCGTTGCAGGCATTCGCACGCCACACCCAATCGCAGACATGAAAAAAGAAATGCCGGCCTCACACAAAGAGCTTGAAACAGTCCGCGCCAAGCTAGAAACTCATTTCCGCGACATGCAGGACTTCGAATTTACCATCGAAGAAGGCAAACTGTACATGCTCCAAACCCGCAATGGCAAACGCACCGGCTTAGCCGCTATCCGTATCGCCGTTGAAATGGTCCATGAAAAACTCATCGACAAGGAAATGGCCGTTAAACGCATTCCAGCCGACTCCATCGCCACCCTGCTCGTCCCCATCTTCGACGCCAACGGTCGCAAAAAAGTAGGCACGATCGCTAAAGGACTCCCGGCCGGCCCCGGTGCAGCGTCAGGCAAGGTAGTCTTCTCGGCCAAACGTGCCGAAGAAATGGCCAGCACGGGAGACAAAGTTGTTCTCTGTCGCATCGAAACTTCACCGGAAGACATCCGTGGTATGCTCGCCGCAGAAGGTATTTTAACCTGCCGTGGCGGTGTCAGTTCCCACGCGGCCCTCGTCGCCCGCCAAATGGGCAAGGTTTGCGTCTGCGGCGTCTCTGCCATCGAGGTCGACTACTCCAAACGCACCATGAGCGTCGCCGGAAAGCAGTTCAAGGAAGGCGATTTCATCTCCATCGACGGCACGCTCGGTGAAGTCTACGCGGGCTCGGTCGAGACGGCGCCATCGGAAGTCAATCAGGTCCTCGCAGGCAAAATGAAGGCCAAAGATAGCGAGACTTACCAGCTATTTGAGACCGTCATGAAGTGGGCAGACAGTTACCGTACGCTCGGAATCCGCACCAACGCAGATACGCCTGAACAGTCAGCCAAGGCCGTCGCTCTTGGAGCTGAAGGTATCGGTCTGTGTCGCACGGAACACATGTTTTTCGAGGGCGACCGCATCGACTCTATGCGCGAAATGATCCTAGCAAGCTCCGAAGAGGCCCGCAGAGCCGCTCTCAAGAAGCTGCTTCCATTCCAAAGGGACGACTTTGAGGGCATCTTTAAGGCCATGAAAGGCTTCCCGGTAACCATTCGCCTCCTCGACCCACCTCTCCATGAGTTCCTCCCACAGGACGATGACTCTCAAAAGGCCCTCGCTAAAAAACTCGGAATCGACGCCAAGGTCGTCAAGGCCCGCGTCGCTGCACTCCACGAGATGAACCCAATGTTGGGCCACCGCGGCTGCCGACTCGGTATCTCCTACCCAGAAATCACCGAAATGCAGGCCCGCGCCATCTTTGAAGCCGCTGCCAACGTCATGAAAGAAAAGGTAGAGGCAAAGGTAGAAGTCATGGTTCCACTCGTAGGTTTCAAAAAGGAATTCGACCTCCAGGCCGCACTCATCCGCGAAACCGCTGATAAAGTCATGGCAGAAAAGAAGGTGAAAATCGATTACACCATCGGCACCATGATCGAGCTCCCACGCGCCGCCCTCCGCGCCGCCGAAATAGCCGCATCAGCCGAGTTCTTCAGCTTTGGAACCAACGACCTCACCCAGACGGCACTCGGCATGAGTCGCGACGACATGGGTAACTTCTTCCAAACCTATATGGATTCCGAAATCTTTAAACAGAACCCATTCGCCACTATCGATACAGAAGGCGTCGGCGAACTTATCCAGATCGCTACCGAACGCGGTAAGTCCGTACGCCCCAAGATTAAGCTCGGTATCTGCGGCGAACACGGCGGCGACCCAGCCTCCGTCAAATTCTGCCATAAGGTCGGACTAACATACGTCAGCTGCTCACCTAACCGCGTCCCAATCGCCCGCTTAGCAGCCGCTCAGGCCGCTTTAGGTAAATAAGTCCCGAATAAATAAGGGGGCTCCGCGCCCCCTAAACCCCCTCGCTGGGGGCAACGGCCCCCAGACCCCGTTTATTGCGTTCGAGGGTTTTACCTTCGGTAAAACCCTCGAACGCTCTTGGCCTAATTAGTTGGCGAAATAGAAAAATACGTAGTATTTTTATGTTTCGCTATAAAAGTTTTTTGGAAAGGGTCCGGGAAAACTCTTTTTTGCCAAAAAAAGGTTTTCCTGGGCTGAGCACATTATGTTTATATCACTGGAAGGTTTAGAAGCGTGCGGCAAGAGCACGCAGGTGGAGATGTTGGTGAGTAGGCTGAAGGTCGAGGTAGAGGTTTACCGGGAGCCTGGTGGGACGGGTGTGGGTGAAGCGGTACGGCATTTATTGTTGCATGCGAAGGAAGGGGAGGGGATGAGTGCAGAGGCTGAGTTGTTGTTGTACACGGCGAGTCGGGCGCAAATCGTGAGGGAGAAGATCTTGCCGGCGTTGAAGGCGGGAAAGTGGGTGATTTGCGACCGTTACCTGGATTCGACTGTGGCGTATCAGGGGGCTGCGCGCAAACTGGCCATGGCCGCCGTTAAAACGATCAATGGGTTCGCGGTTGGTGGCGTGATGCCTGACAAAACGTTCATTTTAGACGTGTTGCCAAAGACGTCGCGGGCGAGGGTTTTGGCGCGATCGGGGCAATTGGACCGCATTGAGCGCGAAGATTTGAGCTTTTATGAGCGTGTCCGGGATGGATATTTGGCCTTGGCAAAAGAGGAGCCTGGGCGCTGTATTTTGATTGACGGTGAGGGCGATATCGCTAGCATCCACCAGAAAATTTGGCAGGCGCTAGAAAATACCATAAAAGCGATTGGATGAGGTTGACGAAACGCGTTTTTTGGGGGATAATAGATATATGACAGGTGCAATTCAAGGAGCAGGCAGTGGTAACACACAAAATGTAGTCTCATCGGAGCCAGGGAAAGCGAATGAGAGCGATGTCGCGCGTTTCGAGTCATCCTTGAGCCCCAAACAAACGGAGCAATACGAGTCGATGAAGGCCGACATGAGCAAATATTTAAACCAATACTTGAAAGAGGGTTCCAAATTCAGCGATTCAGAACTGCAGACGATCTACAAGAATCTCGAAAGTTTCACGAGCGGATTTGGCGGACCAAGTCAGAAGATGTTGGAGAAAATGATGCGCGAAATCGAAAATTCCAAGCACACCAGCACTTTTAGCAAGGATGATCTCATGAGTAATATCAGCGACTCCGCTAAGGCAGCCAAGTCGATCAACGACGGCTTTACCAACTTCACCGTCAATCAGATTGTAAAAAACATCCAGGAAAATAAACTCACCGATGATTCCGATTAAAGACGAAGTGCAAGAACGTGCCTTTGTGGCAGAACACGACTCTTCCAAATTTCATGGCGTGACAAAATCATTGACAGCTGTGTTATTAAAGCAACTGTTTTTTATCGCCATCGCTTCCCTGGGGTACGCTCAAACACCGCTTCCATACACGAGTAATCAAACATCGCCTCTGTCGGCTCAATGGGAGGTCTTTGCAGCTCAAAATGCACTCCAGATGGGCCTGCCGACTGTAGCCAGTCAATATTTTAAGGAGTTTTTGACCCATCCCAACTTGTCTCCAGAGGAAAGACGTGCCTATACACTCGCTCTCGTGACGGCCATGATCGCCACGCAAAACTTCAAAACGGCGAGCTTTTACCTCGACAGCCTGCCGACACAGGGCAACGATCCCGAATACGCCCTCCGCTCCGCCATTCTGGCCTTTTATGACGGCAATCGTTCGCAGGCAAGGCGGCTGTTACAAAAGATTCCAGACAGCTTTTCGATCGCCGATAAGCCCTGGTACTACGTCTTGCAGGGATTGCTCGTGGAAGGGAAAAATGCGACCGAAAAAGCCTCTGTTTTTTTTGAAAAAGCCCTAGCGTGCACCACGTCCCCTGAGCAAAAAACGGAATTTGAAGCAGTCGTGGCAAGAGAACGCATCTATTCCGGCACCGTAGACGCGTCACTGTTGGCCAGCCTCGAGAAAAAAGTCAAGGAGCTCAAAGGAACGCCGAGCGGCGCCCAATTTGCCAAACAATACGCCATTGTCCTCGATAAAATGGGAAAAAACGCCGAGGCATTGAGCATTTTAGACGAGCAAATAGCGTTGTTTCAAAAAGACCCAGAAATCGATACCTTGCTTTTCTTAAAAGGTCTTTTGGCGAAATCCAAAAGCGCCTTTCGCGAAATTTTGCAGCGCAATGCCAATAAAAAGCTTATGGAGGAATCTCTCCTGTTGTTCTTTCAGTGGAGTTACCAAAATAACGCCCTCGATAGCCTGCTGGAGACCCTCGATCATGTTTTGATCAACCCAGATTGCAAAATCCGAGAACAGGCCCTCTTTATCAGCGCTCAAATCCTCGTGTTACAAGATAAGCCGGCTGAAAAAATCATCCAACAGGCCCTCAGTGAATTTCCAGGAACACGAGAAAAAATTCCCTTTTTGAAGTTGTTGGCCTACCTCAGTTGGCGCAAAACACCACCAGAATACCGCAATGCCGCCCACTTTCTCCTCCAAATCCGTTCCGAAAAAGAAACGTCGCCAGCCGACTTTTCCCAACTCAGCGTGTTGATCGCCGATTGCTACTTTCTCAATCGCGACTACAGTAGCGCCCGCGATTTCTACAGCAGCGCACTCAAGGGCATCCATCGTCCCTTCAATACTTCAGAAGTCGCTTATCAGTGGGTCCTCTGCAGCATTCAAAATCAAGAACTTTCCCAGGCGCTCGTCGACATAGAAACCGCTTGTAGTAATCAATGGCTAGCACAAGCTCAACAGTGGGGTCTCGAGTGGAATCTCTCGCTGGCGCTCAAAGATAACGGACAAAAAGACAAGGCCTTTGAACGCATTCGCCTATCCTTGGCTAATGCAAAAACAATGCCCATCGAACTCGCTCTGCGTTTTCAGTGGCTCGAGGCGCAACTCCTCTTAGATGCCCATCAGCCAGAGACTGCTGAACAGAGCGCCCTTCAGTTGTTGTCCCTTTTAGAAAAGCAAACCAGTTTGTCTGAAAAAGAAAAAAAAGAGCTATTGGGCTACGCCATCATGATTCAAGCCCAGTCGTTCTTTCAGCGTGAAAACTTTGCTCAGGCATTAGCGGCTCTGCAGACTCTCCGTGAACGCGCGCCGCATACCGATTCCGCTGTTCGGTCCTACTTGGAGGCCGCTCGCTATTACGCATCGATCAATGACCGCGTCGAAGCTCAGCAAAACCTCATCGCGCTCGTCGATGACTACCCCAATAGCCATTACGCGCCTATCGCTCTCTACGAAGCCGCCTTGAATATCGAATTGCGTGGCCAATCGCACTTTAAGACAGCCTTTTCAGTGCTCGATCGCTTGATTAAAGAATACCCACAGAGCGCTTGGGTCTTTCTCGCACGCCTAAAACAAGCTGACCTATTGCGCCAACTCAATAACTTTTCGGCCGCTCAGCAAATTTACGAAAACCTCTTGCAAAACTGCCAGCACGAGGAACGCTACAGCCTAGAATTGGCGCGCGCAAAATGCATCATGGCCGACGAAAACCCCAATCGTAAAGAAATCGCCGCCGCCGAGTTTGAACGTCTTTTTGAGCTCTCGCTCGCACCCATCGATTTACGTGTCGAGGCTGGCTTTCTCTGGGCTTACCTCACAGAACAAGAAGGCCTTCCTTCTGCAGAAAAAGCCTATTGGAACGTGATCCATACATTTCTAACCGCCCCAACAACACCCTATGCCTTTGAGTCTACTGGACGTTATTGGCTATCCCGCTGCCTTTTTCAGCTCGGCTCACTACTTTCTAAACAAGATAAGGCCCTCGAAGCTAAAGAAGCCTACGCCCTCATCCTTAAGTACGAACTCCCAGGTCAAAACCTCGCCCAGGCTCGCATCCAGTAAAGTACGATGGTACGTGAGGCAGTTTGCGGAGCGCGAAACGAGCTTTCACGCCATTTTACATATGTTCTTATTTGTGTTTTAGGACGATGTCCGCCCGGCGGTCCTTATATGCGTCTACTTTCGAGAGGCCTTTTTGTGAATCCAGTGATCCTCGCGAAACGACGTTGCATTCGGTCGTTTGCACGCCAATTTGTTTGATGTAGCTCAACACGCTGTTGGCGCGGCGTTCACCGAGACCGATATTGTATTCTTCTGTGCCAAACCAGTCGCAATGGCCTGCAATCAAGAGTTGCGCATCGCCCTTTAAAGTCTTGGCGATGGTTTCTATGCGCAGTCTCTGTTCTGGCTTCAAGGAGGACTGATCAAAGTCGAAATAAACAGAGGCAACGACATCTGCCGGATTGTAGAGGCCTTGCCCAGTTCTATCTGGGAGTTTGTCGTAGACCTCGGATTCAAAAATAAAATCATTGGATCGGCTGCCAGAACCAACGAGCGTATCCTTGGGCGTCAAGGCATTCTTTGTTCCGCAACCAGCAAGAATTAACATTAACAGTAAGTAAAATCTCTTCATAGCGGATATACTGTCGGGCAAAAGACGGAAAAAGACAAGTAAAATAAATACTGATCTAGCGACCTAAAATTTATTAACTTATTGTTCCTTGTCGCACAATATATATTATGTCTAATCGGCGTTCTTCAGGTCTTTCTTGACAATCGCCCTGAGTTTTTGGATCTTTGAGGCGCGATGGATTCAAAATTATTTGCCGGAGTCAGTGTTATTCAAGAAAACGAGCTGAGGGAACGTTTGGCCGAGGGCCGCCCCTTGCGCATCAAATTTGGCGTCGATCCCACAAGGCCAGACCTGACCTTTGGGCACCTCGTTGTCTTCAATAAACTGAAGCGCTTTCAGGACTTGGGTCACGAGGCGATTTTGCTGATCGGTGACTACACGGCAACGATTGGTGACCCGTCAGGGCGATCGGTAATTCGTCCTGTTTTGGGCGCGGCTGAGGTTGAGAATAATGCCAAGACCTATCTCGATCAGGCGTTTAGGATTTTAGACAAAGACAAAACGATCGTTCGGCGAAACAGCGAGTGGTTTTCAAAAATGTCATTTGGCGACCTTCTGGGGCTCGCTCGCAAGATGACAGTTGCCCAGATGCTCGAACGCGACGATTTCTCCAAGCGCTACGATGAAAAGAACCCCATTTCGATTGTTGAATTTCTATACCCGTTGGTCCAGGGCTACGATTCGGTCATGCTAGAGGCAGACGTCGAGCTGGGTGGCAACGATCAGCTGTTCAATTTGTTGGTTGGGCGTATTTTACAAAAAGATGCCGGCCAAAGAGAGCAAATCGTTATGTACACGCCGCTCCTCATCGGCCTCGATGGCACGCGTAAGATGTCGAAGAGTTACGACAACTACATCAGCTTCAACGACAGTTCTAAAAACATGTTTGGCAAGCTCATGTCGATCCCAGACGCGCTGATGGAGAGCTACTACAAGCTACTACTCGAGTACAGCGACGTCGAATGGGCCGCGGTGGCCAATCTTCACCCCATGGAAGCTAAAAAACGACTCGCCATGGAGCTCGTCGGGCGCTTCTTCAGCTCAGAAACGGCCATAAAAGAGCGTTCCCAGTTCGAACAAGTCTTTTCCGATAAACAAATACCAGACGTCATGCCGGAGTTTGTCCTGGATCGCCTGGAAGGCGCTACACTGCTAGACAAGCTCTACGCCACACAACTTTTCCCGAGCAAAAAAGAGCTACGCCGACTCTTTGAACAGGGCGCCGTCAAAATCGATGGCGTTCGCGAAGACAGCCCCACCCTACTCCCAAGGGCGGCCGTTGTCCAAGTCGGCAAGAAGATTTTTCTGAGGTTTTTGTAAAGACCATCAATCATTAGCGACACTTTTTTCTAGCGGCCTAAACCGGTCCATTCAACCGTCGAGGTGCGAGTCTGCGTGGAAAACGTCGTGGGCTTTTTACAACGGTCTTGTAAGTCCGGTTTTTTGCTCCACGGCCTGCAGCCGTTTGTAGAGCTCTGGCAGCTTGAGCTTGATGACGTCGATGCGCTGGGCTTGCATGTAGGGAACCGCCGGTGTGCCGCGGACGAGCGTCTTTGCAGGAATGTCGTGGTTGACCCCCGATTGCGCGCCAATCACCACCTGCGCTCCAATATTGATATGCCCCGCTAAGCCCACTTGGCCCGCCAAAACAACGTAATCTTCTAGCGTAGTGCTTCCAGAAATCCCCGCCTGACCCGCGACAATACAGCCCTTCCCTATCTGCACGTTGTGCGCGATTTGAACGAGGTTGTCGATCTTTGAACCCCTACCAACGCGCGTTGTATCGAATCGCGCCCGGTCGATCGTTGTGTTTGCGCCAATCTCCACATTGTCTTCAATGCAGACCCGCCCAATCTGCGGAACCTTTTCGTGCACCCCATTCACCGTCTCAAAACCAAAGCCGTCAGAGCCAATCACCGCACCACTGTGAATCAAAACACCATTGCCGATCTCACTGTAATCGTAGACAGATACGTGCGGCATCAGCGTCGTGTTGTGCCCAATCTTTACAAAATTTCCAACCGCTACGTGCGATCTCAAAACAGTCCCTTTGCCAATCACACTCCCCTCTCCGACACTGCAAAATGGCCCCACGTAGGCTTCGTTCGAGACCGCCGCCGTCGCCGCAATCACCGCAAGGGCATGAATTCCCGGCCGCATCGTCTGCAACATCGCCGCCTCCACTTCCTTGCAAATCACCGCTAACGCCATCGATGGGTTTTTTACAAATAGGTACGCCTGCCCTTCACGCGGCGCCCCCTCGTAATCCTCCGGCAACAAAATCACAGAAGCCACACTCGACGTCACTTGATCTCGGTACTTCTTGTTCCCTAAAAATGATAAATTCCCC
>MIDP01000030.1:15229-18094 GCA_001831095.1 Verrucomicrobia bacterium GWF2_51_19 | reverse complement strand
TCCTGCTCAAGCCTTCTTTGCTCTCCTTAAATCCGCATCCTAGTGTTGCACTTCGAGGTTGAATCTGCCATCGTCGATATTAGATTCAGGGCCGGCATACACAGCTATGTAACGCCCAACGCAGCATCAAAGCCGTCTAGTCTTAGCGTATAAGCTGGCTTCAGCCCGCACGCGGGAATCGAGATTATTCTTGATTACGCGCCAAGAGCAGTTCTACCGCAGCGCAAAAAATCACGAAAAAGCTTGACTTTTTGTAAAAATACTATATTTGAAGATTCTTTTCTAAAAACAGCGACAAATCCATTCCAATATCTTGTTTTTTTACAGCCAAAGCCGCTCTCGAAGGCTGAAGGAGTGCGCCACAAACAGCTTCCTAAACCCGCCGAGCTCTCTAACGGCGCATCGAGGGCGTGTTGACACACGCAGAGTTGGATGGAGTCAATACTTGTAATGAAATGACGCATCCAGGGCGCATCGGAAAACCGATGCGCGGTAATAAAATTTCGCTAATGATTGAGGTTATAGAGTCAATCAACTCACATCATTGTTGGGAATTTAGGTTTAACAAAAGTCTATTTCTGGTGGATGAACGCGGGTTAGAGGTCCTGTTGTAGGTTTTTTTCGATAGCCGCAAGGAGCTCCGGTTCGGAGAGGCGAACCTGTTTGGTGGTATCGCGGTCGCGGAGAGTGAGGGTACCGTTTTCGAGGGTTTCGAAGTCGACGGTGATGCCGAATGGGGTCCCGACTTCGTCCATACGGCGGTAACGGCGGCCGATAGCTCCGGAGGCGTCGTAGGCGACGTTCCAGCGGCGTTGCAATTTCTTAAAGAGTGTTTTGGCCTTTTCGACGAGTTCCGGCTTATTTTTGACGAGCGGAAAGACAGCGGCCTTGATGGGTGCGATTCGCGGGTGCAATTTGAGGACGACGCGGGGCTCGCCATCGATTTCATCCTCTTCGTAGGCGGAGCAGAGGAGGGCGAGGAAGGTCCGATCGACACCGACAGCGGGCTCAATGACACGGGGAATGTACTTAGTTTTATGAGTGTCGTCGAAGTACTCCATGCTTTTGCCGCTGCCATTTTGATGTTGCGTTAGGTCGAAGCAGCCGCGGGCGGCGATTCCCTCAAGCTCCTGAACGCCAAAGGGATAGTGAAAAGTGATGTCGGTGCAGGCTTGGGAATAGTGGGCCAGTTTTTCTTTCGGATGGACCTGATAGCCCAGCATGGACTCCTTTAACCCGATACTCTTGTGCCACTCGAAGCGTTCCCGGATCCAGTATTCGTGCCATTGTTTCCAGCCATCTCCGGGCTCGATGAAGAACTCCATCTCCATTTGTTCGAACTCGCGCGAGCGGAAAATGTAGTTGCGTGGCGTGATTTCGTTGCGGAACGAGCGTCCGATCTGGGCGATGCCGAACGGGATCTTGACGCGGGTGGAGTCGACGACGTTTTTAAAGTTTGTAAAAATGCCCTGGGCGGTCTCTGGGCGGAGGTAGGCGACAGAGGACTCATCGCGGACGGCCCCGACGTAGGTTTGGAACATGAGGTTGAAGTCGCGTGGGGGCGTCAAGGTTCCTGGCTTGCCGGTTGCTGGTGAAGGGATTTTATCGTAGAGGTCGGGTGATGCTTCGGTGTACGGACGCAGCTGAATGGGCTGAAGGGTGCCCTGACGTTGCAGTTTTCGCTTGAGCGTATCGGCCATTTCAGCGGCCTTTGCCTCCATGCCTTCGTCTTCGAGCAGGGAGACGTAACCAAGTATGTCGCCGTCGACGACGACAGCCGCCCAAAATAGCTGATCGGCGCGGTAACGCATTTTGGACTCTCTGCAATCGACCATGGGGTCGGAGAATCCCTGAATATGTCCCGACGATTCCCACACCTTGGGGTGTTGGATGATGGCGCTGTCGAGGCCGACAATGTCATCTCGCCGTTGAACCATGTCTTGCCACCAGGCATCCTTGATGTTTTTTCGCATCTCGACACCCAATGGGCCGTAGTCAAAAAATCCATTCAGGCCGCCGTAAATCTCAGATGCCTGAAAAATGAACCCTCTACGCTTGCATAATGAAACAATCTTCTCCATAAAAAAGACCATTGGAAAAGGGCCTCTAGTTGCGTTCTCGTCGTTCGGACTAAGTCAGCAGGGATAGCCCTGCACCTTTGGATGCTGACGCATCCCTATTTTAATAAGATGCGAAGCATCTAGGGGGTCTGGGGCTGCTGCCCTCGCTCCTCGCTCCTTGCTATAGAACCCTTTTGCAACGGTCTTACCTTTCTCGCAAAATGTAAATCGTTACAATAAACAAGAAAGATGTAAATCCCGCTTATTGCAATCTTTTTTCAAGCTCTTTAACCTAAACTCCCAAACATATGGGAACTATGGTGGACCCGAGCTTATGATGGCTGCGTCTTTGTTTTTAACCGGTCTGCGTGTGCAACACGCCCTCGATGCGCCCCATAAAGAGGTCAACGGAGTCGAGGGATGCTGCTATTGGCGCACTCCTTCTGCGCTGGGCAGCGGCGTTGGCTGATTTTTCACCGACGAGAGACGCCACTTCGACTCTTTCACAACCCGATCGACCTGATGTCGGGTAACGCGGCCTGAGCGGGCCGGGGGACTCTTTGCGAACGTTCTGAAACTTTTTTAGGGGAAAATTTGCAAAAAGGGAAATAATGGGGTATAGTAACTGTAGCGTACATAGAGGTACGTGAGGAACTCGGCGCAGCGCGAAACGCATTTTGGCGCTATTTTGCATTTTGCCTAAAAATAGTTCACTTTTTTTAGTTGACATATTTTCCAATATAAAGTAAATTGAACTTCAATTAAATAACGGCGCTGATTTTCAGCCGCTCAACCAAACATTATC
>MIDP01000030.1:0-15202 GCA_001831095.1 Verrucomicrobia bacterium GWF2_51_19 | reverse complement strand
CAACCAAGTCACTTCAACCAAGTCACTTCAACCAAGTCACTTCAACCAAGTCACTTCAACCAAGTCACTTCAACCAAGTCACTTCAACCCTTCAAAAGGGCCGTAAAGGACTCGACGCTCTCCAGGCTCTTTTGTGTACTTCGAACAGAGCTCGCGAACGCCCTGCGCCACGTTCTGGTAAATGATCACCTTTGCGGCCTGTAAGTTTTCCAGAGCTTTACCCTCTAGCCCTTCTCCTCGCAGCAAGGTTTCAACACCCACCTCGAGCTTCTGCCGCGCCTGGCCAAAGCAAAACTGATCGATCATGTCTCGACAAGCCTGTTCCGTAAGCGCTCCCATGACAAAGCCACCCTCTTTGCGGGCCAATTGCAACAATTCGATGCCAAGCTCATCCTCCAAGTGCGACACCTCCAATACCTTGTCGCTCAATGCCTTACGAATGCCGCCCTTCACCTCGTCCAGCGGCAGTCCCGTTCCGGGAATGTTGGGCTTTTTTGAAATGTCTTCGATATTCATGATTGTTTCTCCTTGTTGTGCTTCCGCGCGCGATACTCATCCCACTCGCCGCGCTTCGTCTCATCGACGAGCTTTTGGGCATTGGTTAGTAGGGCTTTCAGGGTGCCGTGGAATTGCTGAACCGCGTCTTGCGTCAACGCTTCTATTTGCTCCTCGTTCCGCGGATACCCCTGATCCCAGATAAAGGGACTTGAGAGCTCCACCTCCTCCTGCATCGACAACTCCTTGCCCTTCAAGTGTTTGCGACACATCTTGATCTGGGCCTTGATCGCAGGAGTCAATTCGCCGCTCCTTCTTGGTTTAATCTGGTCAACGGCGTTGCCCTGCTCAATGTCTGCCGCTGGCACCTTTCCAAGCTTCTTAACCTGACTGTACGCACCTATCGCCGCCGCGTACTTCCCCTGCGCCTGCAAAACAGCCCCAAGAGCCCGCCAATGTTGCTCACTCGGCTGCAACAACGCCAACCCCCGAAATATCGCCTCCGCCTCTGCCCAACGCCCCACATCGAAAAATGCCACCCCTGCGGTGTAAAACGCCTGTATTTGAGCGGCACTTATGCCCATGATCGCCTGTATCGACGTCCGCCCCAACATCAGCCCTTCCATCGTCTTCGCGTAACTCGCCGCAAATTGGTCCGATAAGCGCTCGATTCTCGCATCTGCGTCTTCTGCTCCTTTTGCCATAGTGCCTCCTTCTGGTCTTATTGTACCCCACCTTGCACAAATGTCAAACGAAGATCTGTATAAAGTCCATACTACATGACAATTTTTGAGGTCAAATTTTGGTTAAATGGTTGAAAGAGGATGAGTGTGGGATACCTCTTTAAATTTGAATTTATAGAGGGCCACGAGGTAGAGGCCGATGGCGAGTGGAATGAGGACCGCGACTTGCATCAGGGCCGCTTGTTTGTTTTCTAAGGCCAATAGGCGGACGCAGGACTTTCCGAAAATGAGAACGAGCGTCATAAAGGCAGACGCACCGAGAACGGCCAGCAAGTCCTTTTTGAGGTCGTTGAGGCGAAAAATGAGGTGTCGGCGGCGCAAGAGGAAAGCGAGCGCACCGACGTGAAAGAGCGACGAAAAGACGTTTGCCAGAGCCAATCCGACGGCGCCATATGGCCGCATGAGAGCCAGGGAAAAGCCGGCGTTGAGCACGAGGACGACACCTGCAATCTGCACAGGCGTTTTCATGTCTTTCATCGTGTGGAAACCGCGCGTAAAGAGCGTCGCCAAGGCATAGAGGGGCAAGGCGCACGCAAATACCTGCAAGACCGGCAATGTCGCGTTGACATCTTTGACGCCAAATCGTCCCCATTCAAAAAAGAGCGTCAAGATAGGCTCGCTCAAGATCATCAGCCCAATCGCCGCCGGAAGGTTGATGGCCAAAATCAGCCGGATTCCTTGATTGAAGGCCGCCCCCGTCGATTGAAAATCTCCGCGGGCAATGTAGGTTGACATTTTTGGGAAAATGACCGTCGTGATGGCGATGGCAAACATCCCAAGTGGCAACTCCACCAGGCGATTGGCGAGGTAGAGTATCGAGACGGTGCTGTCATCGATCGAGAAAGCGATCAGGCGGGAGATTAAAATGTTGATTTGGAAAATCGCCGCCCCAAAGAGTCCAGGTAAGAGGAGTCGCATCCATTCCCCTAGCCGTTCATGCCCACTCAGGTCAAATTGGAAGCTCCAGCCCTCTCGTCGCAAGCGTTTGGCCGGGAAAAAGAGCTGCAGCACCCCTCCAATGAGTACACCCGCGCTCAACAGTAGGATCATGGCCCTCAAGTTGCCAGGAAACATGTACCGACCGAGAACCAGGGCAGCGATCATGGAAATGTTCAACCAGATAGCCGATATCGAGGCCGTTCCAAATGATTCCAGAACGTTCAAGATGGCCGCAATCAGGGCAGCCAAGCAAATAAAGATCATGTATGGCATGAGGAGAATGCCGAGGCTCGACCCCAAGGACCAGCGCTCCGGCAGCGTTTGAGAGAGCCACAGGCCACTCAGCAGTAACGCAATCAACAGAAACATCGCCACCAAGAGGCACAGAACACGACTCAACACCTTATTTAAAAAGAGAAAGGCGTGTGGGCGCCCGCCATGTTCAATGCTTTCTGTGAAGAGGGGAATGAGGGCGGATGTCATGGCGCCTTCTCCAAAGAGCCGCCTAAAGAGGTTTGGGAGAGTGAAGGCGAATAGAAACGCCGATGCCCACAGGGAAGTCCCCAGATAAGCAAAAAATAAGATGTCCCGCAACAATCCCAGTACTCTCGAAGCGAGAATCGAGGCTGAAACAATACTGATGTGTTTAATCGACATAAAAAAAGACCGCTCCAAAATGCCCTCTAGCCGCGTTCTCGTCGTTCGGGCTAGGTCACGTACGTCAGTACGCTCCCGTCGCCCTCGCTCCTCGGGCCTTGCTATAGGCCATTTTGAAACGGTCTTTCCTTTCGTAAGTTGTTAGTTCATATAGACCTGTGGGAAATGCGTGCTTGGCTTTGTGCACTATCTGCCACAACGTACAATGACGTACGTGAGGCACATCAAGCGGAGACCAACGAATTTTTACATCATTTTGCATAGGTCTTAAAATAAGGGCTTGCCAAATATTTTGAATGTGAGATACTGTAACTTACCCTATCCGGGGAAAAAGTAAACCATGAATGGAAAAAGCATTCTCGTCACCGGCGGAACAGGCTCTTTTGGGAAACAGTTCTGTGCAACGATACTGAAACATTACAAACCGAAACGCCTGATCATTTATTCTCGAGACGAGTTTAAACAGTCGGAAATGGCAAAAGAGGAGGTTTTTCAAAGGACTTGTATGCGCTTTTTCTTGGGAGATGTACGCGACGCGCAACGCCTGCAACGCGCTATGAACGACGTCGATATCGTTGTCCACGCAGCGGCCCTCAAACAAGTTCCCGCAGCCGAATACAACCCGCATGAGTTCATCAAAACCAACATCGATGGCGCTGTTAACGTTGTCGAGGCAGCTTTGAACACGGGTGTCGAAAAGGTTGTCGCCCTCAGTACCGACAAGGCCGTTAACCCAATCAACCTCTACGGCGCAACCAAGCTGTGTTCCGACAAGGTCTTCATCGCCGCCAACAGTTACAGCGGATCCAAAAATACCCGCTTTTCTGTCGTGCGCTACGGCAACGTTATCGGGAGTCGAGGCAGCGTCATTCCTCTCTTTCTCGAGCAAAAGAAAAAGGGGGCCCTCTCCATCACCGACAGCCGCATGACGCGCTTTTTCATCTCACTCGACGAGGGTGTTGACTTCGTTATCCAGTGTCTTGAAAGCATGGTCGGCGGGGAACTCTTTGTCCCAAAAATTTCCAGTTGCTACATCTTAGACATCGCCAAGGCCATCGCCCCAGATAGCAAAATTCATGAAATCGGTATTCGCCCAGGAGAAAAAGTTCACGAGGTCCTCATCCCGCGTGACGAGTCCTACATCACCCTCGAATTTGGCAACCACTACCTGATCCAGCCAATCATCAAGAATTGGGAAAACGGCAAGCACTCATCTAAGGGCAAGCCCTGTTCACCCGACTTTGCCTATTCGAGCAACGAAAATCAAGACTGGCTCTCCTGTGAACAATTGAAGCCGATCTGCCGAAAAGTAGCTAAAGAACTCGCATTTGAAGTCGATTTCTGAGCTCATTGATGTCAAAAACAGCCTTTGCAATCGATTATTTTCCAGATCGGGCGTCCATCGATATTTACATGGACGAGGTTGCCCGTTACCCGCTTTTATCGGCAGAGGAAGAACAGGGCTTAGTCGATGCAATGCAGCGGGGAAGCGAATCTGCGCGAACACGCCTCATCCAATCGAATCTGCGCCTGGTCGTCAAGATGGCCCATCAATACAAGTCTTATGGGCTGCCGCTCCTCGACCTCATTGGCGAAGGCAACATCGGTCTCATGCGTGCCATCGACGGTTTTAAGGTTGACAAGGGCACCCGCGTCAGCACCTACGCCACGTGGTGGATCAAGCAAGCGATGCGCAAGGCCATCATCAAACAGGGCAAAACCATTCGGATTCCCACACACATTTTTGAGAAAATAGCGCTTATTCAAAAGGCAAAAACGGCGTTTTTTGAACAACACAAACACGTGCCGTCAGTGGCAGAATTGGCAAAATGGACGGGCTTGCCGGACAGAAAAGTCGCCCTGATCGAAGAAGTGATGCAGAAAACAGAGTCCGTCGACGCCCCCATTATTGAAGACGACGAGCAGGCGGAGACCTTTGCGGCGATTATCGTGGACAGTCAGATGGCCGACCCTCAACAAAACCTCGACGAACAGACCTTGATGCTGGACGTTAAGGGCATTCTTTCCCTGTTAGACCCTAAGGAACTCAAGGTGATGCGCCTGCGCTTTGGCCTCAGTGGCGACGAAGGCAAAACCCTTGAGGCCGTTGGCAAAATCATGGGCCTCACACGGGAACGCGTCCGCCAAATCGAGCGGCTTGCCCTGGCAAAAATCAAGCGCATTCTCCAGGAAAAGGATAAAGAGGGCCCCGGATCCATGGCCGATATACAATCGCGTATGCAGGCCTTTGAACGTCTCTTGAAGGCCAAAGACATCCGCGACGTGTAAGGGGGGCCGCCCTCCCCCACTGCGTAAGACCTCGTAAAAACCCAGCGAGATCGTTTAAGATCCGCTGTAAGAGGCAGTCGACGGAGAGCGAAACGCATTTTGGGGCCATTTTATAACGGTCTTTTTTTGTATTGACTGTGTTGTTATTCCTTACATGCTGGTTGAAATTAGAACGTTTATGGAGATGCAAAATAAAAACACAGTTTTTCAAAAAGCATTATTTTTATGGCCATGGTTGGTATTTGTCTTGTTTGTGTTTGTGGGGCCTGTGGGTGAGTTACGGCAGATATGGAAACAGGTGGATGCACAGGAAGTTCCTGCCTCCAGCGGTTGGGGTGCAACCAATATTTGGTTGACATCGGCAGAATGTATGCGAAAAACGGGCGCATGGTTGTGTACAGGCGAAAACAGGCAGGCACTCACTCCCTTTAGAAATGCCGATGACCCTGGCCATGCCTTTGCGTTGGGGCTTTATTCGCGTATTACACAAAAAGTATTGACGCTGCGTCACGTGACAAAACTCAATGCCGTCATTAATTTTACTGGCTTGTTGTGTATAGCAACAGTTTTGTTCGCTTTGCGGGCTTACGTTTCATCCTTTATCCTCTTATTATCTGCTTCTATCTTTTTGCAATCTTTAAACACTAATAGTTCAAGATTGAATTTTTCTCCACACGACAGCTACATCGGTACGGCACTTTTGGCTAGTTTATTGCCTATCATTTTGTGGTTAGGATATAAAAGAGGAAGATTTAGCAAGATTGGTCTTTGTGTCGGTTTGCTGGGCCTGTCGGCCGCAGCGATGATTCGTCAGCCGATTGGCATTATGGGATTTATGGTCAGTATAACGGTGTTAGCAGTTGTGGCTCTGCAAAAACAACAACGCAACAAAAGGGCTCTTTTAAGAAATTTAGGACTGGCTTTTCTCATTTTCTTTGCATGGCAAACGCAGCGTTGGGTAACGTTGACCCGGGATGTTGTCTTTCATATTGATTCGTCTAAAATGCATCAAGGACATGGGATTTCTCACAATTTATATATCGGATTGGGGGCGGTCGAAAATTCACTTGGTATTAAATGGGCCGATTCCAGCGGGAATGCGGATGCAAAGAAAGACGATGCCACTATCGCCTATTGTACGCCTGCGTATTTTTCCAAGCTTTGGCAGCTCTACTTCAGACACTGGCGAGAGCATCCATTGGAAATTATGCGGATTTACGCTCTGAAAACAAGGGCGCTGCTCAACACGAAGTTTGCCGTTATGCGCCCTCCTTTATTTGTATTTCTCCTGATCAGTCTCGCTTTGTACTGTCTGGCTAGACGATATAAGCTATTGGAGCGATATGCATTCCAGTCGCTCGAGCCGATCTATGTGATGGCCTTTGTTTTTATCTTTTTCTTTATTGTGCAAGGTGTCTTATCGCATCACTCGTTGCAGTACGCAGCCCCCATCAACGCTTTTATAACGATGCAATTGAGCCTGATTGGAGATTTTTTTATCAGAAATAGATATACAAAATCTTCTTGAATCAAAAATCATTTACTTTCAGTAAACAATGACTCAAAAAATGTTCTCTACAAAACCAAGATTAGCCATAGTCATTCCTTGCTATAATGAAAGTGAAGTCTTGGCGGTGACAATAACGACTCTGTTAAATCTCCTCAAGCAATTGCACGCCATTTGTTCACAAGACAGCTATGTTGTCTTTGTCGATGATGGGTCGCACGATGATACATGGGAGCAAATACAACAAGCCTCTCGGGCGCATTCTCAAGTTTTGGGTATACGGCTTGTGCAGAATGTCGGCACACAAGCAGCTATTCTCGCAGGTCTTGAGTATGTGACGGATCGCTGTGATCTCGCTTTGACAACGGATGCTGACCTGCAAGATGACCTCAATACGGTTCAGCAAATGGTCGAGCAGGCAAAGGAGGGGAAGGAGATAGTTTTGGGGGTTAGAGAATGCCGAAAAATCGACAGTTTTTTCAAGCGAGTGACGGCAAATCTTTTTTATGATGTGATGGTGATGCTTGGCATTCCGTTGACCAAAAATCATTCTGATTTTAGGTTGATGACATCGAGTGTGCTTAAAAGATTACGCCAGTTTCATGAGTCTAATTTATTTTTGCGTGGATTTATAAATCGATTGAGTCGCAATGTTGGCGTTGTGACTTACGTAAGGCAGCAGCGCATTGCTGGCGAAACAAAATGGTCGACAAAGAGGCTCATTCTTTTTGCGTGGACTGGAATAACCTCATTTTCCGTCGTTCCGTTGCGATTTATATTGTGTATGGGTATTGTTGTCTTTTTGGGGTCGATATCCTTGGCGCTCTTCTCTCTTGTTTGTAAACTTATGGGGCAAACTATCCCTGGTTGGGCCTCGATAACTGTCCCGCTCTACACACTTGGTGGACTGCTCATGATATCGCTGGGGATTGTCGGAGAATACGTTGGCAAAATTTACGAAGAGGTGAAGCGTCGGCCACGTTACTTCATCGACAGCACGACAACGTCAGAAGAGTCGAGAGACTAACTCAGCGCATGTGAAGGCTGGTTATTGTTTATTTTTCCCACCTCTTCTATCGTTTTTTCAGCCATTGGAACCGTATTTTTCCTCTATCCCTCTTGGGGGGCAATGGTATTATTTTTGCGAGGTTTCAAAATAATCCACATCAGATAGGGTCATGATTCGTTTCGCGTGCTTTGTAGAACACAGCCGCCTTGCCGACAACGGTGATTAAGGTAGCTCCGCTCTTTTCTGCGAGTGTTTTGGCGGTCTCGGAGACGACATTGCGGTCGCCGACAACCTTGACCTTGACGAGCTCATCGCGTCTAAGGAGGTCATTGAGGGTCTGCAACACGCCTGGCTTGAGTCCATCGTGACCGATTATGAGGGCCGCTTTGAGTCGTTGGGCTTGGCTCTTCAATGCTTTTCGCTCTTTCTGTTCAGAGCGATGCGAAATGGCCTTTAGCTGCGTTCTCGTCGCTCGGGCTAAGTCACCTACGTCAGTAGGCTCCTGTCGCCCTTGTTCCTCGGGCCTGGCTATAGACGCATTTTGCATCGCTCTGTCCAATGGTTTATCATTCATAAATTATTTAATTTTCTCATTCTTGAATCTGTCTTTTTTTGCGAAAACCAGCAAGCTAGAAACGTCACGACGTTGGCCAAAGTCGAGAGGCATGTGGCGTAGGTTTTGGCGTGTGGCCAGAGGGAATAGCAGCCGAGGAAGGTCATAAGGCCGACGCTGGCAGACAATAGAAAGGCCCATTTGCTCGCTCGCATGCCAAGAATGCCGGCCATCAGGGGGAACCAGATGACGGGCAGCCAAAATCCGAGGTATGTCAGGACGATGTCGAGAATGGATTGGAATTGCAGTGCCACCCAGATCGAGAGGGAGCCAAGCAGGAATGTCGTGAGGCGGGTGAGGAGGAGTTCACGCTTGTCGGAAAGGTTTTTGTTGAAAAGCGGCTTTAGAAAGTCGTGGACAAAGGTGATGCTAGACGCGTTTAGGGAAGAGTCCGCGGACGACATGATGACGGCCAAAATGCCCGTTATGGCAAATCCGCGAATGCCGATGGGCAGGAATTCCTTGATCAGTTGTAAAAAGGCGAGGCGAGGCTCGGCATGGGGGAAATAGGCCAATGAGAGCATGCCCAAAATGCCGATAATGAGGTAGATGGGCAGTTCGAGGATCGCCGTGCTGATCATGGAGCGTTGGATTTGTTTGACATCAGAGGCCATCAACATGCGTTGCGTTATGGGGGGTGTCATTTTCGGCAGGGCGAGAACGAAAAAGAGCAGGGCGAAGTCCCACAAGCTCTCGTTGTGCGGTAAAAACGTCTGGTGTGACACCGGCAACGCTTTCCAAAGTGCCTTCATGCCACCGATGTCGTAAATGCCCCAGAAACAAATGAGTGGCAGTCCGACGATCAAAATCGAAAACTGGAGAACGTCCGTCAATGTGACCGCGCGAATGCCGCCCAACGAGGAGTAGAGAATCGTTATGCCGGTTCCGATCAACACGCCCACCGACTTCGAAATGCCCAATGTGATCTCAAAGAGATAGCCCATTGCGCTGATCTGAATGCCCAAAACACCGATACAGGTAATGGCGCCCGTCAGACCCGTCAAGGTGCGGCCGGGGTTGCCGTAGAGCTTGCCCATGATATCGCCAATCGAGATGCTGCCCTCAAAGCGGCGGATGTTTGGCGCAATGATGTACGCAATGGCCAGCTTATTGAAACACCGACCAAGCGTAATAAAGCCATACAAAATGCCCGATCGAAACATCTTGTCCGTCGCCCCCAGTGTGGGTCCGCCGCCAATGACCGTTGCAAAGAGCGTCGCCACGAGCACGAACGTCGAAAACTTCCGATCGGCGATGGAAAAATCGCGCATCGTGTGCGTCTTCCGCCCACCGTACAGCCCAACGCCCAAGGTCAAGGCGAGGTAAAGGATCATTATGCCGATGTCTAGAGTCATAACTCAACCAACCTTTTTAACACGCTTCGCCAAAAATGCACGCTTTTTTGTATTCTCTCGCTTTTTTATCAAGCAGTAACGTTCTGCATGTGCGCTAATGTGACGATTTCCACTAAATCATTATCGATACTTTTTGCTTCCGGAACAAAAAGCATATAGCGGATCTTTTTCTGGGTCGCAAATGGAGTGGGTTTGACCAACATAGCTTTTATGTGTTTGAGCCACTTGTCTCGTTGAAGGATGTTTTCACTCCATTTGCATTCGCCCAAAATCAAGGCATCTTCCGTTTCGCAAACCAAATCCCATTCGAGCTCGGATTTTCTCCAAAAACGGCCAGCCTCTGTGACGACGGCCTCCATTTTGACGATTTGATCCCTGCAAATGGCTTCCCAGCCCAGCGCGCATAGAGAGGGGAAATGCTTTTTTAAAAGAGCCACCCTTTGTGTTTTGGATGCATAAGTTAAAAAACTTTGATTTGGGGAAACGATTTTGTACCAAAACCTCAAAAAAGGGTCTTTGATTTTATACAGGGCTTTTTTGGAGCTTTCCTTTTCGCCGAAAGGGACTTCTCTGGTTACGAAATCCATTTCCATTAACTGAGTAAAGGCCAGAGACAGGGATGTTTGTTTCATATTTAATCTCGCGGCGACTTCTGAAGGTCGATGAGATCCGCTGCCAATAGCCTCTAACACAGATTTTAAAAGCTGGCTGTTTTTATATTCTTCTAGTAAAAGCTGTTTACCTTCCATATGTAAAACGCCCATTGGGTCCAAGATGAGTTCATCGATTTTTCCCTCTACATTTGTGCCCACTCCTTGCGCCAATTCCCAATAACGTGGAATTCCACCAAAGGCGCTGTAGAACTTGACGCAATCCGTTGCCGATGGATGATTCAAAAAGTGCAAATGTTCAAATCCCAAAGCTTCTATCTTCAATATAGATTGTGCTCGACCGTATAAGGGTGCGCTCTTAGATAAGACAATGGCATGCATCATGCGCTGACTGGAGCCAGCGATGGCGACAATCAAATTGGCTTTCTTGGCTGGCCCATCAATCCAATTTTGGAAGACACTGCTAACGCTGGCATCTCCAGCTACCAAATAAGGGAATTCATCAAAAATGAAAGGGCCTCTTTTACCACGACTTTTAGCCTCTGTGGAAAGTCTTTCGAGCAAAGATTTCCAGGTCGGATATTCTACAGCAGAGAAATCAGGGAAAATGCTGTTCAATTGCTCAGCTAAAAACCTTCGCTGAATCTCCGACCTGGATTCATCGGCAACCCAATAAAAACCACCCGTTTTTTCTTTCCACTCTAAAAGTAGACGCGTTTTCCCTATGCGCCGCCGGCCCCAAAGTACAATAAAACTGCCTTCACTCCGATCGCCACAGGAAAGTAATTTTTTTAATTCGGCTGTTCTGTTTATAAATTTCATAATTATTCTAAATACAATTATTGTTATTTATATAATGTTAGATTTTAGAATATAGCAAGAAAGAAAGATCAAAATGGATCGATTTGCCCAAGCAACTGGCGTGCACTTGTCGTCCTTTGTGCAAAGATCTTTAGATGTCGTCCTGCATTTTTTTGCTAAAGGTAACCTTTTTGCGCAGGCGCAGCATACAACTGAGGTTGATGAGTACGAGAATGCCGCCAGAGAGCGACATGACGAGAATCACCTGGGATTGGTCGAAGTGGGCGAAAAATACGAAAGCGACGATTGCGTAACAGAAAAAGAGGATCTGTCCCCATCGACGACTGACAAAGGTGGCCGACTTGGCGCCGACGACAAAGTAGGATTGAATGGTGGTGAGGCAGGCCAGCAGAATAATGCCCTCCATCAGGTATTCCGAGTATGGGAAATAGAGGCCCATCGCCTTTTGCATGTATTCGGAGTCCTGTAGGCCGCCTGTCTGCCAAAGTCCCGTGACGAGAATGACCAGCGAGGTCAGGGTGCAGATCATCGTGTCGCTGAAGGTGGAAACGATGGCCATACGCGCTTGATGCTGGGGTTGTTGCAGTTTGCTTTCACTCTGGATAATGGAATCAAAGCCGATGGCGATGTCGCCCGAGTAGACGGCGCGTGCCATGCCCTTTTGAATAGCTATAAAGACGCCGCTGCCGACAAAGCCGCCCAACGGAGCATGGCCCACAAAAGCAGACTTGAACACGGATGTCACGATGCCCGGTAACGCTCCCGCGTTGCAGAAGAGAATCCAGAGGCACATGCCCACGTAGGCCACCAGAAAAGCTGGGGCGAGTGTCGAGCAGAAGTTGGCCAGGCGCCGCACGCCACCCATCGCGATGTAGAGCGTTAAAAGAAGGACGCCGACGATGATGACATCGCGGTGAATGGGGACGATTTTCTGGACGGTGTCGGTTAGAATTGTAAATTGGTAGACTTCAACCCCGTAAATGCACAGAAAGACGCCCCCAATCTTCATCAAAATGCGTCCCCAGTGTGAGCCAAAGGCGTCGGAAAAGGAGAACATCAGGGAGCCATTGTAGCCGTCTTGTTTGGCGTTGTGACGTCGGTAATGCATGCCAAGGTAGATTTCCGCGTACTTGATCAGCATGCCGGACATGGCAGCTATCCACAGCCAAAAGAGCGCCCCAGGCCCTCCAACCGTGATTGCCGTGACGACCGCAACGCTGTTACCGATGCCGATTTTCCCGCCAGAAGTGGTGAAAAAGAGACGAAAGGGTGACACGCCCACAGACTCTTTTTGCGAATCTTTCATCATTTTCTTGAGAGCCGACGGGAGGTGTTCGAGCACCCGAAATTGGTAAAATCGGCTGCGAAACGTCAGGTAGAGGCCCGCCAACACAATCAAAATGAAGATTGCATAGCTCCAGAGAAAGGCGTCGACGGCGGTAAAAAAACGAAACAAGGTATTCATCTCAAAAGAGCGTGAAAGGTGTCAGAGCCTATATGCATTGTCAATGTCAAAGACTTGTGGCGCGCTCGCTCAAGTAGACCCATGTCTTGTCGCAGTGAGGGACGTTGAACAGTTCGTGATGCCAGTTGTGTAGGGTCTGCAGGTCTTCAGAAAAATCACCGCCCTTGAGATAGAAAATGCCGGGTTTTTGCGCAAAACGTTGTTGGCGGGCGAGGCGTTTTTCGACGAGAGTGACGAATTGCGGCAACGAGGCCACGGCGCGTCCGAGAATGAAATCAAAGCTTGCATTGAGTTCCTCAGCGCGCGCTTGCTGTGTCTGGACGTTTTTCAGGCCCAAGGATTTCACCATGTCTTCGACGGCCCGTATTTTTTTGCCGATGGAGTCGACGAGGAGAAAGTGCGTTTGCGGAAAGCAGATGGCGAGTGGAATGCCAGGGAAGCCGCCTCCAGTGCCGACATCCACAACTCTTGCCCCCGCTGGCAATGTGAATTTTTTCAAAAACCCCAAGGTTGGCAACAGGTGGTGCATTTCCAGACAATCGATATCTTTGCGGGAAATTAAATTGATTTTCGCATTCCATTCGCGCAACAAATCGACAAACTTTTTCAAAAGGTCGAACGAGGCTGAATCGATTTCAGGAAACAATGATTTCAAAAAATCCATATTCTTATAAAGACACACTTTTTCAAAAAGTCAAAAACAAGACCGTTGAAAAATTGCGCCAAAATGCGTTTCGCGCTGCGCCGAGTTCCTCACGTACCTCTATGTACGCTACGGCCCTCGTGCTCGCGCAAAGCCACATTTTTGCATCAATTTTACATCGGTCTTGTACATGAACAACTTACAAAATGAAAAGACGGTTGCAAAATGAACATCAATGGCAGATGAGCCTTGGCCGCCTGGCTACGGCAGCGACACCAGGCCCGTCTAAAATCCTTTTCTTAGACGGCGCCATGGGCACTTGCATTCAGGGATTGGGGCTGTCAGAAGACGACTTTCGCGGCGAGCGTTTTGCGAATCACGCTCAAAACCTGAAGGGCAACAACGATCTCCTCAGCCTCACGCGTCCAGACGTCATTATCGACATCCACAAGCGCTTTCTCGAGGCTGGTGCAGACATTATTGAGACCAACACTTTCAATGCCACGCCTGTCTCTCAAGCGAATTACGGGACCGAGGCGCATTGTTTTGAAATTAATGAGCGTGGGGCCCGCATTGCGCGTCGAGCGATCGATGATCTGGCGCTTGACAGGTCCTGTTTTGTTGCTGGATCTATGGGACCAACGCACGTTTCGCTGTCGATGTCGGGTGATGTCGGCCGCCCAGAGCATCGTGAGATTGACTTTGATGCGCTCGAACAGGCGTATTACGTGCAGGCGGAGGGCCTGGCCGCTGGCGGTGTCGATGTCTTTCTGATTGAGACCGTCTTTGACACACTCAACCTCAAGGCCGCCATTCACGCCCTCCAGCGCTTGTTTGAGACTACGAAGCGGCGCTATCCCATCATGATTTCCGTGACGGTGAGCGACGCCTCTGGCCGGCTGCTCTCGGGACAGACTTTAGAGGCTTGCTGGGAAACGGTTCGTCACGCCCGTCCGATGTCTTTTGGCCTGAATTGTGCCCTGGGAGCAAAGGAGATGCACGGTGCGCTGCGTGAACTCCATCAACTGATCGATTGCCCACTCTCCTGCTACCCAAATGCCGGCATTCCCAATCCTTTGAGCCCCAATGGCTACGACGATTCGCCCAATTCGATGGCTGCGGCTTTAAAACAGTTTGCCGAGGAGGGCCTGATCAATATTGCCGGTGGGTGTTGCGGGACGACTCCAGAACACATTGCCGCCATCGTTGAGGCCCTCAAAGACGTTCCGCCGCGGCAAGTTCCACCGCGCGCTCACGTGACTCGCCTGGCGGGTCTCGAAACACTGAGTGTCGATAGCAACTTTCTCGTCGTCGGCGAGCGCACCAATGTCGCAGGTTCGTCCGTTTTTAAAAAATGCGTTCAGGAAAATCGCTGGAATGATGCCCTCGCCATTGCCCGCAAGCAGGTTGAAAACGGCGCCAACGTGCTCGATATCAACTTCGACGACGCCCTCCTCGACGCCAAACAATGCATGCAGACCTTTTTGCGTCTACTAGCTTCCGATCCAGAAATCGCCACCATACCTTGGATGCCAGACAGTTCCCATGTGGACGTCTTGGAGGTTGCCCTTAAAAACATTCAGGGAAAGCCGTTGATCAACTCCCTCAGCCTGAAAGAGGGTGAGGCCGCTTTTCTCCAACACGCGCGAATGGCTCAACGTTTCGGGGCCGCTTTTCTCGTTATGGCCGTCGATGAAAATGGCCAAGCGACTACGTGCAACGACAAGGTCCGCATTTGCCAGCGCGCCTATCAATTGCTCACAGAGAACGGCTTCCCACCAGAAGACATCTTCTTTGACCCCAATATTCTCCCCGTCGGTACCGGTCTCTCCGAACACAGCCATTACGCCATTGAGTTTATTGAGGGTGTCCGCGCCATCAAACAAGTCTGTCCATTTGCCCACTGCAGCGGCGGCATCAGCAACCTCTCATTCGCCTTTCGCGGCAACGACTTTTTGCGAGAAAACATTCACAGCGTTTTTCTCTACCACGCCATTCGGGCCGGACTCGACATGGGTATCGTCAACGCCGGCAAAGTTCCCCCATACGACACC
>MIDP01000029.1:0-15915 GCA_001831095.1 Verrucomicrobia bacterium GWF2_51_19 | reverse complement strand
TTTGATACTGCGTTGGGCGTTATATAGCTGTGTCTGTCGGCACTGAATCTAGCCTCAACTATTTATTGCGAAAAAGCTTGACTTTTTATTTAAAAACTATATTGGACATTAAATACAAAAATTTGAATATTTAAAATCCTCATCAATATCAGATATTTTAAAAAACATCAGCCAACACCGCTCCCGGAGGCAGAATGAGTGCGCCACAAACAGTTCCCGAGACCCGCTGAGCTCTCTAACGGCGCATCCAGGGCGTGTTGACACACGCAAAGTTGTAGGGAGTTAGTATTTTTGTAGAAGCATTCACCACGGACCGCTTCAGAATTCAGGAATGCGCATCGAGTGCGTCTTGCAGACGCAAACCGGTTAAATTTTTAGGAAAGCGTTTTCACCATTTGGTGAAATTTACATTAGAGCACACAAGACCATGCAGGCGTCAATTAGACAGGCAACGCAACCGATATGACTTATTTTTCGCTAATGATTGAGGACCGCAGACCGTTTTTTTAGTTTTTTTATCGAAAAGAGCGAAAAACCTTTTAGAGTGAGATCTGCTTTATGATCGATTTACAAATACTACGTGAACGGACAGAATGGGTCCGTCAAGGCATTTCGAAAAAGAAATTCGAGGTCTCTCTCGACGCTTTCCTCAAGGTAGACGGCGAACGTAGGGAGAAGATTCGCCACGCAGAAGAGGCTAGGGCACGTCAAAAGGCGGCCAATACGGAGATGGCTGCCCTGAAAAAAGGAAGTCCGGCCTTTTTGGAAAAGGTCAAAGAGATGCAGGCTGTTTCGGCGGAAGTGAAGGCCTTTGATCAAGAGGCTCGCGAGATCGAAGAAAAATGGCGCGCCCTTTACCTCACGATTCCGAATGTCCCACACGAGTCTGTCCCGCTCGGAAAGAACGACAAAGACAACGTGGCTGTCGCGCATTGGGGAAATACAGAGGCTATATCGCCCTACGCCATGCCACATTACGACATTCCTTGGTTTTCAAAGGCAATCGACTTCCCACGTGGCGTCAAGGCCACGGGCGCTGGGTTCCCGTTCTACATTGGAGACATGGCGCGGCTCGTACGCTCGATGATCACATACTTTTTAGACGAGGCCCGCAAAAATGGTTATACGGAGTTTTTACCGCCCATCGTGGTGAACGCCGAGAGCGCGACGGCCACTGGCCAGCTCCCAGACAAGGAAGGCATGATGTACTGCGACACAAACGAGGGCTATTACCTCGTTCCGACAGCTGAAGTGCCCGTTACAAACTTTTTCCGCGATGAAATTGTGGAAGAGGCCGACCTCCCTCTCTATCGATGCGCCTATACGCCCTGTTTTCGCCGCGAGGCCGGCAGCTGGGGCAAGGACGTCCGCGGCCTAAATCGCCTGCATCAATTCGACAAGGTTGAACTCGTTAAATGGGTCCATCCGAAGACGAGCTTTCAAGAGTTGGAGTCCATTCGCGCCAACGCCGAAAGCCTCTTGCAGGGCCTTGAGTTGCCATACCGCGTTGTCGGCATCTGTACGGGCGATATCGGTTTTCCACACTCGAAGCAGTACGATCTCGAAGTCTGGGCTGGCGGACAAAAACGTTGGTTAGAAGTCTCTAGCTGCAGCAACTTTACCGACTTTCAGGCCAGGCGCGCCAACATCCGTTTCCGCTCTAAAGAAACAGGAAAGCCAGAAGTCGTCCACACTCTCAACGGCTCTGGACTCGCCATTCCGCGCGTCCTCGCTGCCCTCCTCGAAAACAACATCCAAAAAGACTTTTCCATCAAGCTCCCCAAAGTCCTCCACGGCTACATGGGTGGTCAGACGACCTTAGTCGTGAACGACAATAAGTAAGTGGCTGAGTTTGAGCGGCCTTAATAAGCAGCCCGCGACTCTAAGACCGTTGAGAAATGCGCCTATAGCAAGGCCCGAGAAGCGAGGGCGACAGGAGCGTACGTTGGTACGTGACTTAGCCCGAACGACGAGAACGCCGCTAGAGACCATTTTACAACGGTCTTAGAGTGGGACGGTATTGCAGGACGAAAATAATAACGCTAACGGCGGTCGTCGAGAAAAAGACGAAGAGGCCGATGGGTCCAAAGATGTTCATGAAAAAAGGAGCAATAAAGGGCCCAGCGGCCGCGCCAGCACTATAGGCAACCAGCAGGCCAGCCGTTGCCGGTACCACCTGCGACTCTGTCAGGAAATCACAGGTGTAGTTCATGCTGAGCGGAAAAAGCGTAAAGAAAAACCCGCCAATCATGAACGCCGCCGGCAGCACCACGAGCAGGTAGGACGGAATGTCGATTTTGAGGGCCCAGAACAGCAGTCCGCTGAAGAAAATGGCGCCCGTGTAGGAGCCCAATAGAACGTACTTGCGATTCCAGTGATCAGAGAGACGGCCAAACGGGTATTGCAAGCTCATGCCTCCTAGAAAGATGAAGCAAAGAATGAGGGCCATTTCTTCGTTGGTAAACTCGAGTGATTTCAGGCTGATTGGCAGGAGGCCGTGTAGGGATCCGAGAATGAGTCCGCCGCCAAAGCATCCCAAGAATCCAGATGGCGAGAGCGCAAACAGCTTTTTGATTCCAAAAATGGCGGCATGAGAGAAGGCTGGCTGCCTCAGGTGTGTCGTTGTCATTGGAAATATCGACAGCGCAATAGCCAGCGCAATCAAGAGCAGAGGTGTGACGCTATTGAGGCTGCAGATGCGGAAAAAGAGCTGCCCGGATGCCTGAGCCCCGTAGAGGCAGAGCATGAAGATGGCGAGGACTTGGCCACGTTTCTCCTTGCCGGCCGATTGCAGGATCCAGCTCTCAATGACGATGAAAATGCCCACCGTACAAGCGCCATAGATAAAGCGCAGTGGCAGCCAAAGTACAGGATTTAATGGCAAGCCGTGAAGGCCCGCCACGACCGTAAGGATACAGGCAAAAGTTGTATAGGCACGAATGTAGCCGACGCGCAAGATAAACGTTTCCAAATAGAGGGCGCCCAAGATGTAACCAAGGAAAAACGACGTCGTCAACATACCTATCATGCTGGCCGGCAAGCCAAATTGCCCCATTTTGACAATTAAGAGGGTTGTCAATAGGCTGCTGCCCGTCGAGCAAATGGTTATACTCAGCAGAGGCGCGATAAAATGTTTGAAGAAAACGAACATAATAAGACTCCTCTATACAGTCGTTCATTTTTACTTTTAGTTTAAGGCGAACTGCAAAAATGCTTTTAAGACACGCCAATTAAACAATGAAGCGCAACACTCTAACGAAAAGAGTGGCAATGAGCGGAGATATCATTCAACCCCAAATTTTCGCTGCCATTTTAACATCAGTCCTGAATGAGTTGCTCGAGGGCGAATGAGTGCGATCCCTTGAGGTAGACGGTACCAGAGAAAGCTTGCACGACAGGAATAGCCGCTTGGGTATTGGGAAAGTAATAGGTCTTGGAAGGGGGCAATTGGATCGCGTTTTTGAGGGCAAGTATGGATTCTCCGCCGATCAAACACAACGTGTCGTGGGGACGAAAGGAGAGCTTTTGGCCGACGTCGCTATGTAGGGCATGGCTCTGTTGGCCGAGTTCACGCATTTCACCCAAAACGTACAGCCGCTGCTTTTCGGACGCTGCCTGGGCCTGGAAAAACGCGATGCTGTTGAGCATAGATGCTGGACTGGCGTTATAGCAATCGGCGAAATAGGTGCGATTCTGAGATTGAATCCACTTCTCGCGGAAATCGGATGTCTCAAAAGCCAAGAGTCGGTTGGCGAGCTCGCGTGGGTCTTTCTTTAGATAGAGCGCGCACGAGAGGGCAATAATAACGTTTTGCGCCATTCCTGGAGACATGAGTGGCAACGTAAATGTGTGGCCAGCGAGGGTCAAGGTGTTGCAAGACAAAGAGTATTCATCTGGAGTAACGAGCTTATTGCCGAGGTCGCCAATCGCTTTATACTTTAGGAAACTTTTGTGGACAAATACCTTTTTTGCGCTTTTTGCAATTTTTGCTTTTTCTGTGGCGACGTTGTCTAGGCTGCCGAGGCCCTCGAGGTGTGTGGCGTGGATGTTGGTGATAATGGCGTAATCGGGCTGGACACAAGCTTGGAAGACGTCCATTTCTCCAGGGGCGTTGATGCCCATTTCGACGATAGCCGTGTCAAAGACATCATTGTTGAGGTCTTGTAGCGTGAGCGGCACACCGAGGGCGTTGTTGAAGTTCTTGTGACTGGCGTGCGTGCGAGGGCCAAAGAGCGTTCGGAGGCAGTCCTTGGTCGACGTTTTGCCCACACTTCCAGTGATACCGATGACGGGCCCAGAGAAGTTCTTTCGAATGGCGTGCGCGATGTCCAAAAAGGCCTGAACACACGACTTTACCTGCAATTGTGGCAAGCCACACTGCTGCACTGTCTCGACAATGGCAAACCGAGCACCAGCCTCTTCAGCCGCTTTAACGTAATTGTGACCGTCGCTCCTTCCTTTGACTGCGACAAACGCGTCGCCTGGCTGCAGAACACGCGAATCGATGCAAAATCGCCCCCAAGGGCCTTCGGGTTCTCGTGTCCAATGTCCTCCAGTAATATTGGGTAAGTTCATTCTCTAGTGATGTTAACTGCCATGAGACCTTTTCGCATGCGCTTTGGACAGTGCCTCGAGGTCATTGGAGATGACGACGCGGGCGTTGAGGCGGTCAATAGAGCTTAGGTTGTCTTGCATTTTATGCAGGAGGGCGTCATTGAAGATACAGTCGAGGACTTCCTTTAACAGCGTATCGATGTTCTTTTGCGAGACAACGAGGGCACCGCCACAGCGTTCAAGAAAGGAGGCGTTGGCTTGTTGGTGATTGTCGGCCGCGTACGGGTAAGGAATGAGAATGGAGGGTGTTCGCGTATGGATAAATTCCGCGATGCTTCCGGCCCCAGCTCTAGCAACAACGAGGTCAGCGGCATTCAGGACGTACGACATGTTGTCGACGAACGGAACAAAGATGGCCCGACGCATGTGGCCGTTGTCGTCTTTATGTTCGTAATTGCCGTGGGCGCCCATTTTGAGCCCCGTAACGCAATAAATGTTGATGCCGTGCCGAGCGAGGATTTCGAAATGCTTGAGAACCCACTCGTTCAAACACATCGAGCCCTGACTGCCGCCCAAGACCAGCAAAACTTTTCCAGAAACGTTGAGCTTTTTGCGCGCGTAGGACTTGGACATCTTTTTAATTTCCTTGCGCACCGGAAAGCCGTAATGCCGGATTTGCTGCGGCAACAGGCTTTTTAGGCCAATCCCCTCTGGCAGGTAGATGCGGTTGGCGAAAAAGCTCAAAACGCGTATCGCCTTGCCTGGAATGCGGTTAGCCTCGTGGAGCGCCCGCGGACATCTACAGATCCAGCCAGCGAGGATCATGGCGGGTGTCACAAAGCCTCCAAAGCCGATGATCGCGTGTGGGCGACGCATCATCAGTATGCGAAAGGCGAGAAAGAGCGCCTTGATCTGGCAATAGAGGAATTTCAAAAACTTCCAAGGTTTTGTGGAAAAGGCGACGCCCGGCATACGCATGTATTCGAGCTCCGGATAGCCCTGCATCAAACGGCTGTCGACCTCTTTTTGACTGATGAGCAAACAACACGTATGTCCGCGCTCAATGAGCTCCTGCGCCAACGCGATTCCCGGTGACAGATGCCCTCCTGTGCCCCCACATGAAAGAATAAATGTGCTCATACGAACAACCACTCTTCTATAGATAGCACATGCGAAAATGCAAGGGTATTTTTTGCATTTACAACGATTCTCCGCGCATCACGAGCCACCAGGCGCATCCACGAAGCGTGTTGGCTTTTGTGGCGGTTTGCGGGTCGGACGTCAGCGGGGAATCGACGAAGTTGTAACGGATGGCACCATCTTTGTCTACGATCGATTGGGGTGTGATGGCGACCGTGGGGTGAATGCCGAGTTGGGAGCCAGGTGAGCGCAAATCATGGCCCAGTGTCGCGTATGAAAAGCCTTTGGGCGCTAGAAGGCCAACAAGCGTTGGGGCGATGTCGATGTGACAGCCAGCGGCGTCCTGTAGAAGATCGATGTGGTGCTCTTTGGAATAAAAAATCAAGGGCACCATCACGCGTTCATAGGGTGTCGGCTTGGCGTTGAGAAAGCGGCCCGATGTATGATCCGCCGTAAAGACAAACAATGGCTTTTCGAGCTCCTTTTCAGCTTTTTCGACAAAAGCGCCCAAAACTTTATCGACGTACCAATAATGGCCAATGGCGTTGATCGTGTTGCTCTCGTCGGGAGAAAATGTCTCTGGAATTTTGGTCAGCGGAAATCCTTTTGAATAAATGTCGACCGAGTGCGGCGGGTGATTGGACGTCGTCATGATGACATTCAGACTGGGCACATCTTTGGCAATCGTCGCTAAAATGAAGTCAAAGAGGTGTTCGTCGTCGACACCCCAACGGTTGCCAGGCTTATCAAGATGGATGCAGCTGTAAATGTTGAATCCCTGTGATTGCGCAAAATTGCCGAGGTTTTCCCATGTCAAAGAACCGCCAAAAAACAAATTTGATTGATACCCCAAACGCTTCGCAATGGGCGCTAGCGCGGTCAGGTAAGGCTTGTCATTGCCCCTGTAGTGAGGGAAAACGCCGACCGAGGGAATGCCCGCAATGACCGATACCATGGCATCGATCGTAGTACCGCCAGAGGCAATGGCCTTTTGCACCCAGGCACCTTTTGTTGCAAATTCGACGAGGTTAGGCGTGAGGCCCAATTCGCGGTATTTTGGCAACAAGGTCCAGCCCTCTTGACTCTCCATGACGACGATAAAAATGTGATTGGCTCGTCCGCACAGTAGCCCCTCTTGTTGCGTTTTGACGGAGACCCAATCTGCCAAGTTGTCGGAAGTAGGCTTTTCAGGATATAAGGCTTGCAGCGCCGTCTTAATGTCTCCGCTTGGGATGTATAGGTCGATGCCGCTCGACTGCATTGATTGGCTGTAGAGCTTGTGGGTAAAATAGAGGGCGTAATAGGGGTTGAGCGTTATTTCGGTCAAAAAGGTGTCATTGGTCACTTGAACTTCGCGCTCTTTAAGCAGTAGACCGTAAATGGTGCCGCGCAAGCCGAAGATAAAGAGGCAAACGAAGACAACTGGAATGATGACTTTTAACCACATTGCTTTCACTTGGAAAAAGGCCTGCCTGCGCATCCAGTAGTTGTAGACTTTCAGAGCAACATAGATCAACGAGATCCATCCTATCCCTATCCACACAATCGGGTAAACCCTCCAAATGGTGTCTAAAATTGCCCAAAAATCATCGTAAATAATGCCGTAAATGCGGTAGTTGAATTGCGAGTGGAATTCGGAGAAAAAACCGACATCCACAATGCCCAAACTGATCGTTAAAGCAACGAGAAGGCTACCCCAGACCCTCCGTATTTTTTGCAAAAGGCGCATCCAGGACCCTGAAAACAGGCAAACTATGCCGGCAAGAAACAATGGAGCAATGAGTGTTGCGGCGATTCGGCAGTCGTACCTCCAGCCTTGTTTGAGAGCCAGTAAAACGTTCCACAGGCCGTCTGTGGTGCGGTGAAAGTAAAAAAAGCTGAGCAAGGCTAGTCGGATGAGCATCATGCATAGCAATAGAGCCACACCCAATTTGAAATCTTGCGCCCAGCTCGACATCCAACCGCTCCAACCATTACGTCCTTGTTGCATACCCCAGTAAGCGAAACGAAAACTCAAGCAGAAGTCAAATTTTCCTTTTGGCCAATTTTTCATCCGTGGTCGGCGAAAAACCTTCAAGGCGCGTTTGACATTTGCAAAAGGCTAGCTTACCATAATGCATGTTGGCTAATGCATGTTAACTAAGGCATGCAAAGCCAAGCTTTGAACATTTCGCCAAAATCTTTTTTATGAAAACAATCTTTTATGTGCTCTCATTCTTCGCTCTCAATGCGTGGGCCGAGTTTTCTGCTGGCCAGATGATTCCAGAAAACGTCGGTGTGTCTCAGCCAATCGAAGGCGGTAAAATCGCCAATGTTCAAATCGTCGACAACCGCCTCCATGTCTACCTCCTAGACGACAAACGCGTCGTGCTCAAGCCCGATTACACGAGCGGTTCCCTCCGCTACAAGTACTTTTCCGGCCACAACAAAGACCGCCAATTCATCACCACACTCAATCTCCAGGGCGATGGCTTCACAGCCGAACGCATTCTCCAGCCCCCACACAAGTTTTTTATCTACATTCAACTGCACAAACAAGGTGGCGAGTCGTTGAGTCTATCAAGGATACGGTATGAACATGACTGAAAATTTCTACAACAAAAATCGATGATGGTTATTTTTGAATCTAAAAGCTTGCAAGCTATTGATAACCAACGACAAAGACCGTTGAAAAATGCGCCTATAGCCAGGCCCGAGGAGCGAGGGCGACAGGAGCGTACGTTGGTACGTGACTTAGCCCGAACGACGAGAACGCCGCTAGAGGCCATTTTACGACGGTCTTTTGCATTCACTCTTCTTGAAATGACAGTGGTGTTGGGCATAATCTTGCTGCTCATTGCAACCGTCTTGCCCATGGGCTACCAAATGTTGAGCATGAGCAAAGGCCGACGCTTTGTCCACGACTGCGAGCTGTTTATCCAGGCCGCCGAAAAATACCGCCTCGATACCGGCAGCTACCCAGCACCCATCGACGCCGGTGGCTCTCTTCCAAGCGACCTTCAACGCTATTTCCACCGCGGCTTCTCCTTTTCTGAAAAAACCCCCATCGGCGGTCAATGGGTCTGGCTCAACCTCGCAGGAGTCGACGGCTTTACTCAGGGTTATGCCATCGAGGCACTCGCTTCTGAAGATTTCCTCCTCACCGTCGACGAGTCTACCCTCACTAAACTCAACGCCGAGTTCGATAACGGCAGCGCCACTTCCGGCCGCCACCGCCACTCCGGCATCGATTATTACCGCGTCTGCACCGCCGATGCGAGGTGAGGACTAGCCTGAGAGAACCTTTTATCGAATAAAAGGTTCTCTCAGACTCTCTCCAAAACACTTTTTATATGAAAATTGCAAAGCTCCTCTACGATACTTCTGAGCGCAACAGTGACCTTCTCTATCTAGGGAAGTTCGTGGCGCCAGATGCCTTTTTGGCTATGGAAGTAGGAGGAAAGCGCATTGCCGTTTTGAGTCGCCTGGAGTACGGCCGCGCCAAACGAGAGTCAGCCTTTGACGAGATATTGTCATACGAAACATTAAAGGACGACGCCCGGGCACGTTTTTCCAAAGACGATGGCCTTGTCGGTATCGTTCGCCTACTCAAAGAACGTTACGCGGTGACCCGTTTCCTGATCTCAGAAGACTGCCCCGTTGGCTTTTTTAGGAAAATCGAGACATTGGGTGTTGAGGTCGGTCCGCTCTTTCCCGAGCGCCAACACAAATCAGAGGCCGAACAGAACGCCATCGCCAAGAGCAACGACATCGCTAAAAAAGGCTTTCGGCTCGTACAAAAGATTTTAAAAGAGTCGAAAACACGCGGCAACAAGCTCTATTACAAAGGTAAGATTTTGCGGTCCGAGTTTTTGCGGCAAGCTATCGAGGTCGAGGCCCTACAAAACGGATTCAGCGCACAACACACCATTGCCAGCTCCGGCGAACAGAGCGCTGACCCACACTGTGTCGGCACGGGCCCCGTCTACGCCGATGCATTACTCGTCGTCGACATCTTCCCGCGCAACCTCAAAACCGGCTATTTCGGCGACATGACCCGAACCTTTTTGCCAAAAAGCCCTTCGACACAGCAGTTAAAAATGTACAAGGCCGTCGAAGAGGCCCAAATACTCGCCATTGGAAAGCTCAAAAACGGTGTCGACGCGGCCAATATTCACAAGGCCATCGAGGCGTTTTTCGAAAAGGCCGGCTTTCATACCACACAAACAGAGGGATTCATTCACAGCACGGGGCACGGCGTCGGCCTCGACATCCACGAACACCCGCGCATTTCAAAAACGTCCCCAGATAAACTCCAAGCCGGCCACGTCATCACCATCGAGCCAGGCCTCTATTACCAATCCGTTGGCGGCGTCCGCATTGAGGACGTCTTTGCCATCACACAACATGGCTTTGTGAAACTTTCTTAATATGCGACTCAAAACCGTCATTCTCGGCTTCGGCAAGATGGGCAAGATTCGTTACCGCGCGTTGAAGGCCCATGGCTCCTTTGACGTCGTTGCGCTCTGCGATCTAGATCCCAAAAACCTCGATGGCTACAGCGAGCGTCAATTTGCGGATTGGCAGGATTGCCTGAATACCGTGGATTGCGACGTCGTCTTTGTCTGCACCTACAACAACAGCATTCCCGATATCGTGTGTAGGGCGCTCGAAAAAGGTTGTCACGTGTTTGCAGAAAAACCACCGGGCAAGACACTCGAAGATGCCCAACGTATGCAAAAGGTCGCCGAGCGCACGCCGCAGTGTATCCTGAAGTTTGGCTTCAATCACCGATTTCACGCCTCCGTGATCGAAGCTAAGGCCTTGCTCGATTCCGGCATTCTCGGCTCTCTAGTCTGCGCTCGCGGGGTCTATGGAAAGGCCGGCAGCCGCGATTTCCCCAGCCAGTGGCGTTCCGATAAAACCCTCGCCGGTGGCGGTATTTTGCTCGATCAGGGCATCCACATGCTCGATCTGCTCTACTATTTCATGGGCCCGTTCACCCACATTCAGTCCGAAGTCGATAACCTCGTATGGAAAGACATTCGCATGGAAGACAACGCCTTTGCCCTCCTCAAAACACAGGATAACAAGGTCGCATCGTTTCACTCCAGCGCAACTCAATGGCAACATAAGTTCCAACTCGAGCTGATCTGCTCACAGGGCTATATCTCGCTCGACGGCTTCAACACCAGTACACAGTCGTATGGCCAGGAAACCCTCAGCTACGTCAAAAAGGACCTCCTCGAAGAGACTGGTAAGCTCGGTAACCCTGCCAAGTACGTCTACATCTTTGAAAACGACAATTCCTGGGCCCTCGAAATCGACGAATTTCACCAGGCCATTTGCCGCAAGCGAGACACCTGGAACGGCAACGCCACTGACGCCGTTAATATCATGTCGTTCATTGCCCAAATCTACCGGTAATTTCCAGAATATTTTAACGTTCTGTCTTTTGCGTCAAGTGCTTGTAACGCATATTTTTACATGACCTTTCAGCGGGTGAACTTTTTTCTAGATCGCTAAGGCTTAAGGAAAATGGCAGCGAAAATTTGTAGTTTTGGCTCATTCAACAACGCAGCGTGCCACGATTTAAGCTTTTCACAAGAGTCTCTATTTTTCTCTTGAAAGGGACGCGATTTCGGTAATCATATAAAAACGCGTTATGGTATGGTTTAACATAGAATATGGTGTCAGTTTTTTGCTCGGTGTGGGCTTGAGTTGCGTGTACTTGATGCTCTTAAGACGGCAATGGGTGCACGAACGTCGATGGTTGTGCAAGGAAAACGCATTGAAGATCAAGGAGTGTGAAAAGGAACATCAGCTGTTTTGCGAAAAGAAAAAGATGGAATGGGAGGGCAAGCTACAAGAACTTTCCCTCGAACAGACCGTCAAGGCGCGTGAAAATGCGTTGTTTACGGAAAAATTAAAACAGCAAAAACTGCAACAAGATCACACCCAGCGCATTGTCGCCCACCGAGATGCTCTGTTGCTTGAAAAGGAACAGACGCTCCATGAGACCCTAGCTCAATACAAGGCGAAGTTGCAGGAGACCGCCAAACTGTCAGAGGCCGATATTCTCAATGAGTTACGGGTCGTCGTCGAGCGGGAATGCGAGGAAGACCTCAAGGACCTCCGCCAGCGCTTATTGTCGAAGTCCGAGCAGGATGTGCGCTATGAGGCTCGCAAAATCCTCGTCGACGCCATTCAACGCTTGATGAGTTCTCCGCTCGTCGATGCCAGCGCAACGGTTGTTAAAATCCCAAACGAGGAGATGAAAGGCCGCCTCATTGGCCGCGAGGGCCGCAACATCAAGACTTTTGAAATGACGACCGGCACAACGCTCATGATTGACGAGACGCCTGGCTCGGTCCTCGTTTCGTCCTTCGACCCGATTCGACGTGAGGTTGCACGAATTGCCCTTGAGCGCCTGGTGCAAGATGGCCGTATTCAGCCAACGAGTATCGAAGAACAGGTTGAAAGGGCAAAAGTCGACATGCAGCAGACCATCCGTGATCGCGGAGAAGACGCCCTTGCCCGTCTCAACATCACCAACACTCACAAAGACATCGCCCAATACCTCGGCAAGCTCTATTACCGCTATTCTTACCACCAAAATACGCTGGAACACTCTCTGGAAGTTGCCCATTGCTGCGCTCTCTTGGCGGCAGAAATCGGTATCAATTCGGAAATCGCCAAGCGCTGCGGCCTCTTTCACGATATCGGCAAGGCCCTCGACGAAAATTACGATGGCAGCCATGCTCAGGCCGGCGCCACACTGCTCAAACAGCTGGGCGAATCCGACATCGTTGTCCATGCCGTCGCCGCTCACCACGAGGAAGAACGCCCGGAAACCCTCTACGCGCAATTGGTTCTGATCGCCGATACCGTGTCCGCCAGCCGGCCAGGCGCGCGATCAGAGACCCTCGATGGCTACCTACAGCGCATTCACAGCTTGGAGGACATCGTCAAGTCCTTTGACGGCATTAAAGAGGCCTTCGCTATTCAAGGAGGCAAAGAAGTGCGCGTGCTGGTCGAGCCAAAAACCGTCGACGACGACAAGGCTCTCTCCCTGACTCGCAAGATCCGGGCGGCCATTGAAGAACAGCTCGATTACCCGGGTTCCATCAAAATCACACTCATCCGCGAACAGCGTTTTACGGACTCCGCTAAATGAAGACCTGGTTTGCAGAGCGTATCGGCGGAAAAGACTTTTTGACCCAGACCGCCATTTACAAGTTTGAAAAGATCAAGCGCCTCAAGCGGCAGGTGTTGCAGACGGGGGCAGACATTCTCGACATGGGCATCGGCGAGCCCTCTGAAATGGCCTATTCGGTGTCTGTTGAAACGCTTGGGCGCGAGGCGGGCCTGTTGGAGAACAACGGTTACACGGACAACGGCAGTGAGGCCTTTAGGGCGGCGGTCGTCGATTACATGGGACGCACGTTTGCGGTCCAACTCGAGACGGCCGAGGTCCTTCACACGACAGGCACAAAGTCGGCCCTGGCAATGTTTGCTCTCGCCTGTATCAACCCTGGCGACGTCGCTTTGACAACCGTTCCTGGCTACCCGGTCTTCGGAACACACGTCCAATACCTAGGCGGCGAAGTGTACACCATGCCATTGCTGGAATCCAACGCCTTTTTGCCAGACATCGACAGCATTGACCCAAAAATCCTAAAACGCGCGAAGGTCCTCCTTCTCAACTACCCCAATAACCCAACCGGCGCTTGCGCCTCAATAGAATTTTTCCAAAAAGTCATCGTCTGGGCAAAAAAACACAGCATACTCATCATCCACGACGCCGCCTACGCCGCCCTTTACCACGATCAGAGGCCGCTGTCGTTGTTGAGCTTGCCAGGTGCCAAAGAGGTTGCCGTCGAGCTGCATTCCATGTCCAAGGCCTTCAATATGACCGGGTGGCGCATTGGCTGGGTCTGCGGCAACAAAACAATCGTCGACGCCTACGGCTACATCAAGCAAAACACGGATTCCGGCCAATACCTCCCCATCCAAAATGCAGCGGCCAAAACGCTTTCAATGCCAGACTTGAATACGGCTACAATCGCTCGATACAAGGAGCGCAAAGATGCCCTTCTCAACATATTGAACGCCGCTGGCTTCTCCACACGCGATACAGCAGCCGGCTTCTTTCTCTACGCACGTTCGCCAGGAGTCATAAGCTACAGAGGTCAAAAGCTAACGTTTGCTTCAGCCGAACACTTTTCCCTCTGGCTTTTAGAAAACCTCCACATTCTCTGCGTCCCCTGGGACGAGGCCGGCCCATACCTCCGCTTCTCCCTCACCTTCCCCTCAGCCAACGACGCCTCCTTCTTCCAAACCCTCACCACACGACTCCAAACTCTAACAATATTGTAAGGCAGATGCAAAATAGTGCCAAAATGCGTTTCGCGCAAGTGGCATACATTTTGCATCGGCCCTATTATGTATTTATCGAACGCGCGGCTTTGCTTGTTCTCTCAGGTTGCTCAACACGCGCAACCACAAGGTCCGAAGGTCGAAAAAGGCCCGCCGCATAGCCGCTATGGCTTGACGATCACAGAGAGACTCCAGGTAGTAGAGGGTCGAATTGACGGCCTCCAGCGAACGTTTGATATGGCAAACAGCGAGGTTGAAATCACCGACCTCGATAGCGTTTAAAGCCAACACAATATTATTTTCGGCGCCAAATAAAGTTTTGGAAAACCGCCACACAAAGCGTCCATTCAAGCTGTTTTTAGCCAAAAACAGTGTCCACTTTTGACCGATGTACGTGTAGATTCCTCTTGTCGCTATAAACACCGGGTGTTTGTGCATCGAAAATGGGTACTCTGCATCCGCATTGTCCAGATTGAACGCCACTGGAAAGATCGGGCCAACGTCCAACATTAGACTTTCCTTGTCCCATCCCAAAATGTGCGCAATGGCATCCAAAGTATTTGGTGTCTTTTCAAAACGGTTGTACAACTTTACAAAACGTTGAATATCGCTGTCGGCCTTTTTCAAGTACGCATGCCAGTCTTTCTCAGACCAAAACATCTCTTGGCTGCCCCATTCGCTGTTGTTCTCTGGAAAATTACTGGATTCAAACTCTTTCATTGTTTTTCCAATAATGATAACAGCATAAATCATGCCAAACGGAAGAAGTTTGACTGCCTGTAAACACCGGCTATTTTAAAATCAATCGAATAACTGAGATCGTGAAAATTACCAGTAGACAAAATGAAAGAGTTAAGGGCCTCCTAGAATTGAGGGAAAAGAGCGGGCGGGAACGCGGCAAGTTTATCATTGAGGGCGATCGGGAAATCGAGCGGGCCAGGAACTCTCGACGCGTCCGGCCATTAGAATGTTGGTTTTGCGGCGAACAACCGAATTGGGGCATAACGTCTATTGAAGTGTCTCCCTGCGTTTTTGAGAAAATCAGTTACCGCGGTTCGAGTCATGGAGCGCTCATGGTGGCCGCCATGGATTTATGGACATTAGATGAAGTCACATTGGACGGGGCTGCTCTCGTGTTGGTCGCCGAATCCATCGAAAAGCCAGGCAATTTGGGAGCTCTCATGCGGACAGCGGAATCGGTGGGCGCAACGGCGCTCGTCTACAATGGATTGACGGATCTCCTCAATCCCAATGTCATACGGGCGTCGACGGGCACTCTCTTTTCACTGCCAGTCATTGCATGTGATTCGGAAACGGCCCTCTCTTTTTTTCAAAAACACACCATTCGCTGCATCGCAACCACTCCCCACGCAACGACCCCCTATTGGCAAGCGGATTTCACTCATTCGGCAGCTATTTGGATTGGCAGCGAAAACGAGGGCCTGCTAACGTCCACTATGAATGCCTGCCAACAACAGGTTTCCATTCCTCAAAAAGGCTCCTTTGCCGACTCCCTCAACGCGAATGTTGCAGCAGCCCTCGTTCTCTACGAAGCCATCAGGCAACGAACCCTCAATCATTAGCGAAAAACAAGTCATGCCGACCGCTTTTCCTTTCTAATTGAGGCTTGCATGGCCATGTGTGCTCTAATTTAAATTTCACCAAATGGTGAAATCGACTTCCTGAATTCTTAACCGGTCCGCAGTGAATGCATATACAGAAGGACTAACTCCATCCAGCTCTGCGTGTGGCAACACGCTCTGGATGCGCCATTAGAGAGCTCGGCGGGTCTATGGAGCCTTTTGTGGCGCACTCCTTCTGCGCCCGAAAGCGGCTTTGGGTGATTTTTTTAAAAATATCGGA
>MIDP01000028.1:21429-21639 GCA_001831095.1 Verrucomicrobia bacterium GWF2_51_19 | reverse complement strand
AAAATCACCAGCTTTGCATCTCTCCTCCTTCCTTTCAACTCTCTTCTCTTTTTTCCTGTCACGTGTTGCACTTCGTACTTGAACTTGCATTGAAGAAGCGACAAACGCCAGTCGTCGTTCACGTATTCTTGGCTGCAACGAGCTTGTGTGTGATGGCTCGACGGCCTTGATGCTGCATACTTGGCTGCAACGAGCTTGTGTGTGATGGCT
>MIDP01000028.1:0-21394 GCA_001831095.1 Verrucomicrobia bacterium GWF2_51_19 | reverse complement strand
GCTTGTGTGTGATAGCTCGACGGCCTTGCTGCTGCATACTTGGCTGTAACGAGCTTGTGTGTGATGGCTCGACGGCCTTGATGCTGCATACTTGGCTGTAACGAGCTTGTGTGTGATAGCTCGACGGCCTTGATGCTGCATACTTGGCTGTAACGAGCTTGTGTGTGATGGCTCGACGGCCTTGATGTTGCATACTTGGCTGCAACGAGCTTATGCGCGAAGACTCGATGGCCTTGATGCTGCATACTTGGCTGCAACGAGCTTATGCGCGAAGACTCGATGGCCTTGATGCTGCGTTGGGTGTTATACAGCTGTGTATGTCGGCACTGAATCTAGCCTCGACGATTTATTGCGAAAAAGCTTGACTTTTTGTTTAAAAACTATACTAGATATTAAATACAAAAATTTGAATATTTAAAATCATCATCAATATCCGATATTTTTTTAAAAATCATCCAAAGCCGCTTTCGGGCCCAGAAGGAGTGCGACACCAACAGCTCCCTAGACCCGCCGAGCTCTCTAACGGCGCATCCAGGGCGTGTTGTCACACGCAGAGCTGGAGGGAGTTAGTACGTCTGCAGACGCATTCACGGCGGACCGGTTAAAAATCCAGAGCGTGTTGACACACGTAGAGCTGGAGGGAGTTAGTACTTCTGTATACGCATTTACCGCGGACCGGTTAAAAATTCAGAAGAGCGCATTCACCGCGGACCGGTTAAAAATTCATGAGAGCGTTTTCACTATTTGGTGAAATTTAAATTAGAGCACACATGACCATGTAAGCCCCAATTGAAATGGGAAGCGGTCGGTATGACTTGTTTTTCGCTAATGATTGGTGGGTGCCGATGCAAAATGAAAGTTTTTCTTGACTCCAAGATAATCTATCCTAGATTCGAGGACGTTTTAGTCGGGCTATAGCGCAGTCTGGTAGCGCACTTGCATGGGGTGCAAGGGGTCGAGAGTTCGAATCTCTCTAGCCCGACCATTTCATTCAGTTAGATTAAAGACCGTTGTAAAATGCATGCAAAAATGTGGCTTGGCACAAGTATCTGCCGTAGCGTAGGATGGTACGTGAGGCGGTCGACGGAGCGCAAAAGGCATTTGAGCACCCTTTCACAACGGTCTTCGAAAGCTTTTACCCTGGTTGAAATCCTCTGTGTCCTCGCGCTTCTTGGACTGTTGTTTTTTGGCTTTTCCTACAATCCAAACAAAGCTGGCCTCGTCGCCATCCAAAGGACCTTTTTACGCGCTCAACGAGAAGCCGCCATGTTGCCAAATCGCTTCTTTGATAACGAAAAAATGGACGCCGTCTGCCTCGAATGGACGGGGCGTTCCTTCCACTGTTTTGCCATAAACAATCAACGTCGCTGGCCACTCTTCCACTCACCAGACGTTCCTGGACTCACCGCCATCACCAATTTAGCTAATGTTCCAGAGTCTGTTTGGTCGTTTTCACCGGACTCGCGCATGCCGGAACTGATGCTCACGTTGAATGCGAAAAAAGTCCCACTCAAAATGGCCTCACAGTAATTTTTTCTGCAAAAAATTTTCGCGCTGCTTTTTATTTGAACTGCTGGCGTAGAGCAGCTCCGGAAGCGATCCCGACAGGCGCTGCAGAAGTAAAGCGGCTGCAAGGGCATCGAAGAGAGCGCAATGAAACGTTTGGCGGTGTCTCGGGCATACATTTTGCGCGCACTCGATCAGGGCCGATTCGAGCTGAAAAGTGCTTATTAGATCGGAAAGCGCGTAGCTGGGCAACTGTGGATAGCAGCTCTTGTAGAGATAAAGCGTGTCGATCCACGGCCCCCAAGTCACTGTGGGCGACGCGTCTATGGGGTGTCGCGTGATCGGCCCCGTAGGCCATGCCTTGCGCAAAAGAGCATCTTCGACATTCGCCGAGTGCGCCACAAATAGCCCATGTTTCCGTCTTTCCGCAAAAAACGACCAATGCGAGCGAAAGGGTGCCTTTGTCACGACATCCGCAGTGTCAATGTGATGCGTTGCCCGCTCCCGCGCAGAAATCGGCTGCTCGGCTCGGCAAAACTCGGTCGCCGTCTCGACAATCTCCCCACCTTCAAGCACCACACAGCCAAATTCAACAACACCAGAGTGCACACTCCCCTCAAAATCAATGACTGTTAGCTGATTGTTCATTTTGCAGCGATCGCTGGTAAGACCGTTGAAAAATGGCTCTATAGCAAGGCCCGAACGACGAGAACGCCGCGGACATTTTAAAACGGTCTTACTTTAGAAGCGGCGTATAGAGGCTTTGTCTTTGAGCTCCTGTATCCACTTTTCGTAAGCTTGCTTCGTTAAAAATTCAGACAGCGCATGTTCGACGCGGGCCTTGACGGTCTCTAGCGGCACGTATCCCTGGGCTTTTTTGTCTTCTGCGTAGACAAAGAAAACAAAATCATTGACCGTAATGGGTCCCTTATATTGGCCTTTTTCGAGGGAAAAGGCTGGGTCGTTGAGCTCAGCGCGCAAATCTCCACGGTGGATCCATCCCCAATCACCGCCTTGTATGGCCTTCGAATCTTCGCTGTACTTGATGGCGACATCGGCAAAAGGGATGCCCTCCTTGAGTGCCTTTTGCACGGCCTCGACTTTGGTATTTGCATCGGGCAATTTTACCATAATTTGGCGAAAGTGGACCGCTTCTGGCTCGAGAAACTCTTCTTTGTGCGCGAGGTAATAATCTTGGATTTTCCGCGGGCTGATCTCGGCAATGGAGTGGCGTACTTTTTCTCGCATGTAATCGACGATGGCCCTGTCACGGAGTTCCGTCTTAAAACTTTTTTCAGTCTTATACTGGGCTTTTAAAAACTGCATAAAGTTGTCCCTATTGCCGTCAAACTCGTCTTTAATGTAGTCTTGATAAAGGCTGTCGAGGTAGTTTTCTGGAATTTGGCCGCCACTCTTTTCAAAGGCAGAAACCACCAGCTCTTTTTCGATAATGCGCTCTAGGACCTCTTTTTGAAGCGCGACAACTCTGTCCTGAAAATCTTGCAGGCTTTTCGACTCCACCTGGACTCGGCTTGCGAGTGGAGAGATTTCTTTGCGAATCGTCTCAAGGGTGATCGGCTTACCGTTGACGACGGCGGCAATCCCATTCGAATATTCCTGCATGGAAGGCAAAGTTACTTCTGCAAAGCACACGACGGGGAAAAACAATATCCACTTCATACCTTTCAATTGAGTAGAGTTTTTCTCAAGATGGCAATCTGTATCTTTTTAAAAAACAAACAGGCGCAACAAGTGCAAACACAAGCACGTTGCGAAGGCCGCCGCCAGGTCGTCGATCACGATGCCATAACCACCGGGCAGGTTTTGAAGTTTGCGAATGCCCAAAGGCTTGAGAATGTCGAAAAAGCGAAAGAGCGCAAACCCGGCAATCATGTAGAGCCAGAGTGGTTGCATGTGTTTGGCTAGGCCAATGAAACAATATGGCATGGCGATCACCTCGTCGATTAGGGCCTCTGGCGGGTCTTTTCGCTTCATTCGGAGTTCGCTTTCGCCGCAAAAGAGAATGGCGATTAGGGTGCTCAATGCCAGCAGCAGAATATAGGTTGACGCCGTGGCCTGATAGAAGAAGAGTGTGTACCATAGCAGGCCTACAAAGCTACCATTGGTTCCAGGAGCCTTGCCCCAATAACCGATGGGGCCCAAGGTTGAAACGCCATTAACGAAGCGTGTAGGAAGGGAAGCAAGTAAGTTTTTCATCAGTCGCGTAAAAGGTATTTGTATTTCAAGAAATAATAGGTGCCAGAGGAAATTGTCCAGTAGGTGGCCACGCAGAAGATGATCACGCCGACATCGTAGACGAATGCAATGATTTTTGGAGAGAGCAGATTGGCCCAATCATTTTTCAGCGCAAAGGCCAACAGGAGCGCACCGATTGCTAGAATTTGGGTAACGGTCTTTTGCTTTCCTCGTTTATCGGCCTCCAGAACGTCTCCACGGCTGGCGGCTACTAAACGCAGTCCCGTCACGAAAAACTCGCGCGCCAAGATAATGATGACCAAAAAAGTTGTCCATTTCGGCAATACATCTAACGAGAGCAGCGAAATAAACAGTCCCATGCTCAGGATTTTGTCGAGAAGCGCGTCCATGAGTTTTCCAAAATTGGAGACCATCTTCCATCGGCGCGCAATATAGCCGTCGAGCCAATCGGTCATTGCCGTCATCACGAAAAAAACAAATGCCAAACTCGCCGTAAAGCGCCATGGCAAATAGAGCAGGGCCACGATCACGAAGAGCATGGGAAAGCGCGAAAGAGTGATGAGGTTGGCAACATTCATACCGAATGTTTGACAGGGCTCGCATGCGCTGTCAAATAACTTTGTAGGTAAAACAAGGCAGCAACAGGAATGCCGTGACAAATTTCACCCGTCTGGACCATATCAAAGGCCTCGGCAATGGTAACGACTTTTGTCGCCAATTCTTCGTGCGTGTCCCACTGCGTGGCACCACTCGGTACGCAATCCTCAATCAATACAAAGAAGACCGTGTTGTCTTGAATGGCTGGATTGGGGTAGCATTGACCGATCAAGTGGGCATTTTTGCCGACATAGCCTGTCTCTTCCTGCAATTCGCGTGCCGCACCTGCTATGGGTAATTCTCTGCCGTCAAGCGCGCCACCGGGCGTCTCCCACGACAGCGCCTGTATTCCAAACCGATATTGCTGGACTAAAATGATATTTTTTTCGGGCGTGAGCGCAATGGCTTGGACCCAGTTGTTCGTCTTGATGACGTAAAATTGGCCTTCTTGTTGGCGCACCGGGTGGCGGAATCGCTGTTTGTGCACGCTGTAAATGGAACAACTGGAAAAGAGCTCATCTTCTCTCAATTCCCAGTGCGCGGGGCGAGTTTTGGAATCCATGAACAATTTACTCTGAAGGTATCTTGATCTGCTGCCCTACTTGGAGTTTGCGGGGATTGACCGTCGGATTGGCCGTGCGAATGGCGTCTATCGAGCGTCCGCAGCGTTGGGCGATCTTTCCAAAAGTGTCACCGGTCTGGATTTCATAGATATGTTCGTTGTTGACCAACAGGAGCTCCGGCGATGTTTTGCGCGTAAAATGCTTGAGAAGTTTTTCGAGGGCTTCCCCTTGGCGACTGACTTTGGTATTGGTCTCATTGAGGGTAACGCTGACCTTGTTGAGCTCGTTTTGAACCTGTTCCGAAATCGACCGAATCTGGTTGGCGTGGCGCATGTCCATTTGATTGAGCTCGTCGATCTTCACATCGGCCCGGCTCAGTGCATCCTCCATCACAGCCACCTGCTTTTGCATCGACTCCATGTATTCTCGAGCGAGGCTGGCATTGCCTCGACCATTGACTGCCAAAAAGACAGCAACCAAACTGAGACCGACTCCCAAGCCAGTCAAAATCACAGCCTTGGATAAAGAAGACTTCTTGAATTCTGTGTGTTCGTTCGCGGAAAGCGCTTCAACTGTATGCATTTCTTCGTCTTGCATGAGAGTAGAAATCTACATAATTTTTTTTAAAGTGCAAGCAAACTTTTATAATAAAGCCGTTAAGGCCATTAATCCTTGTCTTTTTGTTTGACGCAATGTTTGGCACGTTCGTACAATGGTTGACGAGGGAAGGATCATGAAAATCACATTACTTGCAAATGGTTCAAGCGGCCGTGAGCGACTCATACGGCGTTGGGGCGTCTCGTTTTTGATAGGGGATGAGGTGCTATTCGACACGTTTGGCGACGCCGCTGTCTTTTTAAAAAACCTGCGGAAGTTCGGTGTCGATCTTGCCAAAATCAAGCACATTGTCTTGTCGCACGATCACTGGGATCACGTGACGGGCCTTTGGTCTATTGCGGAAGCATGCTCCAACGCTTCTGTCTACATTTGCCCGCATTTCAGCCCAGAGATAAAGGCCAAAGCGGCCTCTCTCCACCTCAAAGTCGTGGAGTCGAGCGCAACCCCGATAGCCCTGACGGCGGGTGTTTCGACGACCGGTGAAATTTGCGGTGAGTTCAATGGCAAGACCGCTTACGAGCAGGCGATCGTCGTGCAATCTCCACAAGGCCTGATTGTGCTTGTCGGTTGCGCGCATCCAGGCCTAGCCAATATGCTGAGATGGGTACAAAAGGCCTTCAATAACCAGCCGCTCCACATGCTCGTCGGCGGGTTTCATCTCAGAGATATGCGTTCAGAAGCCATTGAACAGGTGATTGCGGAACTCAAGACGCTCGGCGTGCAAAATATTTCCCCGATGCACTGCACCGGGAGATTGGCCACTCGCCTCATGAAGCAAACCTTTGGGCAATGTTTTATGCAGCTCCGAGAGGGGCAGATCTTTTAATCAGCTGTACTGTTCAGCGCAAGAGGTCCTCGATCTTTAGCTTCAGATCGGCCTGTTGGAGTGCGTCGACGAGTGCGTCGAGATCGCCTTCCATTAGATTTGAAAGGCTGTACAACGTCAATCCAATGCGGTGATCGGTGAGTCGATTTTGCGGGAAATTGTAGGTTCGAATACGCTCTGAACGGTCACCGGAGCCGACTTGCGTTTTGCGCGTTGCCGCGTATTTTGCTTCCTCTTCTTCTTTCCGCTGGCGCAACAAACGAGAACGCAACACCGTCATCGCCTTGACGCGGTTTTTCTGCTGCGAACGCTCATCCGCACAGGTAACGATCATGCCAGACGGCTTGTGTAAAATCTGGACAGCGGAATCGGTCGTGTTGACCCCCTGCCCTCCTGGCCCGCTTGCACGGCAGATGGTCACCTCGATTTCATCAGGGCGGATAGAGATGTCGATCTCTTCGGCCTCTGGCAAGACTGCAACTGTTGCCGCGGACGTGTGTATACGGCCATTGGCCTCCGTCGTAGGAATGCGCTGCACACGATGCCCGCCACCTTCAAATTTCAGTGTTTTGTAGACCTCTTCACCCTTTACCAGAAAACAAACTTCGCGAAAGCCACCCACTTCCGACGGGCTCGAATTTAAGGGCTCAATGGTCCACCCTTTTTTTTCCGCAAAGCGGCAGTACATGCGGTACAAATCTCCTGCAAAGAGAGCCGCCTCCTCACCACCTGTCCCTGCCCGAATTTCGACAACGGTATTGCGCGAATCGCTGGAATCCGGCGGCAACATGGCCTCCAATAGCGTCTGCTTGGCTTTTTGCAAGCGATTCTCAAGATCACACTTCTCTTCTGCCGCCAACAACCGCAATTCTTCCTCAACTGTGCTATCGTTTTCTAGCGCCGCATTTTCTTCAAGCTGCCGTGCGAGCTTTTCGCAATCGTTGTGAAGGTCCAACAGCTTCGTCAAGCGCTGGTGTTCGCGAGAAACCTCCATCACGCGTTTTTGGTCTTGAAAAAAATCAGCACTCGCCATCTGGGAATCCAGCTCGCTCAAGCGCTTTCGAAAAGGTGTGATGTCTGGTAGCCCTTGCATACTCACTTTGTCTTCAGCTCGTTTTGCACGATGGGCGACTGAATAGCGCCGTGGGAGAGGATTTCGAGGACGTGGTTGCCTTCAATGGTCTCGTATTGGAGGAGTGCGGCGGCCGTTGCGTGGAGAGCCGTCTTATTTTCGGACAGAATGCGCTTGCTGCGGGCGTATTGTTTGTCGATGATCCCCTTGATTTCTGCATCGATTTTTTGTGCAGTCTCTTCACTGTAATTTTGATTGCGGGTGATTTCCTTACCGAGAAAGATATGGTCTTGATTTTCGCCCCAGGCGGTCGTTCCGAGAGACGACATGCCCCAATCGCAGACCATTTTGCGGGCGAGACGGGTGGAAGACTTGATGTCACTTGAGGCGCCGCTAGTGATGTCTTTAAAGATGAGCTCTTCGGCGACGCGTCCGCCCATCGCGCAGCAAATTTGGTTGAGTGCGCGCTTTTTCGATTGATTGAGGATGTCTTTTTTGGGCGAAAACATGGTGCTGCCGAGGCTCTGACCGCGCGGGATGATGGTGACCTTGTGGACTGGCATGTAGCCGTCGTCGATCTTCGCCTGAATGATGGCGTGGCCGGCCTCGTGATACGCGGTGATCTTTCTATCTTCGTCGTCCATGAGCTTTCTGCGCTCGCGGCCAAAAGAGATTTTTTCCCTGGCCTCGTCGAGATCGATTGGCTCAACGGCGCTTTTGTTGTGACGAGCGGCGAGGAGGGCAGCCTCGTTCAGGAGGTTTTCGAGGTCGGCACCGGAAAAGCCAGGCGTGTTGCGGGCGACCACCTCGAGGTTGACGTCTTTGTCGATTTTGATCTTCTTGACGTGGACTTTTAAGATTTCCTCGCGACCCTTGAGATCAGGCAGATCGAGGACGATTTGCCTGTCGAAGCGGCCGGGGCGGAGCAGGGCGCTATCGAGGACATCAGGACGGTTGGTCGCGGCGATGATAATGACGCCCTCACGGCCATCAAAGCCATCCATCTCGACGAGGAGAGAATTGAGCGTCTGTTCACGTTCGTCGTTGCCGCCGCCGAGACCCGCACCGCGTTGACGGCCTACAGCGTCGATTTCATCAATAAAGACAATGCACGGGGCATTTTTTCTGGCCTGTTCAAACATGTCGCGGACACGGGCAGCGCCGACGCCCACAAACATCTCGACGAAATCAGAACCACTGATGCTGAAAAACGGCACCTCGGCCTCTCCGGCCACCGCACGGGCCAGGACAGTCTTTCCGGTACCTGGGGCGCCAACCATCAGGCAGCCTTTTGGAATACGTCCGCCGATCTTTTGAAATTTTTGCGGATCTTTTAAAAACTCAACGATCTCCTGGACCTCTTCCTTGGCCTCATCGCAGCCGGCAACGTCTTTAAAAGTCGTCTTTTTGTTGTCGCGCGTGAGCATACGTGCCTTGCTCTTTCCAAAGCTCATGGCTCCCTTGCCAGCCATCTTGATTTGACGCATGAAGAGAAAATAGAGAATGCCGATGATGATGAGGAACGGCACAATGCTCATGACGATGTCGTTGAGGAAGGTGCTGGCAGGCCGCTCTTTGAGATTCAGGCCGCTATTGGAGTCCATCAACTCATTAAAACGGCTGTCCGTGAGCCTTCCTTCGGCCTCAAATGGCAGGACTTTGAGGTCTTTGAGCTTGTCATTATCTGAAAAACGCCGCTGGAGCGATTCGCTGTTTTTGATTTTTCCAAAGATGTGGTACCAAGAGGGCCCGCCACTGGTGTCAGGCTTGATATCTGCCTCAACGATGTCACCCTTTTCTGCCGCCGTAACGACTTCCTGCATGCTCAGGTGAACGAGCGTCGTCTGGTGCGGTTGCGCAAACCATGAATATAGAACCAAGGCCAACAATGCCGACCAAATCAAGAAGACTTTGGGCTGGAAACGTTGCGGCTGGTACTCTTTTTTTGCGTGTTTTTTCTTGCTCACCCCTCCGAAAATGACAGCGAATTACCCTCTATGTCAAGGCTATCGGAATATTTTTTTAAATACCGATGTAAAATGGCGCAAAAATGCGTTTCACTCTGCGCCGACTGGCTCACGTACCTCTATGTACGCTACGCCAGATCGTGCTCGCGCAAAGCCACATTTTTGCATCCATTTTTCATCGGTCTTTGCAAATGAACAACTGGACAAAAGGCAAAATTGTTGAAAAATGGTTCTATAGCAAGTCAAGGGTCTTAATGGGCTTGACAGTAAGTGATTTTTCCAAAGGCTTATACTGAAAGACACTATGAAGTGTAAGACCGTTGAAAAATGAGCCTATAGCAAGACCAGAGTAGCGAGGGCGACATGAAGCGTACTGACGTACGTGACCTAGCCCGAACGACGAGAACGCAGTGGGACATTTTGCAATGGTCTTACTGAGCAATATGAGGAGCACTTTTTTAAAGAAGATACCGCAATGGGACCCCAAGCCCGTTGTATTGAGTACGCGGATACGGTTGGCTCGCAACCTTGCTGATCAGCCATTTCCTGGGTGGGCGCGCGAAGCTCAAAAGCGAAGTGTGCTGTCTCAGTGCGAGATGGCGTTGTCCAAGTTACCCGAATTCGCAAAGGGCGACCTTTTCCGCATGGGCGATCTCGACAAGACCGACCGCCTCGTTCTCGTAGAGAAGCACCTCATCAGTAAAGAGTTGGTCGACACCACCAAGTATGCAGCCGTCTGTGTCAGCGCGTGTCAGGACTACGCGGTGATGATCAATGAAGAAGACCATCTGCGCATTCAGGCCCTGGGCAACGATTTGAAGTTTTTGCCAACATGGAAAAAGCTAACCGCGCTCGACGATGCCATAGAGGCTCGGCTCTCTTTCGCCTTTTCGTCCGAGTGGGGCTACCTCACGGCCTGTCCGACGAATTTGGGAACGGGCATGCGCGCCTCCGCAATGATGCACCTCCCGGGCCTCGTCCTCGCGGACCTCATTGATCCGGTCATTCGCAGCTTGAACGCGATGAACATCATGGTTCGCGGCCTCTTCGGCGAGGGCAGTGACGCCAAGGGCAGCTTTTTCCAAATCTCCAATCAACAGACCTTGGGAGAGTCAGAAGAGACGATTCTCGAACGCCTACAACACCTTTTGGGCAAACTTTTGGAGCATGAACTGTACGCCCGCGAAAAGGTGATTCACGAGCAGCCACACAAAGTCTTGGACAAGATTTCGAGGGCTTACGGTGTCCTGACCAACGGCTGTTACACGTCTGCAGATGAGTCTATGAACCTCCTGTCGTTGATTCGCCTGGGCATCGATTACGGAATGTTTCCAGAAGTGCAGCGCAAAAAGATCGACCGTCTTTTCACCGAGGTCCAGCCAGCCCACATCGAACTGAAGATGAGTAGCGCGAAAAGTTCCGATCAACGCGACGCCTTCCGCGCAACCTTTTTGAGAAAAGAATTTGCAAATTTCCCAAAACCTTCTGTATAATGTGAATCGAAATTCAATTTCTAAAGACAGGTGCAAAATGGCGCAAAAATGCGTTTCGCGCTCCGTCGACTGCCTCACGTACGTTTATGTACGCTACGGCAGATCGTACTCGCGCAAAGCCAGTGGCATCCATTTTACACCTGTCTTTACCAAGAAGAGCGAAAGTTGGCCATAGGCCAGATTTGTCTCTTTTACTTAAAACAACTTACAAGGAGTGAGGCAGTGGGAAAAATGGTTCTATAGCAAGGCCCGAGGAGCGAGGGCGACAGGAGCGTACGTTGGTACGTGACTCAGCCCGAACGACGAGAACGCCGCTAGAGACCATTTTAACCTCTGCCTCAAACATAATGGGACCTTTACATAATTTTACGCCCAGAGCTCAACAGGTATTAGCGCTGGCAAGAAAAGAAGCGTCGCGTCTGCGCCAAAACTACGTTGGAACAGAGCACCTCCTCATGGGCCTTTTGGAATTGGGCCAGGGAGTCGCTGTCAACGTTTTACACAAGATGGGACTGGACATCGACACGGTCCACACGGCCATCGAAAAGTACGTCAGCGGCTCAACCAATGCCCCGACGCCAGGCACGGGCGAAATCCCCTTTACGCCGCGAGTGAAGAAGGTGCTCGCGCTGGCAGCCAAAGAGGCGAAGGCGCTCCATCACTCGTACATAGGAACGGAACACATTTTGTTGGGCTTATTGAGGGAAGGTGAAGGCGTCGCCGCCCGCATTTTGAAGAACCTCAACGTCGACATCGATGTTTGCCGTCGCGAAATCCTCATAGAGCTCGACCCCAATTACGTCGCGGATCCCGAAGATTATGAAGAAGAGGAAGATGAGGAAGAAGAGGGCGACCTTCCACCCCAATACCCGCCAATGATTGAGCCAGGCAACATGCCTGGAGGCGCTCCAATGACCGATCGCCGCGCCGCAGACTCACGGACCCCTGCACTTAAGTCCTTTGGCCGCGATTTGACTGAAAAAGCGGCCCGTGGCGAGCTCGACCCAGTTATCGGCCGTCAAAAGGAAATTCGCCGCATGATTCAAATTTTGTGTCGTCGCACCAAGAACAACCCGGTCCTCATTGGAGAGGCAGGCGTCGGCAAGACGGCAATTGTCGAGGGACTTGCGCAATCGATTATTGAAGGCAAAGTTCCAGACATGCTCAAAGACAAACGCCTGATGACGCTGGACCTGGCCCTCATGCTCGCCGGAACGAAGTACAGAGGCCAGTTTGAAGAGCGCCTCAAGACCGTCATGGACGAGATCCGCAAGGTCAAAAACGTTCTGCTCTTTATCGACGAGCTACACACGATTGTCGGCGCGGGTTCCGCAGAAGGAGCCATGGACGCATCCAACATCTTGAAACCAGCCCTGTCGCGCGGAGAAATGCAGTGTATCGGCGCCACGACAATTTCAGAATACAGAAAAAACATCGAAAAAGATGGTGCCCTGGACCGCCGTTTTCAGTCGATCACCGTTGAGCCGCCGTCGATCGACGAGGCTATTCTCATCTTGAAGGGACTCCAGGAGCGTTACGAGGCCCACCACAACGTCCATTACACCGACGAGGCCCTCGAAGCCGCTGTAAAGCTATCAAACCGCTACATCATGGGCCGTTACCTGCCAGACAAAGCCATCGACGTCATTGATGAGGCGGGATCTCGCATGCGCATTGAAACCATGAAGGCCTTCCCCGGCGAAGACAAGTTTGATGAGGAAATGAAGGCCGTCACGGACAAGAAAGAAAAGGCCATCGAAAAGCAGGACTTTGAAAAGGCCGCCAAGCTGCGCGATCAAGAGAAAAAGCTCGAAGACGAACAGCAAAAGGCCGTCGACAAGTGGAAAAAGACCCAAAAAGAAGAGCGCGTCAACGTCACCGATGAAGACATTTTCCGCATCGTCGCCGACTGGACAGGCATTCCCCTCTCCAAAATGGAAGAAAAGGAAGCCAAAAAGCTCCTCAGTCTCGAAAAGACGCTGCAGGCCGAAGTCATTGGGCAGGAAGAGGCAACCATCGCTATTGCAAAGGCTCTGCGACGTTCGCGAGCCGACCTCAAAGACCCCCGCCGGCCCATCGGATCCTTCATGTTTCTAGGGCCCACGGGAGTCGGCAAGACTTATTTGGCCAAAAAGTTGGCTGAACAGGTCTTCGGCAATCAGGATGCCATTATTCAAGTCGACATGTCTGAGTATATGGAGAAACACGCCGTTTCGCGCCTCATCGGATCGCCTCCAGGCTACATTGGCCACGAAGAAGGCGGCCAGCTTACAGAATCGGTCCGCAGAAAGCCTTACTCGGTTATTCTCTTTGACGAAATTGAAAAGGCACACCCCGACGTTGTCCAAATCTTGTTGCAGGTCCTCGAAGAAGGCCGGCTCACTGACAGCCTTGGCCGCGTCATCGACTTCCGCAACACCATACTGATTATGACATCCAACGTCGGCGCAGACCTGCTTCAACGCGAGGTATCACTCGGCTTTGGACACGGCATCAGCGCGGCTCAGGACTTTGAAAAAGTGAAGGAGCAAATCAACGAAGCCACTAAAAAAGTCTTCAAGCCGGAGTTCCTCAACCGCATCACCGACCTAATCGTCTTCCACTCCCTCGAACTCCCGCAAATGCACCAGATTGTCGACCTCGAGCTCTCCAAAATTACCAAGCGGCTAACAGAACGCGACATTCTTCTCGAGTTCAAAAAGGAAGCAAAAGACTTTCTCGTCGAAAAGGGCTATGACAAGAAATACGGCGCCCGGCCGCTCAAGCGCTCGATCGAACGCTACCTCGAAGACCCACTCGCTGAGGCCGTCCTCAAGGGCGAAATCACCCACAAAAAGCCCATCAAGGTGGGAGTCGCCAAAGACAAACAATCGTTGTCATTTACCGAATCTAAGAAAAAAGAATCTATGGTGTCTTGAAAAACTTTTGCAAAAGTTTGTATTTTATGGTTCAATAACTGACGAAGAAAGGAAATCTATGTTACCTTCTATTAAAAAAATTACTTCTTTCCTGCTCGCTAGCGGGCTGTTGTGTGTTGCTCACGGAGGGCCGACGATAAAAGTTGGTTCTTTCGTTATTCCAAAACTTGTCGAAGGCAGAAATGCTGGAACGCATGTTAACGTGTTGCGAGAAATAGAGAAGCGCACTGGCATTACCTGTATATTGGAAATTTTGCCGACTAAAAACACGCAACAAGCCTTTCGCGATAAAGTTTTGGATGCCTATTTCCCGGCAGTTCCGCAATCTACGCCCGATTTTGCTATAAAAACAGAGGCCTATACACCAAAGCGGATGTACGTTTATGGCCTCAAAGACAAGCCTGTCATCACTCAAGTGGCAGAGCTCTCAGGCAAGACTGTTGGTCTGATTTCGGGTTACAGCTATGGTGAAGCCATTTCCCAGGCAATCAAGGAAAACAAATTCACTCCATCGTACTTCGACCTCGACACAAAATGCTTGAATGCATTGCTCGTTGGCAAGGTCGATTATTGGGTCGCCGAAGTTTCTTCTGGAGGCAAAACGATCGATGTTTTGATTGCAAAAGACAAAGTATCCTATGACGTCAATAAGCCCATTGCCGAAATCCCCATCTATTTCGCTTTCCAGCCAGAGAAAAAGGCCGAAGCTGAAGCGTTTTCCAAAGCTATCATTGAAATGAAAAAAGACGGCACGATGGCAAAGTTGCTCAATTGAGAAATTCATATTTTTTATCCTCAACATGGGGGAGCTCAAAAGCTCCCCTAATTTTTTAACTCTGTTCTTGCGATGCGCTCATTCTATCTTTAGCTTTCAAGGCATGAAGCAACACACGTTAAACAGAACAGTATCGCTCAAGGGAAAGGGCCTGCATACGGGTCAAGAGGTTCACCTGACATTAAAGCCCGCTCCGGTAGACACGGGTATCGTCTTTCAGCGCATGGATCTCTACGGACACCCTACCGTCGCGCCCTCGATTGGCATGGTTGCAGACCTCGTCCGAGGCACCACGATACAGGATGGCGCTGTCACTCTGCACACGATTGAACACCTGTTGTCAGCCCTGAACGCGCTCTGCGTGGACAACGTTGTTGTTGAAATGGACGCTAGTGAGCCGCCTATTCTCGATGGTTCTGCTAAATATTTTGCCAACTTGATTCTCGAAGGCGAGCCGGTTGCTCAGGACAAGGACCGCGCTGTTTTTGAGCTCAAGGAGCCTATTTCCGTCACGTCAGGCAACCGATCCCTCATCGCCCTACCCTACAATGGGCTTAAAATCACGTGTACGTCGGCCGACGACCGCGGTATTCACACGCAACACCTCTCTCTTGACATCACGCCCGAAAGCTTTTTGTCGGACATAGCGCCAGCCCGCACGTTTACAATTTACGAGGACATCGAGCCGCTTATAAAGATGGGTAAAATCAAGGGCGGCAGTCTCGACTCGGCTATCGTCATCAAGGGAAACCAGGTGCTGTCAAAGGAGCCCCTGCGCTTTACCGACGAGTTTGTCCGCCACAAGATCCTCGATATTCTTGGCGACATTTCCCTGCTCCGCATGCCAATCAAGGCGCACATCATCGCCGTTCGTCCTGGACACGCACTCAACGCGGAGTTCACAAAAGCCCTCAAGACGCAGCACGACAAGCAATTCGGCAAAAAGGCAGACGACATTCCACCTATTTTGCCCAATGAAAAGTCAATCGACATTCAACGCATTCTCTCATTTTTGCCGCACCGCTACCCCTTTATCATGATCGACCGCATCGTCGACATCCCCAACGACAATGAATTACGCGCTATCAAGAATGTTACCATCAATGAGCCCTATTTCCAGGGCCACTTTCCTGGCAATCCAGTCATGCCAGGCGTTTTGCAAATCGAGGCCATGGCACAGGCGGCCGGCATTCTAATGCTCAAGCGGACGTCGTCCCACAACAAAATCACACTCTTTATGAGCTGCGACAAGGTTAAATTCCGTCAGGCCGTCCGCCCAGGAGACCAACTCGATATCCACGTCAAGCTCACCAAGATTCGCGCAAACAAAATCGCCAATGCTGAGGCGGTCTGCAGAGTCGGCGACAAAGAAGTTTCCAGCGCAGAGCTCATGTTTACGATTCTCGACATGTAAACACGCGCTTAAAACGATAGTGCTGAGCGGCCCAATGAGGACCGGCGTAGGAAACACCTATGCGTGGGAAACGCGCGACATTGGCCTCGTCGATCGATGGGGCGTCCTCTATCCACAATTTGCTGATGGGCATCGCAGGCTGATCGTTAAAGGACTTGTCGATGGAGAGCGCCCGGGTGAGCTTGCCTGGGCCAGAGAGCGTACCTGCACCGCGAATCAGAACAGCTGCCGGGTAATCTTTGTCGCCCGTCACGATGTTGAGCATCCAGTGCACACCATAACACAGGTAAATGTACCAACGGCCGCCAGCGTCAAACATAGGGGCGTTGCGCTCTGTCCGGCCTTTGTGCGCGTGGGACGCTTTGTCTTCAAATCCGTCGTAAGCCTCGACTTCTCCAATCGATAAGCGCTGAACAACACCGTTATCATAGGCCCGGCAGAGTGTTTTACCGATCAACTGACGCGCTACCTCCAGCGTTGATTTCCTATAAAACGCTTCGCCTAATATACAAGCTGTGTTGACTTTATCGCTCACAACTATTTAATGTTTCGCGGAAGGATGAAACACAAGCAAAAAGCAGCTTTCACACTTGTCGAGGTCTTGGTGGGCATCGGCCTTTTCAGCATCATGAGCCTGGGCATCTTGATGAGCTTGTTTTTTCTCCAAAAAGACTCTCTTGCTTCCTTCTACCGCGCCCGCGCCAACGTTCTGGCCACTAGCTACTTTAACCAAATCGTCAACCGCCCCTACGCCGACCTCGACCCCAGCTCCATCACGCTGGTCAAAAACATCATCAGTCTCGACGGCAGAACCTTCTCGACCCTCGCCGACCTCCCTATCGACGGCACATACGTCTATACAACAGTCGACTCCCGCAATACAGGCACAGCAGACATGAATTTCGGCATGGCACTCACCATCCAGGCCTCATCTGGCACCGACTTTACCGACTTTTTAGAAATCAGGCTGAATTACCGCTGGAAGGACCCCTTCTTCCTCTCCACAGAACAAGACTCCTGGCCTCACGCCTCGCTTACAGCAATTAAACACAAATCCCAGTAAAAACCGATGCAAAATAGATGCCAAAATGCGTTTCGCGCTCCGTCGACGGCCTCACGTACCATCTCGTACGCTACGGCCGAATCGTACTCGCGCAAAGCCACATTTTTGCATCTATTTTGCATCGGTTTTTATCCGCACATGAAAAAATCACCACCTAGTTTTAACAACCCAGCGATAGAGGGCGACGGGAGCGTACTGACGTACGTGACCTAGCCCGATCGACGAGAACGCCGCTAGCATCGGTTTTACAATGCGTTTACACATATGCAAACTACTTGTCCCAATAGTTTTAACAACCCAGCGATAGAGGGCGCCGAAGGGGTCTATAGCAAGGCCCGAGGAGGAGGGCGACGGGAGCGTACTGACGTACGTGACCTAGCCCGATCGACGAGAACGAAGCTAGAGACCCCTTCGGCACCCTCTATCGCTGGGTTTACGTTGGCTGAAGTGATTATAGCCCTAACCCTTGGGAGCATGTTTATTTTGGTAATTGCGCAATTTCTGATTTCGCAGGTGGAGACGAGTTACACATTGATGGCGAATTTCAAGCTGATTGCCGACATGCGTGGTTTGTCTGCGTCTTTGGAAAAGGACATGCGGCAAAAGGACACCTTTGAGGTCAAGTATGAGAATGGCTCGTGGGCAACAGCTCCAGTCAATGAGCCCGGCAATCGTTTGATCGTGACCCTGATTGACGGTGACACCATCCAATACGACGTGACACCGGTAACGCTCAATGGGCTGACGTACAACCGGGTGACTCGCAAACGTTTCTACAGCAGTGCGAGCAAGTACTTGACGGAGGAGCTCTCCCACGACGTCACTGGACAAATGACAGGCACGCTCGAAAATCAGCTATTTATGCTGGGATCCAATAGTGAACTCTACATCAGCGGCGTTTTGAACCGATCTGGCAAGCATGGTGTCACGCGACAGAGCACGTTTCAAATGGTGCTGTATTGATTATGAAAACTTTTATGAAAAAAAACGCTGGGAATGTGTTGATCATCATACTGGTCAGCCTCTTCGTCTTATCGACAATGTTGGCGATTACGTTCAAGGCGAGCACGACGCAGCGTAATCTCGTCGATCGCGGCCTCAAGGCTGAAAAGGCAAAGACGGTGCTGGAGGCCGTTTTCAACCAGGCTATTCAACAGCTGCGGTCGAAGTCGAACACGTACACCCTCTATAGTGACCTCTTGCGGAGCACTGCAACGGTGTCGTCGCCTCTGAGCAACCCTGACTTTTCTGGTATCACGATCGACGGGCTCACCCTCAACAGCGTCAACCTGCGCGGCGGGCCCATCTTTTGGAGTCGACTCACCAATGGCACCGACAGATCTGACGTCTTGCTTTTGGCGTCCATTCAAGTGACAGACTCGTTTGGCGAGACCTCTACCCACTACGGATATGCCATGTGCCGCGTCGAAGACAAGCCGCTGACCGACTTTCTCTTCTTTTCACAAGGCGACGCCGCCATCAATTTTCAACATGCGCACACGTGGAGCGGCCCCATTCACGTCAACGGTGACCTACGATTTGGCCCGTCAGCTACGCAGACATTTTCAGCGGCCGTGAGCGCTTCTGGCAACATCATGCATGTCCCAGGCAGCAGTGCCGATGACATGGCTGTCATGAGCAGCGAACTTCTTCCCTATAACGACTCTACCATTTTGCGCAATTACAGTTACGACCTCTACAGATACTTCTCTTTTTGTGGCACACGGGCGACCGATGGCAACGTTCTCTTTGTCAATGCAAGTGGATCTGGCACAAGCAGCTACAAGAACGGTTCTGATTATTACACCAGCAACGCTTCCAGCTTCGGCTCCTATGAAAGTTTTGCCCAATACGCAAATGCCACATGGGGCGATTATGTAAAAACCGAAGAGACCGGCATGCCGGAACTCTTTATTCCAGGTATCGATGCAAGCTTAGGCTATATTCCTCATTGCACTAGGCCAATAAGTGGTGGGCATACTTATAACGAATTGAACATGGAAATGGAAAACTTTCTTGGCCCGCACGCACTCATTGACCCCCCGTTGGAGGCACCCAGCACAACGGGCCGTTTCTACTCGATCAGCGACTTGGCCGACTATTTTGGATCGACAGCCGGCAGCGGTTTTTCGTCATCGACGGAGGCCCTCGAGCGTTTAAAGCTCATCGAAGGTCACAAGTTCGCCAACAATTGCGGCACCTATGTCTGTGTCGCTCACAACACCGACCATTGCACGTATCCGCCATTTTTGTCTTTTGAAGACGCTGATCGCAGGGATTACGCTGAAAAGCAGACTTTTAACCTCGGTTTTGACACGCGTGAACGTTCCTTTAACAGCATCGTAGGCCGTTATTTGAGCGTCTTTGACTTCCTCAAGGCCGACTATACCTTCGCTTCGAACACGGAATCAATCACGACATTGTCTGTCAAGTACGCGGCGAGTGGCTCTGGATCAGATTCTTTTTACAGACTGCCGACAAACTATTTCAACAACGCCAGTAAAAGCTACACAGTTGTTCGCCAACTGACGTCCAATGTCGACGGATCTGATGTCCCAGAGGAGCCCATCGATTGCACTGAAACGGCCTTGCCAAACATGCCCATTCGCGTCTACAGCGAACACTCATCGACGGATACCCAGCTTCCATTCGTTATGGAAGACGATGGCGCTGGCAACCTCACCATTCTGTCATACCGAAGCGGCCTCGACGCAACTGGCTATAACCTCATGTGGAATGAGCGCGCCAACCTCTGGCAAATCATGGTCGATGTCGATGTCGCTAACTTGTCCAATATCTCTGGCTTTGGCAGCAACGGAACTATTTATTTCGAATTGCCGAAAAACTTTTATTACAACACGTCTTTTGCAAACATCCACTGGGAAAACCTCAACGCGATGCAGAGCATGTTGGTGTTGAACACTCCTTACGTCCGCATGATCGACTCCGGTGACAGCACTTATTCTGGAGACAATTATAAACAATATTGCGTTACGAATTCTTGTGCTTTTTATACCCGTTTCCGTGAAAGGCTCATCGATTTTAAAGATGTTTATGATGCCAGTCTCTATATCGGCAACGACAGCGCAGCCGGATCGCCTCCTTACGTCAATTACTTTTTGGCGCCCGTTTGCTACGCCGTTCGCCTGAAAAATGCGGCAACGCTTCCAAGAGACGTCGTGATCGCCACCAACGGCGCCCTCTTCATTCAAGGCGATTTCAACACCAACAGCACGCAAATAGCCCTCATCGCCGCCGACTCCATCACCGTCCTCTCGTCGCAATGGAAAGATTACCTCAGCTACGGCGACCGCGAAATGAGCACTCCAGAGGATATTACCATCAACGCCACGCTGGTTACTGGAACGACACACCCCGGCTATCAGCTCTTGGGCGACCTGTCTGGCTCTAATTGGACTTGGGAAGAGTCAAACAGTGACCCAGATGCCGTTGATTGCGGAGGTGACTCACGCGGCGTCGAAGACTGCATTCGCATTTTGGAAAAATGGCCAACGGGCTCGACCATCACCGTCAACGGCGCCATTCTCTCTCTCTACCGCTCCAAAATGGACTGGCAGCCCTGGTCCAACTACATCGGCTCCTACGACAACAGCGTTAACCCCAATTGGAACTACAACACCAATTACCGCGCATCCAACAACCGCAGCACCGTTCAACGCTTTACGCCCCGCTACCGCACTCTCGAGAAAAAGGCCGTCACTGCCATCGGCCTCACCAAGTACAATACCCTCACGTCCTTCCTCGACGACGAGAGCACCTGGGGCACCGACGGCACCACTTATAATTCCACACTCGACCTCAACGAAGTCGCGATTCAGTGAAAGGTCGCCTACTCACAGGGAAACCTTTTTTATAGAATAAGAAGATTTCCCAAACCCTTTCTAGTGGTCCAATGAATGTAATAAGTTCGTTGTCCATCGGAGTTTGCTTCGGTCGAGCACGTTCGTGCACTCCCTTCATCAAATCCTTGGACGCCTGCTTCTTACCTCCATTAAACCACTAGAGCCCCCAAAAACACTTTTAAAACGAAACACAAAAATGCATGCATTTTTGTGTTTCGTTTTAAAACTGGAAAGGCCGGAGGACTGGCCTTGCCACGTTGACAGGTCTTAATCTTTATCTGTGATGAAGTCCTTCGGATCAAGACCTAAGAGCATCGCGAGATCGTGGAACGCACCAACAGCACCTTCAGTCGTCGTGCCCCATTTCATCAAGGTCTCGTGGGCGACGTCGAGAATGTCGGTCTTCTTGCCTATGCCGAAACTGACTTCATCCGTACTTCTATCTCTGTAGCTCAATTGCTTCGCATCCAAATCCTGATAGTCTCCAGGAATGAGAATGTGG
>MIDP01000027.1 GCA_001831095.1 Verrucomicrobia bacterium GWF2_51_19 | reverse complement strand
CCGCCGAGCTCTCTAACGGCGCATCGAGGGCGTGTTGACACACGCAGAGTTGGATGGAGTCAATACTTGTAATGAAATGACGCATTCAAGTGCTCATCGGAAAACCGATGCGCAGTAATAAAGCTTCGCTAATGATTGAGGTTAGCTGTTCCATACCGCCAGAATGGATTGACAAGCGACAAGATAGGCATGGAGGGGCCACTCACCCGGCCTGAAAGTGAATACGCTGGGCGTTTTGGCAATTGGGAAGCGTTTTCAGCTTTTCCAGAATTTTCGACTTTTGCATTTCGAGTGTGCTGCGCAGGGTGGCATTGTTAACACTAACCGTCAGGCAGCCCTCGCTGAAAGTTATTGGCGTACAACGATGCGACGCCTGCGGACCGACGAGATCCTTCCAGCTTTTCATTATGACGTCATTGGATTCTTCGTTTTTCTTAGCTGATTCCAAAACTTTTTTTAGGGCAATATCGATGATCGACTCAGCTGCATGTGTCTTGCCATAGCGCAACTTCCACGCTTCGCAGGCGTACGTCTTCATGCTCCTTGGCTGAGGCTCCGGGCTATTCGAGGCCGTTAAAGGTCGTTTGGGTGTTGTCCTGGGAGATCTGTTGGATTTTGAGTTCGGCATCTTTCAGTTGGTTTTCGCAGATTTTTAAAAACATGAGGCCTTCCTCGTACTTTTTGACGAGCTCGGCCAGCGGGATATCGCCGGTCTCGAGCGTCTCCACAACCTTTTCTAACGAGCTCAGGGCTTCTTCGAATGTGACATTCATAGAGTTTAGCGTTGCAGAAATTTATTGAGGAATCAAGCTGTTCTTGTGAACGTTTTAGTGTATACCTTTATTGTGTTGCTCATTGCCCAAATCGGCGTTGAGCTAGTCTTACTGTTTTTAAATGCGAAGCACGTGGCGGGACATCAAGGAACGGTGCCGGAATCATTTCGTGGGTTTTGCACGCAAGAGGTGTTTGACAAGAGCCTCACGTACACCCTCGCCAAGTTGCAATTTGATGTCCTGGAGACCCTCTTTGGTGCCATGATTTTGGCCGTCGTGATTTTGGGTAAATGGCTGCCATGGATGCTTGATCTCTTTGGAAACGTCTGGGGAAGCGGGATCTGGGGTAATGCGTTGTCGTTTTTGGCCATCGGTGTCGTTCTCTCGATACCAACCCTGCCGCTCGAGTACTACAACCAATTTGCGCTGGAGGCGAGATTCGGATTCAATAAAAGCACACGCCGCCTCTGGGTTTTGGACAAAGTTAAAGAGCTGCTGCTGTCGTTCGTCATTGGAACGCCCGTCTTGGCGCTCCTGCTCTGGATGGTGACGCTGTACCCGTCAACCTGGTGGTTTTGGGGCTTTGTCGCGCTCTTCAGCTTTCAATTGCTCATGTTGATCCTCTACCCACGTCTGATCCTGCCCATCTTTAACAAGCTCAGCCCGCTCAAGGACGGCGAACTCAAAGAGCGCCTGTTTCAATTGGCCGACCGCACCGGATTTTCCGCAAAGACCATAGAAGTCATCGACGGCAGTAAGCGCTCGACTCACTCCAATGCCTACTTCACCGGATTTGGACGCTTTCGACGCATTGTCCTCTTCGACACCCTTATCGAACAGATGACCCACGAGCAAATTGAGGCCGTTCTCGCACATGAAATCGGCCATTACAAAAAGGGCCACGTTCCCAAAATGATTCTTATGAGCGGCCTGTTTACGCTCGTTGGACTGTTTTGCGTCTATTGGCTGAGCCTGCAACCTGCTTTTTACGAGGCCTTCGGCTTCGCGCCCGCACAGGGAATCATTTGCATTTTCCTGCTCTTCTCCTATCTCAGTGGACTCGTCACGTTTTGGACAACGCCCCTCTTCAACGCCTGGTCTCGAAAACATGAGTACGAGGCCGACGCCTTTGCCAAACTACACATCGGATCCGCCACACCACTCACGTCCGCCCTCGAAAAACTCAGCGAGAAAAACCTCTCCAACCTCGTCCCTCACCCCCTCTATAGCACCTTCTATTACTCCCACCCGACACTATTGGAAAGAGAACAACGCCTCCTGTAAGGCCGCTGCAAAAGGGTCTTTTGCCATGATCTTTTGCTAAAATCCGAAACTTTGGCTCGACAGGAAGTGCGGTCTCTGAAATCTTCTGAGGGCGATGAAACGGTCTACGGGAAAATACATTGGATCCATCTTAATTATTGCCGGCATGGGTCTGGGAGCGGGGATGTTGGCCCTTCCTATCACGGCGGCGCAAATTGGGTTTTGGAAGAGTCTTGGGCTCTTTGTTGCCATGTGGAGCTTGATGGCGTATGTCGCGCTCTTGTCCCTCGAGATAAACCTGTACGTCGGCAAGGGCATTGCGATCGGTACGGCGGCCAAGCGCTTTTTGGGAGCTTGGGGAAATATCACGGCGAGTCTCTCCTTTCTTCTCTTGCTCTACGCGTTGTTGGCGGCGTTTACCGCGGGCGGCGGCAGTATTTTGCAGGAATTGCTCGACATCCCCCTTTCAACACAAGTCCTCCAATGCCTATTTGCGGGCATCTTGGGAATTTTTGTATTCTTTCACACGAAGGCCGTTGACTATGCCAACCGCATCTTGTTTACGGCAAAAATCACGTGTTTGGTCCTCGTGCTGTTTTCTCTCAATCACTTTATCGACTTTAAAAACCTCAATGCCGACATTCCCGTGCGCTTTGACGCCTTTAGCTTGGCCATTCCCATCTTTTTCACGGCCTTTGGCTTTCACACCTGCATTCACACGATTGTCGATTACGTTGGTCCGGAAAACGTTTCCCGGCTGAAGCACATTTTCGTCGTGGGCAGCCTGTTGCCGCTCGTCATCTACATCACGTGGGTCTTCTGTTGTTTGGGCAGTTTGCCGGCGACTGGCGATGTCAGTTTTGCGAATGTTTTTGCGGAAAACAACGACCTGGGCGCCTTTTTAGGCGAGTTAAACAAGCTGACAACCGCCCCCCAGCTCATGATCCTAACGAGCAGCTTTTCGCTTTTGGCCTTGTCGACGTCCTTTTTAGGCGTTGGGCTCGGTCTCTTCGACTACTTGGCCACTCTCTTCAAAATGTCTTCCAATGCCAAGGGACGACTGATAACTACCTTGCTCACCCTCGTACTGCCAATCGGAATCTCTCTTATCTATCCAAATGGCTTTATAACGGTCTTGAGCTACGCGGCGATCATGTTCAGTATCTTCGCTGTCCTGATTCCTGCTTGCGTCGTCTTCAAAATACGTCGTATCGGCCATTACGCGATTGATTACCGCGCGCCCGGCGGAACCGTCACCCTAATTGGCGCTCTGTTGGCTGGCGTGGTCATCATTCTTTTAGCCATCTATACAAATTTTTGATATGTTACGCCGTCTCTCAACTTTTTCCGAAATCAAGCAGACGATGTTGTTTGCGCTCCCCATGATTATGGGCCAAATCGGGCAAATGGTCATCCAGCTGAGTGACAACATCATGGTCGGTCGATTGGGTGTGGCGCCGCTCGCGGCCGTTGCCTTTGGGTCGAGTGTCGTGACGGTGTTTTTGATTTTTGGGCTCGGGTTTGGATCGGCGATTCACGTCCTGGTTTCACAATCTCTCGGTGCAAAGCGGCCCAACGACGCCCTTAATTCCTTCAAGCACGGGCTATGGTTGATGCTTGCCTATGGCATAATGGCCGGCCTTTTCTTTGAGCTCTACCCACGTTGTCTTGAATTTTTTGGCCAAAATTCGGCCGTGGTCGACGGCGCTAAAGAATACACTCCGTGGACAATGTGGTCGCTCGTCTTCGCGTTTGGCTGCCAGGCGGTCAAGAATTTTTGCGAATGTCACCGACGCATCTGGGCGCCCTTTTGGATGCTGAATGTCGGCGTCGTGCTCAACATCTTTCTCAATTGGCTGCTGATTTTCGGTAACTGGGGATTTCCATTTATGGGTGTCAAGGGAGCGGCCGTGGCCACCTTCCTCTCCCGCATGGTGAGCTTTGCCATCTTGCTCTACTACGTCCTCTCGCGAAAGCCACTGAATGTCCATTGGAGCCTCTTGAACGTCTTTGACACGCAATTCAAACGTTTCCGAAAGATCTTTGTAACGGGGATGCCCATCAGTCTGCAAATTCTGTTTGAATGGGGCACTTTTATCTGTTTATCTTTCATGATGGGCTGGATTGGGAAAGACACCCTGGCCGCTCACCAAATTGTTGGCCAATTCGTCAGCGTGTGTTTCATGGTGCCATTGGGGATCGGCTTTGCCACGACGATACGCGTTGGACATGCGAGTGGAGCGGGCGACTGGGCTGAGGTTAGACGCATCGTCAATTCCAGCCTTTGGTTATCCTTTATCTTTATGTCGGTGTGCAGCCTGATCTCCCTAACGCTCGGTAGGCCGATCGCGCGGTGTTTCATCGACAACGAGCTGGTCATTGCAATGGCGGTACAATTTTTGGCCATTTGGTCGTGGGCACAGATCGGTGACGGCATACAAGTGATCACCCTTGCCGCGTTACGGGGACTCCACGACATCCTTATTCCGACGCTTTTAGGATTTTTGATCTACTTTGTCATCACCTTGACACTCGCCTACTGGCTCGCATTTCCCTTGCATTGGAACGGTGTTGGACTCTGGGTCGGCATCGGCATCGGCATTTGGAGCGTTACCATCGCGTATTACCTTCGATATCGGTACACCTTTAAACGCATCTGTAGCAAAATATGAAACAACTATCAATTTGGGCTAGACAGATCAGTCCATCACTGACCCTTGCCATTTCCGCCAAAGCAAAGGCTCTCAAGGCGGCTGGCAAGGACATCTGCGAATTCGGATCGGGCGAGCCCGATTTCGACACCCCTGATTTCATCAAAGAGGCCTGCATACAGGCGCTTCGGGACGGGAAAACAAAGTACTTGCCGTCGGCTGGCCTTCTTCCTCTCCGGCAGGCGATCGCAAAAAAGTACGAGTGCGAAAATGGCCTCACTGGCCTTTCCGAAAAGAACATTATCGTCAGTCCGGGTGGCAAATTCTCCTGTCATCTCGCCGTCATGGCCGTCTGCAGTCCGGGAGACGAGGTCTTGATTCCCTCACCCTATTGGCTGAGTTACCCCGAAATGGTCCGCCTGGCAGGCGCCACACCCATCTTCCTGAAAACGACGTTCGCCAGCGCATTTAAGGTGACCGTCGATGACCTCCGTGCGGCCAAGACCGACCGGACGCGGCTGTTTATTCTCAACAGTCCGTCAAACCCGACGGGCACCGTCTATTCCAAGGAAGAGATTTGCGCCCTGGTCGATTACTGTGTCCACGAGGGCATTTATGTCATGTCCGACGAGATCTACGAGGCGCTCGTCTACGATGGCGTTCAACACTTTTCACCGGCCTCAGTTGCGGACTACTTCCCGTACGTCATCACGACAGGCGGCTTTTCAAAGACCTTTGCAATGACGGGTTGGCGGCTCGGTTACAGTGTCGCCGAAAAGGGGATTGCCGAGGCCATGGACAACCTTCAGAGCCACATGACGTCGAATGCAACGACGTTCGCCCAATATGGAGCTCTGGCGGCGTTACAGAACGAGGCTCTCTCAAAAGCCTCTGTAGAATCCATGCGGCAGGCCTTCGACCGTCGCCGGAAGCTCCTTTACAGCGGCCTCAGCGCCATCGACGGCATGCGCGTCTTTAAGAGTCAGGGCGCGTTTTACCTCTTTCCCTCGATCGAGAACTTTGGTGCCTCATCCGCCTTTGCCGACAAACTGCTCCAAGAACAGCAGGTGGCTGTCGTTCCGGGCATCGCGTTTGGCGACGACACCTGCATTCGGCTTTCATACGCGACGTCCGATGCGACGATCGAAAAAGGGATTGAACGTTTGCAAACTTTTTGTAAAATGTACCATTTATGAGCCAACTCTCCGAAAGTTTTTTGATCCTGGGCATGGCGTCCAGTGGTCGCGAAAAGGTATTGTACAACCTCCTCATCGGCGCGTTTGACGCGAGTGATAAGGTCCTCGTCTGCATGGGAAAAAGTGAAGATCCCTTTTATAAAAAAATTCGCGAGTTGCCCTTTGTGACCGTTCGCGACGTCGACGACCCACTGACCGACGCCAATGACTTTAACAGCCTCTTTCTGATGGCGCCCGCGGAGGTCAATTTACTGACGTTTTTGGAGGCTTTTTCCCAAAAGTGGAAGCAGTTAGCTCTGCCATTGACGCGCATTTTGAGCGTCGTCGATTGTGAACGGCTGGCTCGCGACGAGGACAAGCCCTATTACGAGGTCGTCGAGCACTTTTCGGACGTTCTCCTTCTCAATAAACACGAAAAGACGCCGTCCCAGTGGTTGCACGCCTACGAAGAGTCCTTCGCGCATCGACACCTGCCTTGCATCGTTGAGCGAGTCAAAAACGGCGCCGTTGCTAGTGTCTCCGTAATTCTCGACAACGAACCGCGACGCATGACCCACTTTTTCGACGACATCGATGCCCTCGACAGCATGGACCTCGACGCCGACAACGTCCCCGATGAGCCTTTCGTCATCGAACACAAGCTCGACCCTTATTTTGAGAAAAACCTCACCGGCGATTACATTTTCCAGATTGACGCGAAGTGAAGGTTAACGAAGTAAGACAGAGGAGAAATGCCCTCATGTGTTTCCCAATAGACCCGTTCCGCCGGACTCAATGGAGGCAAGAAGCAGGCGGCCGAGGTTGGGCTGCCGGAGCGTACGTGCGGTACGTGAGGACAGTCCAATCCGATGGCCAACGAACTTATTGCCTTCATTAAGCCGGCGGAACCCCGATGTCCTCGTTCCATAGTAATGGCTGCTCCTTAATAAAGGTGGCCATGAGCTCTGTGCACAGAGAGTCGTTGAGATTGGTTAGCTTGACTCCGTTGGCGCGAAGAAAGGCTTCGGCTCCTTCGAAATTCGCACTTTCGCCGACGATGACCTCTGGGATCTTGAATTGGACGATCGCCCCGGCGCAGAGGTAGCAGGGCATAAGAGTGGAGACGAGGATGCAGTCTTGATAGGAATTCATGCGGCCGGCATTGCGCAGACAGTTGATTTCGGCGTGTTCAAGAGGGTCGTCGTCCTGGACGCGACGATTGTGACCCCGGGCAATGATTTTCTCGTTTCTAAAAAGCACGGAGCCAATGGGCAGGCCGCCTTCAGCCAGACCAATTTGCGCTTCTTTGTAGGCCTCTTTGATTAGTTCGCTAGACTCCATCTTACCTCCTACCGTATAAGTCGGCCAACATTTGTAGGTATTCAGTATTTTTGTAGCGGAAGAGGTCGAGGTCGTGAGGCGTCATGCGCCAGGCCCAGTTTCCTTGTGCCTTTCCTGGCGTATTGATGCGAGCCCAGCTCGGGAGGCTGAGAAAGTCCTGCATTGGGAAAATGCACCAGTTGGCAACCGACGCATAGGCCGATCGAATGAGGTCCCAGGCGACTTCACTGCCGTTGATGCGCAAATAACGTCGCAGGTGATCGCGTGTAGACTCGTTAGAGCCAGCATACCAGCCTATAGACGTGTCGTTGTCGTGCGATCCTGAATAAATGACCGTGTGCGGGTCGAGGTTGTGAGGAAGGTAGATGTTTTCTGAATCTCCGCCAAACGCGAACTGCAAAATGGCCATTCCAGGCAGTCCGACGGCCTTGCGTAGCTCAACCACCTCTTTCGAAAGGTAACCGAGGTCCTCGGCGATCAAACGCGCTGATGGAATCTTGTTGTGAATCGCCTGGAAAAAGGCCAGACCGGGCCCCTTTTCCCATTCACCCTTGATCGCATTTGGAGCGCCGTACGGGACTTTCCAATAGTCGTAAAAGCCGCGGAAGTGGTCGAGGCGGACGACGTCGAACATGCGGAAGTTGTGCTCGATACGCTCAATCCACCAGTCGAAGTGGCTGTTCTCGAGCGCCTTCCAGTTAAAGAGAGGGTTGCCCCACAGTTGGCCTTCCGGCGAAAAATAATCGGGTGGGACGCCCGCAACGTGTGTTGGGAGGTCTTTCTTAATTTGGAAAAGCTCAGAATGCGTCCAAACATCAGCGCTGTCGAGGCCAGCAAAAATTGGGATGTCGCCAATGATCGCAATGCCATGCTCCTTCGCGTAAGCCTTCAGCGCCTTCCATTGCTTGAAAAAGAAAAATTGCGTAAACTGGTGGAAATCAATATCTTCCTTCAGTTCTCGACAGAGGCTGGAAGCGCTCGCCTTTTGAAAGCTCCGAAACTCTTGCGGCCACTCAATCCAGCATTTTTCTTCAAAATGACCCTTGAGCGCGCGGTACGTCGCGTAGGGCAGCAGCCACTTCTTTTCGACTTTTTGGAAATTCTCAAATGCCTTGTCTCCGGTCTCTGAAAACCGCCGGTGCGCTATTCGCAAAATGCCCCAAAAGTGTTGGTAGAGATGGCCGTAATCAACTGCGTTTTCAGGCAAGCCACGCAGAGGCATCACCTCTTCTTCTGTCAACAGCCCTGTTTGTAAAAACTCACCCAGGTCGATGAAGTACGGGTTGCCCGCAAAGGCTGAAAAACACTGATACGGCGAGTCTCCATAGCCCGTCGGCCCCAAGGGACACAGCTGCCAATAGGCCAATCGCGCCTCCTTCAAAACGTCTATAAAACGCCGCGCGTGCTCGTCAAAGCAGCCGATTCCTTGCCCCGATGGCAAACTCGATATCGGCAATAACATGCCAGCCTTGCGGTCTAATTCCGTGTTAAATAGTCTCATAGAAGTCATTGTGCGCTTGTTGCCTTAAACCATTTGCGTTCATCATGTTAGGACGAACGCAAATGTAATGGGTGCATGGCCTGTTGGTCATGCTGATGGGGTAAGGGGGATGTTTGAGTCCCCCTTGCGTTTTTTTTACATCATGCCGCCCATACCACCCATACCGTGGTCCATGCCTGAGGAGGCGGAGGACTTTTCTTCTGGGAAGTCGGTGATCATGCATTCGGTCGTCAGCAGGAGGCCTGCGACGGAGGATGCATTTTGGAGGGCGACGCGTGTGACCTTAGTTGGGTCGACGACGCCTGCCTTGATGAGATCTTCGAACTTACCGGTTGCGACGTTATAGCCGTGTGATCCGGAGCTGTTGAGGACTTCCTTGACGATGAGGGCGCCTTCGACACCTGCGTTTTGACAGAGTTGACGAAGTGGCGCCTCGATGGCTCTGCGGACGATCTGGGCACCGATTTGCTCGTCGCCGCTGAGTTGGGTAATGCTCGACTCGAGGGCCATGGCGCAGCGGAGGAGGGCAACGCTACCGCCGGCGGAGATTCCTTCTTCGACAGCTGCCCGGGTTGCGTGGAGGGCGTCGTCGACGCGTGCCTTCTTTTCCTTCATTTCGGACTCAGTTGCGGCCCCTACGTTGATGACTGCAACGCCACCAGCGAGCTTTGCCAGACGTTCCTGGAGCTTCTCGCGGTCGTAATCGGAGGAGGTCTCATCGATTTGACGACGGATCTGCTTGATGCGGCCCTGGATATCGGAATTATCGCCGGATCCCTCGATCATGGTGGTGTTTTCCTTATCGACGGTGATGCGTTTGCACTGGCCGAGGTCGGAGAGCTGAATATTTTCCAGCTTGATGCCGAGGTCTTCGGTCAAGCAACGTCCGCCGGTGAGGACAGCGATGTCTTCCATCATGGCCTTGCGACGATCGCCGAAGCCTGGAGCCTTGACGGCGCAGACGTTGAGCGTGCCGCGGAGCTTGTTGACGACGAGTGCCGCGAGCGCTTCACCTTCGACATCTTCAGCGATAATCATGAGGGGCTTGCCGGCCTTCGCGACGTTCTGTAAGATGGGCAGAAGGTCATTGAGATTGCTGATTTTCTTTTCGTGAATGAGAATGTAGGCATCTTCGAGGACGCACTCCATGGTCTCTGAATTGGTCACGAAATAGGGGCTGAGATAACCTTTGTCGAACTGCATGCCTTCAACGACGTCGAGGGATGTCTCGATTCCTTTAGCCTCTTCAACCGTGATGGTGCCGTCCTTGCCGACCTTGTCCATCGCATCGGCGATGATGTTGCCGATTTCGGTGTCCCAATTGGCGGAAACGGTGGCGACTTGGCGGATGTCTTCTCGGCCGCTGACCTTTTTGCTGTTCTTAGCCAGCTCTTTGATCGCCGATTCGACAGCCTTGTCGATGCCGCGCTTCAGGAATATCGGATTGGCGCCCGATGTGACATTTTTGAGGCCTTCACGGTAGATCGCCTCTGCCAAGACGGTGGCCGTCGTGGTTCCATCACCGGCGTTGTCGGACGTCTTGGACGCCACTTCGCGGACCATCTGAGCACCCATGTTTTCGTACGGGTCTTTCAGCTCGATCTCTTTGGCCACCGTGACGCCGTCTTTTGTGACGGTCGGCGAGCCGAACTTCTTGTCAATCAACACGTTGCGACCCTTCGGTCCCAGTGTTACTTTTACCGCTTTCGAGAGTGCTTCAACTCCCGCCAAGATCTTCTTGCGCGCGGCTTCATCGAATATAAGTTGCTTTGCCATTTTTTTGTCCTTTAAGACCATTCCAAAATGGTCTTACTATTTTAAGTTACAGTTATAGTTTCTTGAATTTTTTGAAAAGACCTATGATAAATGCTGTCAAAGCTTGGATTTGCGCGAGCACGAGCTGCCGTAGCGTACGAGTGGTACGTGAGGCAGTCAGCGGAGCGCGAAACGAGCTTTCACGGCATTTTGCATAGGTCTTTTATGCGATAGTACCTAGAATGTCATCCTCCCGGAGCAACATGAACGTCTCGTTGTCGATTTTGACTTCAGTTCCTCCGTACTTGCTGATCAAGACCTGATCGCCCACCTTGACTTCAAACGGAATGTGTTTGCCGTTTTCGTCGCGACGACCGGATCCTAAGGCCACGACAGTAGCCTTGTTTGGTTTTTCTTTGGCGGAATCTGGAATGATGATTCCACCCTTCACTTGCTCGGCCTCGTTTAACAATTTCACGAGGACGCGCTCTCCTATTGGTTTTATATTGCTCATAGTAATGTTAGACCCGTGCAAAATGTCCTCTAGCGGCGTTCTCGTCGTTCGGGCTAAGTCACCTACCTCAAGTAGGCTCCTGTCGCCCTCGCTCCTCGGGCCTGGCTATAGGCCCATTTTGCCCAGGTCTTTGTCGTTGGTTATGTTATAGTTGTTTAGGGAAAGTTTCAAAAAGCCCCTTCCAAAAAACTTTCTCATGCGAAACACAAAAAGGCGAGGCCTTTTTGTGTTTCGCAAAAAAGTGTTTGGGAGAGGGTTTGGGAGAACCTTTTATTCTATAAAAGGTTCTTCCAAATTACTTCTTTTCCTCATCGACTACCTCAAAGTCAGCGTCGACGACGTTGTTATCTTTGGGTTGGGAAGAGGGTTGTTCTTGTTGAGGGGAGGAAGCGGCCTTTGCGTAGATTTCCTGGGCGAGGGCCTGGAATGCGAGGGTCAATTTCTCGTTAGAGGAAGTCAGCTCAGAGGCGGTTGAGTTGGTATTTTTGAGGGTATCCTTAGCGATGTCGATGGCGTTAGTGACGTCCTTTTTCTTCTCTTCGGAGGCCTTATCGCCGAGTTCCTTGAGTTGTTTTTCACACTGATAGACCATAGAATCGAGGGCATTGCGAGCCTCGACGCCTTCCTTAATTTTCTTGTCGGACTCAGCGTTGGCTTCGGCTTCTTTTTTGAGGCGTTCAATTTCGCTTTCGGAGAGGCCGGATGCGCCGCTGATGGTGATTTTCTGATCTTTGCCGGTACCTACGTCCTTAGCGGTGACGTGGAGGATGCCGTTTGCGTCGATATCAAAGGTAACCTCGATTTGGGGAATGCCGCGTGGGGCCATAGGAATGCCGTCGAGTCGGAAGGTGCCGAGCATCTTGTTTTGACTGGCCATGGGGCGTTCTCCCTGGAGGACTTTGACGTCGACAGCAGTTTGGTTATCGGCATAGGTGCTGAAAACCTGTGTTTTCTTGGTTGGGATGGTGGTGTTGCGCTCGATCATGGGAGTCGAGACGCCGCCAGCAGTCTCGATGCCGAGGGTGAGTGGGGTGACGTCGAGGAGGAGAATGTCGCTGACATCGCCCTGGAGGACGCCGCCCTGAATGGAGGCACCGACGGCGACGACTTCATCTGGGTTGACGCCTTGGTGGGGGGTCTTCCCAACGAGTTTGTGGGCCGTTTCAACGACCTTTGGCATACGTGTCATTCCGCCAACAAGCACCAATTCATCGAGTTCTTTAACGTTCAGCCCGGAATCCTTTAAGCAGGCCTTGAATGGAGCAACGGTGCGCTCGAAAAAGCTGTCGCAGATCTGTTCCATCTTGGCGCGCGTGAGGACGACGTTGAGGTGTTTTGGGCCGCTGGCGTCCGCTGTGATAAAGGGAAGGTTGATGTCGACCTGTTGAGCCGATGAGAGGGCGATTTTTGCCTTTTCTGCCTCTTCCTTAAGCCTTTGGTGGGCCATGGCGTCTTTGCGGAGGTCGATGCCGTTTTCCTTTTGAAAGGTTTCCGCGAGCCAATGAATGATGGCCTCATCGAAATCGTCACCGCCGAGTTGGGTGTCGCCGTTGGTGGCCTTCACTTCGAAGACGCCGTCACCGATCTCGAGAATGGAGATGTCGTAGGTGCCGCCGCCGAGGTCGTACACGGCGATCTTTTCGTCTTTTTTCTTGTCGAGACCGTAGGCGAGAGACGCGGCTGTGGGCTCGTTGATGATGCGTAAAACCTCGAGGCCGGCGATCGTGCCAGCGTCCTTAGTTGCCTGGCGTTGGGCGTCGTTAAAGTAAGCCGGAACCGTGATGACGGCCTGTGTAACGGCTTCACCGAGGTAGGCTTCCGCGTCGGCCTTCAATTTAGCTAGGACCATAGAAGAGATCTGTTCGGGCGCAAACTTTTCTTTTTTGCCGGCGACGGTGCACTCGATCCAAGCATCACCGTTTTTGCCTTCGACGACGCTGTACGGCAGTTTTTTGACCGTATTTTGAACTTCGGCAAATTTACGACCGATCAGTCGTTTTGCAGAAAAGATCGTGTTGTGAGGATTGGTGATGGCTTGCCGCTTGGCTGCCTGACCCACGAGCCTTTCGCCCGTTTTGGTAAAGGCGACGATAGAGGGTGTCGTGCGGGCGCCCTCTGCGTTGGGAATGACGACAGGCTTGCCGCCTTCCAAAATGGCCATGCAGGAATTTGTCGTTCCTAGGTCAATACCGATAACTTTTTTCTTGCTCATACGCCTCTTTCTTTTGCAAGAACTGTGCCAAATGCCAACATCGCATGCCAAATATCACAAGTCGTTCTCCATCAACAGTTTACAAAATCCGATCGAGAGACCTCTTCCCGGACTTCCGCCCGCTTTCTGTGACAAACCTGTGACAACTGAGACATTTCGCCCGTCACAGTTTGACACAAGGTGAGTCTTCAGGCTCCAACATTGGCAAAAGTTGCTGCCTTAACAAGGCCGATGCAAAATAGCGCCAAAATGCGTTTCGCGCTCCGCTGACTGCCTCACGTACCTCTATGTACGCTACGGCATTCATGCTCGCGCAAAGCCACATTTTTGCATCTATTTTGCATCGGCCTAATATCTTAAATTAGATTCAACAAAAGGATAACTTTTTACACTTTGTCGCTTGATCTCTTCAAGACCATCGATCTTACACGTGTAACTTGATGCCCTTGCGTATATAAGAGGGGACATCGAGGTCTTCACCGTTGAAGAGGGCCTGAGAGGTGGCTTCAAAGACGCCTCGGTCTTCGGTTGGGAGCAGGGTGGCGTTTTCCGAAAATAGAGGCAGGTCCGTTTGGGCCTTTGATTCTTGTGGCTGGAGGCGAATGACGTTCTGCTGGTAGGCCTGGAAGAGAGTGGTGCCGAGAACGACAATTTCGATCTTTTTCTCGAATGAGGGATCGAGGGTGGTGCCGAGGACGACGTTTTCCTTACCGCCAAAGAGGTCGGAGATGGCAGTGAGGATTTCTTTAACGGAGTCGAGGGTGAGGCTGTTGTCGCTGGTTATGCTGACAACGAGCGCATCGGCCTTACGTGCGTGTTCGGGCGTGGAGAGTAGGGGACACTTCGAAAAGCTCTTAATGGCGTCTTTGAGGGCGTTGTTGCCTTCGCCCGATGCTAGACCAAAGAGTGTCTTGCCGCCGCGGTAGATGAAAATTTTCTGAAGGGTGGCGAGGTCAACGTGGATCATGCCTGGCCGTACGAGCATGTTGACGAGGCTGCAGATGCCCTTATGCATCCAGGTGTTGGAGCGGGCAAAGGCGTCGAGGACGGTCGTTGCGTTATCTAGCGACTGCAGCAAAATGTCGTTGGGGAGCGGAATAACGGCCTCACAGTGGGCGCGGAGGTCTATGAGTCCCTTTTCGGCCTGTTTGTAGCGCGTGCCTCCCTCGAAAGAAAACGGCATGTTGACAAAGGCAATGACGGTGCTGCCCTGTTCCACTGCGCATTCGGCTACGATCGATGCTGCGGAGCTTCCCAATCCGCCACCGAGGCCTGCGACGATAAAGATGATATCTTGACCTTTGCAGAGGGCCTTTATGCGTTTGCGGTCGGCATCGGCGGCCTTTCGTCCAAGCTCGAAATCGTTGCCCGTGCTGAGTCCGCGTGTGAGTGCATGACCGATCTGCAATTTTTCAAATGAAATAGACTCCAGTGTCTGCGCATCGGTATCGATGGCTGTGAGCGCGAGGGCCCCAATCTGGTTTTTCTCAAAAAAGCGCAGCGTGTTACAACCGGCGCCCCCCACACCAATCACTTTAAACGCCCATGCTTTCGACTGTTGTTCCGTTGTCAATTGTCCACTGATATTATCCGAAAGTGTGATTTTCTTATTATCATCGACCCCCAACACGGCATGAGAATAAGTGTCAAAACTTGGCTTTGCGTGAGCACGATCTGCCGTAGCGTACGCATGGTACGTGAGGCAGTTGCGCGCAGCGAAAAACGAGTTTTCACACGTATTCTCATGCCGTGTTGGTGCTGAAGGGGGGAGTTGAACCCCCATGCCTTTCGGCACATGAACCTGAATCATGCGTGTCTGCCAATTTCACCACTCCAGCCCAAGGATAACACATAAATTTGCCAGCGAACCTCGCGATGTCAATAGAAAATAGAAACGCCAAAGCGGTCCACCAATCATTAGCGAAATTTTATTACAGCGCATCGGAAAACCGATGCGCTGTAATTACACACATTGAGTCATAAAACAACAGACATGCTTGAGACCACTAGAAAAAGTTCAGCTAATGAACCACTAGAAAAAGTTTCGCTAATGATCGAGGCGAAAGTCCAGAGTTGTCTTACGGCATAGTTTTGGCCATCTTATGCAGTCGACCACGAATGAGGGCGATGTCGATATTTTTATCGGGCAGGACGGGGTCAAAAACATAACCGCCTTCATTGTTTGCTCGACTGCCGAAGTGCCAGCAGGAAACCATCCAATAGAGACCGCCGAGCGGGCCAGCGCGGAAGATTGCCCTGGCCATTTTAAGGTCGCTCTTGGTGCTCCAATAGTGGTATTTTGGCATGAGACGGCTGCAGCCCTTAGCTTTGAGGTGGCACTTGTAGGAGTCGAAGAGTTTATTTTTGACGATTTGGACCATGAGGTAGCGGTCGCGGTTGAACTCGGTGAAGAGGCGCTCATCATATTTATTTGGGTAAGAAGCTTCTGAGGCGAGCGCTTTTTCGAGGACGCGGCCGCTGTCGTCGAGAGCGAGGTATCCGATGTTGTGGTAAGCGAAGATAGCGTTGATTGGATCGAGTATGGCGATGCGCTCAAAGATTCGATCGATGCCAGCGTTGGGCACTGGATCGTGGATGGTGCTGTGACGTATCATGTTGTGCTTACCGACGAGGTCGTGAATATGGCGGACGGTTGATTTCGACCCAGCCACGCGCGCTGGAGACATAAAATAGCCATAAAAGCGGTTATGTTTTGCATTATCGAAGTCGTTGCCGAAGAGCAGCGGTCCGAGGTTTTTAACGAGGTCAACGATGGTGATTTGGGCGAGCGCGCCTCCCTGGCTGTGTCCAGTGACGACGATAATGAGGTTGTCGATGTCGACCTGCTCATTGATAATCGTGTCGTAGATCGAGTGCAAGAGCGTTTGACGAAAGGCCAGCTCTTTTTCCAAAAAGCCGTAGTGCATAGAACCCTTGAATCCAAAGATCGCTTTTGGTAATTTTTCTTTGCCTACAGCGTAGTTGGTTCGCCAACTCGAGCCGAGCATGCCGTGGAGTGGCTGGAAGGATTCCGCTTGTGAGCCACGCAAGACCACCACCAAGACGTCCGGATGGCCATTTTCACCGCGTTTCAGAGCGATAAAGCCAGGAAAGTCGGTTTCAGTGCTCTGAATGCCCAGCGTGTTTTCAAAAAAAGAGCCGATTTGAGTTCGGCCCTGTTCTCCCATGAAGGTTTTTTTACATAGCCAGGTATGCTCAAATGGATACCGCGCCAGTGCATGGCCCTCTGGGTCCGAGGCATCCGGAAAATAATCCATCGTGCCTGTCTCAAGGATCATGTCTTGAAAAATGCCCTCGTAATAACGATAGGCGGTTTCCGGAATTTCGCATCCGGCGTCGCGCTTGCTGCAGAGATAGCTCCTTCGAATCAGAAGGTGTATATCTGCGACGCACTCGTCAAAATAAGGAGAGAGTTTAACTTCGCTTTCCCCATAATTATTGACGAGTGCGGGCATGGATTGAATAGCCCATATCGACCCCCCTAGACACAGGGAGGCCCCGAGAAGAAGATGTGTCGTTTTCACGCTTATGCACAATCGACACAGTTTTTCCAAAATTTAGTTAAAAAATAAAAAATCGTCTGTCCGCGGGAAAACTTTAACAAAACTTATTCACATTCAGCACTTTAGGGGAAAACATTTTTTTCAAAAAAAAGTTAAAGGTTTTCAAAAAAACGACTATGGGCCTCAATCATTAGCGAAACTTTATTACCGCGCATCCGTTTTTCGATGCGCCCTCGATGTGCCGTTAGAGAGCTCGGCGGGTCTATGAGAGCCTTTTGTGGCGCACTCCTTCTGCGCCCGAAAGCGGCTTTGGATAATTTTAAAAAAATATCGGATATTGATGATGATTTTAAATATTCAAATTTTTGTATTTAATGTCTAATATAGTTTTTAAACAAAAAGTCAAGCTTTTTCGCAATAAATCGTCGAGGCTATATTCAGTGCCGACGTACACAGTTATATAACGCCAGTCTTGCATCTCTCCTCTCTTTTTTCAATCCTTCCATCCTGTCCTTTCGCCTGGTGCACTTCTTTCTTGAATTTGCAGATTTTTTAAAAATCTTCTTGACTTTTTTGGTTTTTTAAAAATCTTTAACATAAATAATAAAAATTATGAAAAAATATCTATTACTTATTTCAGTCACATTAACGTCTGTTAACGTGCTTTTTGCCGATAAAGCTTTGAATGATGCAGCGAAGGATGGCAATTTGAATGAAGTTATCAGATTGATCGAGCCATACAAAAATAATGAGGTCGCGCTCAAAAATTATGTCAATTGGCAAGATGACGACAACGACACCGCGCTGATGTTTGCCGTGATGAAGGGCCAAACAGAGATTGTTCAGATCTTAATTAAAGCCGGAGCGGATTTAAACATTCAGGATAAACACGGCAACACCGCGATGAGGCTTGCCGTGATGGATGACCAAACAGAAATTGTTCAGATCTTAATTGCAGCCGGAGCGAATCCAAACATTCAGGGTCAAAACGGCTCCACCGTGCTGACGCTTGCCGTGATGAATGACCAAACAGAAATTGTTCAGATCTTAATTGCAGCCGGAGCGGATTTAAACATTCAGGATAAAAACGGCAACACCGCGATGAGGCTTGCCATGATGGATGACCAAACAGAAATTGCTAAGCTCTTAATTGCAGCCGGAGCGAATCCAAACATTCAGAATAAAAACGGCAACACCGCGATGACGCTTGCCGTGATACTGGACCAAACCGAAATTGCTAAGCTCTTAATTGCAGCCGGAGCGAATCCAAACATTCAGAATAAACACGGCAAAACCGCGTTGGGGTTGGTCCAAGAAAGACGCCACAACGACATCATAGCGCTCCTCACCAACTACGCAGAAGAGTACAACATCATTTATGGCATGTGCAAAAAAGCAGCGGAGGAATTACGCATTACGCTCGACGAAAAAGAGTCGGTCGCAAATCCAGACTCGACGATTTCGTTAGCCATACGTATTTTATACGCCGCGAAGAATGGTGCCATGACGGATGATACAGAGACTGCTGCGAAGAGTGATAAATTATTGGATGCGATCTACTGTCAGAATCAGAATAACCATGATTATAATGACGCACAAAATATCAGCGAAGAAGTGATTAATACGATGAGGCGCTTGATGGAAACGGAAACAGAAACAAAAGCAATTACACTTGAGGGTTGGTCCGTGGAGGAAACAAAAGCAATTACACTTGAGGGTTGGTTCTATGATAAAATGGATCCTATCTCACCTTTAGGATTTTTCTACGAAGAGTTTTTAAACTTTGAATTCTGAGACGATTATAACTTCTATATTATTCTAAAAAACACTTAAGCTGTAGGCGATCAACGCAGCTGAACAAAGCGTGACTCGGGGAAACTCGTGTCACGCTTTTTCCATTCGAGTGTTGCACTTCATTGTTTAATGGGCGTTTAATGGGCGATGCTACCCACAGCGCGAAACGCATTTTGGTGCTATTTTGCAGCGGTTTCATCACGCAATCGAGATGGGGGCCTGCGATACACTAAAGCAGGCCCCCCTAGCATTGGCCCTTTATCCCCCAAAAGAGTTGTGGCGGCAAGAAATTCTGATGGACCACCCTTATAGGTCGACCAAAACTTGCCAACCTTGTGTGCAGTCTTAAAATTTGTTTTGCCATGATGAAAACGGGTGTTCATAATGGCGTAGATGCTATCGGATCTTGGCAAAAAACTGTCGGCGGAGCGCGTTGAGGGACTGTGTATTTTGGAGGCATGTAAAGGCCTGGCATTCCGCGTGCTCGCGTGCGATGAGGCATTTGAGGGGCTTTTTGGCAAAGATTGCAATGCATTGCGGGCCGCACCCAACATGGCTGCTCTATTCCATTCCGAAGTGCCGATCGAGTTTGAGCTGCATCGTTGTTTGCAGTCGGGCAAGCCGGGCCAGTTTCATTACACTGTTGGCGACAAGAAAGTCCGCATGCGCGCTTACCCATTGGGCCAAAACATCTTGACGCTCCATGAAGACCTGGCCTACGAGGCGGCCCTCAATCATGCTTACAACGAATGGAAGGTGACGAGCCAATTTCTGATGGACTCGCCCGATGTTTTTTGGAAGTGGGAAATCAAAACAGACGCCGTGACAGTTACCCACAATTTCTTTAACTGGATTGGGAAAGAGGTCTTTGAGTTGAGCCTGTCGACGTTTTTAAAACAATTCCAAGACGGTGTGCCACTGGAACGAGCCTTGAAGGCCCTCATCGAGACAGACACGTCGTGCAATACCGAATTAAAAATAGAGAGCGACAGGGGCATCATCCATTGTCTTTGTCAAGCGCAGGTAGTGGCTAGAAATGCCCGTGGCAACGCGTCGATGGTCTTGGGCCGTTTGACCGACATTTCCGCCCAGAAACAGCTCCAAGAACAATACCAGGCGCTCAGTGAAACGCTCGAAAACCGTGTCCAGCGCCGCACGCGTCAGTTGGCAAATGTCAACAAGAACCTCGAGGCTGAGATGTTTGAACGCATGCGTGCCGAGGAAGAGATTGTTTGTTTTAAAACGACTATTGATTGCAGTTCGGAGGCCGTTGTTTGGGTTTCGCCCGAAGACAACATGCGTTTTGTCTATGCCAACAAGGCTGCTTGCGAGCATTTTGGTTGTTCTGTGGAAAAGCTGCTGTCCCTGACTCTCTTTGACGTTAACCCACAGGCCGTCGCCGCACAGGCCCTTCATAAGGACGCATGGATCCAGGAACAGGTCCTAACACCCGGCATTCGCGAGACCCTCCACCAACGCGTCGACAACGGCAACCTCATTCCGGTCGAGGTCGCGTCAACCGTCTTTGATTTCCGCAAGAGCAAACGCGTCGCCCTCACCATCCATGACCTCTCCAAGCGCAAAGAAGCCGAAGCCAGCTTGATCACCGCCCTCGAGCACGAACGCGAGTTGAGCCGCTTAAAGGGGGTCTTTGTCAACATGGTTTCACACGAATTCAGGACGCCGCTGACATCGATCCAGAGCGCCACAGACCTCTTGGAACACTATTGGGAGCGTTTGCAGGCCCCGGAACGTGAGGAACAGTTCGATTCCGTTAAACTTGGCATCAAACGCATCACACAACTCATGGACGACGTCTTGCTCATCGGTCGCATCGAGGCAGGCAAGTTGACCTTTTCACCCCAGTTAACCGATTTTTCAAAGTTATTGCAGGCGCTCAAGACGACCCTCTCTGGCGCATTTCCCAACCGCGACATTCGCCTCGAAGGCCCATCGGATGGCCTCTACACCCTTGATTCCAACCTCCTTCAATACATTTTAAACAACCTCTTGAGCAATGCCTGCAAATATTCCAATGGAACGGTCGTTTTGCGCTGGTCCGTAAAAGAAAAGACCCTATATATAGAGGTCGAGGACAGCGGCATCGGCATTCCTGAAAAAGACCGATCAGGCCTCTTCAAGATGTTTTCACGCGGCTCGAACGTTGGCAACATTAAGGGTGTCGGCGTTGGCCTCTTCTGCGTTCGCCACTGTATAGACTTGCACAAGGGAGACATTCAGTGTAAAAGTAGAGAAGGCGAAGGCACTTTGTTCACAATACGCATACCTTTATGAACGACGAGAACGCCGTGGGACATTTTGCAATGGTCTTATTATGAAAAAAATACTTATAA
>MIDP01000026.1 GCA_001831095.1 Verrucomicrobia bacterium GWF2_51_19 | reverse complement strand
TCTGCAGCCATCTTTTAACGTCTTGGCCCTGGCAAGGTAGCCTTGCTAGCGCATTTATGAACCTTCCTTATGATGAAGCACGGCAATCATTAGCGACCGAGGGAAACGAGCTTTCACGCCTTTTTCACAAGCCGCACAGGTAGAGGACTTTCTCGAGGAAAAGTTTGGGGTTGTTATTGGAGAGATAGAGGAGGTCTTGGTGGGTGGCGCGGAGAGAAGGGGAGGGGACAAAGGAGCGTCGTTGAGCGGGGGCAATAGTCATAGGTGTCCAGGCTTTGGGGAGGCCGAACCATGTGAACTCGATTTCCCAGCCTTCGACTTTTGCCGGTAAAGGTGCCTTCAGCAACTTCGGGTAGCGGGTAACGAAGGCTGGGACGGTTTGTGTGCGAATGCGGACAACGAGGTCGGTTGGGAGGTTTTTAATAAAGTCGGAGAGCGAGACACCCTGATTCAGTGCCGCGTAGAAGGCGAGTGGGTTCCAAGCAATAAAGTTGAGGCCGTTCCAGAGACCGTGAAAATTAGGGTTTGTGCGCTTATAGGTTTTGTTGTACCAGGCCTGGAAATTGGAGTTAGAGAGCTGCAGGCCGGTCTCGAAATGGACGTGGGCGCGGTCTTTTGGGAAGAGTCGACCGAGTGAATTACGGCCCATGATGCCCAATGATTGGCCCTTCACAACCTTCTGCCCCTCAACGACATCGATGTGTGACATGTGGGCGTAGGTCGTGAAGAGTGGCATGTCGAGATCGTGCTGGACGACGACGTAACACCCGTAACTGCTCCTGCCCGACACCTTGTTTACATACATGACAGTGCCGTCCAAAATGCTCAAAACGGGGTCGGTTGGTTCTCCGCGCCTGTCTTTTTGTGCCGATCGGATGTCGATGCCCTTGTGGAAACGTCTGCCGTACTCGCGGACATTGCCCCACATGCCGGATTCAACCGTGCCGGCGATGGTCGGCTGGATGAATGTTTGCGGCCCGTTTTGCAGCGACAGCGCGGTCGGATAGCCGATCGTGGCTAAGGTTGTTTCAGCCAACAGAGCGAGTGGGAGGAAAAAACTGATACGAAATAAAAACATTTTAAATATTATCTTTAGCACTTTGAATCGATGGCATCACGCAGGCCATCTCCGAGAAAGTTGAAGAAAAAGAGGACGGAAAAAAAGAAGAGCGAGGGGAACAAAAGGAGCCATGGGAACTCTTCGAGCGTGCGAGCGCCGTCCTGAATAAGAATGCCCCAGGAGCTGAGTGGCGGCTGAACTCCGAGCCCCAAAAAGCTGATAAAGGCCTCCTCGAGAATGATGTTAGGGACTGTGAGCGTGGCGTAAATAATGAGCGTCCCGGCTAGGTTGGGCAGTATGTGTTTGAAGAGAATACCGATGTCGGACTGGCCCAGGGCGCGGGCGCTCTCGACGAACGGCCGTTGCTTTAAGACGCAGGCTTCATTGCGCGCGATACGGGCGAGCGTCAGCCAACGGACACTGCCAATAGCGAAGAAGAGCAGCCAGATGTTGCGGCCAAAAAGCGTCAGCAGTAAAATGACGATCATGGTAAAAGGCAGCGGGTATATGCCATCGACGAAACGCATGAGGAGAAAGTCTGTCCGTCCACCGATGTAGCCCGCGAGGCAGCCATAGAGCGTCCCGAAGAGGACCGCCACGACGGTTCCCGCCAGGCCAATGGTCAACGATATGCGACCGCCGTACAAAATGCGCACAAAGAGGTCCCGGCCGAGCTCATCTGTTCCAAACCAATGCAAAAAAGAGGGCCCCTGCGCTCCCAAGAGCGACTGTTCAAAGTAGGTGTTCGATGCCAAAACGGGCCCCAAAAAGCACAGCGCGGCTAGCCCAATCAGGGCAATGGCACTGAAGCGCACGCGACGGTTTTGAAAGACTGGACGTTTGTGGCTCAAAGGGCGTTTTTTGGGTTTAAGGCTACGAGTAGAAGGTCGACAATCAAGTTAAAAACCAGCACCAAGACGGCGAAAAACAGCACCGTTCCGAGCATGAGGCCGTCATCGCGCGTCATAATGGCGTCGAGAAACAGCCGACCGACTCCAGGTAAGTTAAAGATCATCTCAATGACCAGGGTTCCGCTCATAGCCGCTGCAAAGATCGGGCCAATGTACGTCACGACAGGAATAAGCGCATTTCGAAAGCCATGCCAGACGAAAGTCTTGATTGGTCCTAGTCCTTTTGCCCTAGCAGTTCGCAAATACTCGCTGTTTCTGACTTCCATCATGCTGCCTCGCGTCAGGCGGGCGATATTTCCGGAATACATCAAGGCGAGGGTAAGGATCGGCAAAACGGCGTCTTTCCAAGTTTCTAAGCCCATGACATTGAACCACTTCAGCTTAAATCCGAACACGAGAATCAACAGCGGCCCGACGACAAAGGACGGCAAACAAATGCCAATGAGGGCAAAGCTCATGGCACTGGCGTCGCGGAGGCTATTGGGCTTGTAGGCTGCGATCAGGCCCAACGCGATGCCCAAAATGCCGGCCAAGCTAACCGATATAAAGCCTATACCGAGACTGAGTGGTATGCGCGGCAATAGTAACGATTGTACGCTCTTGCCGGCGTGAGAGGTCGACGGGCCCAAGTTTCCACGAAACACATGCGATACATACTGCCAATACTGCTCCAACAGTGGCTTATCCATTCCGTAATAAGCATTCAGTCTGGCTTCGACAGCCGCCGACACCGTCTTTTCGGCATCAAAAGGCCCACCAGGTGTCCACTTCGCGACAAAAAAAGCCACCGTTACCACCGTCACCAAGACCGGTAGCATGATGAATATTCGCTTGAGTACCGCCATCGCTTTTGTATAGAGATTGGCCCAAAATGGCCACTTCTGTCAAGGGTCTTCTCGCAAACCCAAATCATTGGAGAAACTTTTGCTAGCGCTCACAAACATCCTCTATGTGATAACAGGATTGATTTACTTTCAAGAGACGAGAATTGAGATCTTTTTAAAGCTTGCGGAGAGTGTCAAGGCATAGCATCTTAATGAGACCTATGAAGAGATATTGGCTGATGCTATTATTGGGGTCTTCCTTGATGGCGGACATGAACATTCGCTATGTGACGGTAAAGTTTTTAGGTGAAGAGTATTTTAAGCGGATATCTGAATACTTTACAGACGTCGAGAATAGCAGCGGGCGGGCGATTGTGCGGACGGACCCGATTGTGCGCTCGGGCAACTATTTTGTGTTTGACGCGTCTAGATCGCCCAGACACTTGCCAACGGGCTCAAAGGTGATCGTCGATTACGTGCTCGGCGAAGATCCACAACGCTGTTCTCAGACCTTCGAACTGAGTCAAGCAAACCCTCTTGCCAGTGAATACTTTCTCGGGTTCACGACACCCGAATGGCAAACAAGCAAGATCAACTCGATCCGCGCCTGGCAAATTCGCGTCGTAGGGCCAGACGGGGCCGTGTTGGCGCAAGACAAAAGTTTCCTATTTTAAGTTTTATGCGCATTCCCAATCGCATCTTCAGCGCCAACGGCTTTGATTTCTGGGCGAATAAGGTGTTGCTTGATTGGGAATCGCGCTTCCCAGAGGACGTGTTGCTGCGTGGGCGGAAGTTGTACAAAAGCGGAGTCATACGTTCTGTCGAGCTCAAAAAGGGGTTTGCGACGCTGATAACGCAGCCGAGGGAAGAGCGGTACTTTATTCTCGAGTGGGATAACGAGATCCAAATTCGTTCGTCGCACTCGACGGACGACCTCCAGGCCTTTGCCGTTGCGGGGCTATACGAGATCGAGGCGCTTTTGGCGGAATACACGATGGGATTTCCCCAAAGAGACGCGCATATTACCTCCGAAGGCCTGCCTCAGGTGACTCACAGGAGGCCAGCGTCCACAACGAAGCTCGCTTTGCAACTATCGCTGATAGGGGAGGGATTGCGGCTGGATTTTGCTTCAAAAGAGAACGTGGCATTGGACCACAGAGAACACCTCGTTCGGCTATCACACCTATCGCGCAAGGCAGGCTTTTTCAAGTGTGGCAATGGGTTTCTCCTGTCAAGCCCTTACCGCATATGGGTCTTTGTCAAGCAACACCTCCCAAAATGGAAGATGCTCTTTGACCTGACGGTTCCAGAAAGCGTCGAAAAGCTACTGCGCGATCCGGAAGTCATCCGAATTCAGTTGGACAAAGTTGGCAGTGGTTTGTCGGTGCAGGCGACTTTTTTAAAAAAGCCAATCGATTCGGCCCTGCAAAAACATTTGTTGAAGGCGAAAGACGAGTGGGTCTTGCTCCCGGGGCATGGCATTGTGCGACTCGCAAAAGAAGATCAGCAGGTTTGGCAGCAATTAGAAGGGTTGGATCATGTCCCTCTCTACCTTTCCATCAACACTCCTTTAGAGCGTTCCGAAGAGCTCGAGGCCTGGCAACGTTCCTTGCTCGACCTCGATGGCACGCTTTTGGAAAAAGAACACCCCTTGTTGCGTCCTTACCAAATCAAGGGCGTGCGTTGGATCAAGCACCTCTTAAACCATCAATGCGGGGCCCTGCTGGCCGACGAAATGGGCCTCGGCAAGACGGCTCAAATCCTGGGTGTTTTGTCGGAAATGTCTCTAACCAAACCCGTTCTTCTCTTGGCTCCGGCAACGGTTGTCTCTGTTTGGGAAACGGAAGCGGCCCACTTTTACCCCACCCTCAATCTCCGAAAATGGGACCCCACGATGCCCCTCGATAGCGGCATCTACGTCACCAGCTATTCCCAGGCGCGCCGTTCTGCGAAAAAGCTACAAGCCGTCGACTTTCAATGCGTTATTCTCGACGAGGCCCAGTGCATTAAAAACCCGAAATCGAAGATTGCGCAAGTTTGTTGTCTTCTGAAAACCGATGGCCGTATAGCGCTCACCGGAACGCCGATTGAAAACGCCCTTTCCGACATTTGGAGCCTCTTTCACTTTCTCATGCCCGGGCTGTTTCACCAGAACGTAAAGGCCCTCCATGAACACGCCAACCGCGTCGCCTTTCAGCAAAAGATAGCCCCATTCGTTCTGCGACGGACGAAAAAAGAGGTTTTGAGGGAACTTCCGGAAAAGGTAGAAATCGCCGTTCCGTGCTTTTTGAGCGAAAAGCAGCAACACCTATATTCTCAATGGATCGAGTCCGGCAAAGCCGTTTTTGGCAACACTTTTGAAAAGGCGAAAGACAACCGTATACACTTTTTCGCCCTGTTGACTCGCTTGCGGCAGATTGCCTGCGATCCTGGCCTCGTTTATCCAGACAGGCCGATTCAGCAGAGTGCGAAGTGGGTGATGCTCGAAAAACTCCTCTGTGAAGGCTTTCAAAATGGACACAAGGTGCTCATTTTTAGCCAATTTTTACAATTTTTATTGCGCCTGAAACCGGCCATACAAAAGGCTTTCCCGAAAGTCGACTGTTTTGAACTCAATGGGAAAACGCTCCACCGCAAGGTCATCGTCGACGCTTTCCAAAATCACCGCGGGCCCTGCGCTTTTCTCATTTCTCTAAAAACGGGCGGGACGGGCATTACGCTCAATACGGCCGACAGTGTCATTCTCCTCGACTCGTGGTGGAACCCTTTCGTGGAGCAGCAGGCTATTGATCGCGCCCACCGCATCGGGCAGAAAAAAAAGGTGTTTGTCTACCGTCTCATCGCCACTCAAACGATCGAGGATAACGTCTACAAGCTCCAACACGCAAAATCACTACTATCCGATGCCGTTATAGGCAACCTCAGTGACGCCTCACTCCTCGAAAACCACTTCCCAGCCGTGCTTCAATGCCTAAGACCATTGCAAAATGTCCTCTAGCGGCGTTCTCGTCACTCGGGCTAAGTCACGTACCAACGTACGCTCCTGTCGCCCTCGCTCCTCGGGCCTTGCTATAGAGCCATTTTTCAACGGTCTTACATTTTGTAAGTTATTCATTCGCAAATATATATCAAAAATGCACACTTGGTTTTTTTTCGCGAGTACGATTCGACCGTAGTGGTAAGCGCTGACTGTGCATCCATTATTAGCCTCGCTTCAGCAAAAAGGCGGCGGCGCCGTCGTTTAAAAATGGTATGTTTTAAAACACGTTTTATCTTGACGCGGAAACTCGCCATCTCTAGCTTGCATACCGCTATGCATTACCTACCCAAATTCATAAAGCAAACAGTAACATTCACATTGGGCTTAAGCCTGGTGTTGCTCTCTCACAGCGCATTCGCGATGAATGAAAAGTTAGAAAAGGCCATAAAAGAGATAGATATTGGTTCAGTGATGATGATGGCTCATGATTTACCTCTAACCGATATAAACGAAGGATTAGCGCTGTTGGAAGAATTGTCCAAAGATCCGTCCAAAGCTTTTGACCTCAGTTTCATGAAAAGCAGCTTGAACATGGCAAAAACAAACAAAGAAAATGCTATTAAAGAAGAGCAGAAGCAAGTAGAGAGAGATCCTTCTGAGCGTCTCAAGGAATTGCAGGCTTTGTTTGACACGCATGCTCCAGCAAACTCATTTGTTGTTGTTTGGGGAGGTAAGGCTGTCGGCGTTACTGTTGAAAGCGACAAAGATATAGAATTCAGTCTTTTGCCAAACTTGTATACACAATTCGGTCAGGGATTTACAGTTGGCGGAACCCTAAACATTGGAAATCCAAAGGTTTCAATTGAGAAAACAAAAATGCTCAATGTAAAAAATCTAATCTTTGTAGACCCTTACGGCACAGGTTACGCCGCGAATGAGGTCCTTTACATACAACACATGGGCAACGAAAAAAGAGAGGAGAAGGTGCTCTCATTGTCATTGAATCGCTTCAATATCGACATGATTGTCGTCAAAAAAGTCGGCAAACTCTTGTCTTTTGATGTTATAGGCAGCAAGAAAAATTAATTCAAAATTCACCTAAAAACAAAGGGGCTCTCTTAGCAGGGCCCTTTTTTATTAGCCTCGTCTCAGCAAAAAGGCGGCGGCGCCGTCGTGGGCTTGTATCCAGGGGAAGGACAGCCTTGTCTCGAGGCAGCTAAACGCGTGATTTTGAGCCAAGAAGGTGTTGATGACGCCCACATTTTCGTCGGAATCGAGGCTGCAGGTGCTATAGACGAGGTCGCCACACGGCTCGACGCACTGAGCGGCCACTTGAAGCAGTTTGAGTTGCAAGGCTGGCAATGTTTCGAAGTCGCGTGGAGTGAGTCGCCAACGGACGTCCGGCCGGCGTTGAATGACGCCCGTGTTGGAGCAGGGAGCGTCGAGCAGGACTTTGTTAAACGTGTGCGGTGCGAGTCTTTCCAAAAAGCCTTCTGACGTGATGTCGGCGGCGATCACGGTGGCTGCTCCCTTTAGATTTTCGTTTAGTGGTGCCAGGCGCCGTTCTCGATCGACGCAGACAAGGTGGTCCGGCCGTCTATCGAGTATCTGCAGCGACTTCCCGCCTGGGGCCGCACAGAGGTCGAGGACACGATCGCCCGGTTGTGGCTTCAACAGCTCGATCGGAATGCGCGTTGATGGGTCTTGCGCGTAGACCTCGCCCTTATCAATGGCTTCGATGACTTCTTGCCAGGTTCCTTCTGTTTCACCCCGCGTCCATGAGTAAAAGTTTGGCCATTGCGTTTTTTGCAGCGAGGAAATTCCCTTAAAATCAAACGAATTCGCACGCTGCCTCAAGAAGATCGTTGGAGTCGTGTTATTCCATTCGAGCAGAGCCCTGGTCGCCGTTTCTCCAAAAGCCGTTTGCCAACGTTGTATGAGGAAGTCCGGATGGCTGTAGCGTGTCGACAAAGGCAGCTGTTCATCTCCTAGTAAAGCCTCCAAATGCTCCACCGACTTCCGCAAAACGGCGTTGAGGAATTGGACCTCTTTGGCCGAAAAGATGGGTTTGGCGAGATTGATGTAAAAATGGACGATTTGCGGATTCTTTTTAAAATGGCCGTCGAGCGACTCAAACAAGGCTGCAAGCAAGGTTGTACGCAGGTAATAGCTGGTATTGTTTTTAATAAAGGGCGTGAGAGCGCTTTCCAATAAAGTCTTGTTTCGCAGTATTCCCAAAAAAAGAGATTGACAGTATGCCCTGTTTCTTGTTGAAAATAAGAGCGGAATATGTGAGAGCAGAGTGTTAGCCTTTTGAGGGTTTTCGTGATTTTGGCACAGGCGAAAAAGTTCTAACAAAGCAGACTTTTCGAAGTTTGTTTTTTTCATGCTCTTTCAGTATTTAAAAATGGGTAACGTGTTCTATGAATAAAGAAGCTATTGAACTAATTCTCAAGAAAAATCCTAAACTACAATCCGCTCAGGGCAAATTGGAGACTTTTAAAGAGGGCGCCTATTGCATGCATCGCAGTTGGGGCCTCGGTCGCATTCAACGCTACGATGACATCCACAATCGCCTGATCATCGATTTCGGAGATGGCAAGACGGCCCACCCAATGGATCCCGAATTTTGTATCCTGAAATTGGACATTTTGCCAGAAAGCAACATTCTCGTCCGCTTTTACAAAGAGCCTAAACTGGTCGAGGAAATGCTCAAAAAGAATCCCGTTAACGTCGTTGTCGAGCTCCTCTTACATTGCAAAGATCAAACGGCGACCGCTTCGGAAATCGAGCGCTTTCTCGAGCACATCTTGAAAGACAAGTTCAAAAAGTGGTGGACCCAGACAAAAAAAGCCTTAGCCAAAGACTCGCGTATCGCCATTCCAGACAAGAAGACGGGCGTCTACTCTTTACGCGAAATTCCGATTGCGCCAGAACAAGAGGTGTTGGAAGAATTTTACATCAATCGCAACCCCAAAAAGAAGATACAGTTGGCTGAAAAGCTCTATCGTATGGCTGACAGCGTTCAGGAGATCGAGGCCGACCTTCCCAAAATCCTGGGAGAGCTGACAACGGCCATTCAAGAGGCCCATCAGTTGACGCATGCAGAACGCCTCCTAGGCTGCTGGACGCGCAATGACCTCGCCCGCCACCTCGACACCGATGTCGACACGCTCCAACCGACGTCAAAATCGCTCATTCTAGAGACAAAAAATTTGTCGGAATTGGCTGAAGAGCTGCCCTCACACTATTACCAGAGGCTCCTCGACCTCGTTGCCAAGACCTATCCCGAAGACTGGAAAGAGGTCATCTTGCGTCTTCTGAAGTACAGCACCAACAAGTTTACGCACGACTGCATCACCTTTTTGATGGAACGTGATTGCAAAGAGCTTTTACAGGAATCCTTTAAGCGTTGGCTAGACGAACAGAGCATGCGTGCCTCCGTCCTTCTCTGGATCGTAAAAAACCGCACATCTCGCAAATACACTGATTTGTCAGAAAAACTACTCAATCACAACCTCCTCAGTGCCATCTTTCACGCAGTAGACTACGAGGCCCTCAACTTGACCGGCAGCCGTCGCATTGCATTGGCTGAATACCTTGTCGACGATTCCACACTGGTTCAAGACCTTCTCAAGACGGCATCCGAAGAAGTGGCCTGCGATCTCGCCCAAACGCTCTTACTCAATCAAGGTTTTGAAGTGCTTTCGAAGCGTTCACTGTTGGCGCGCTTCATCAAACTCTTTCCAAAAGTCCAAAAGTTGCTCGCCGGTGAAGCCGAAGAACAAAAACGTTTGGTAGTTTCTGCCGAAAGTCTCGACATCCGCAAAAAAGAATACGAGACCCTCATCAATCAAAAGATTCCGGAAAACAAAAGCGCGATTTCCATTGCCCGCGAACTCGGTGATCTGCGTGAAAACTCCGAATACAAGATGGCCAGGCAAGATCAGGACACATTGTTGGCTCGCAAAGCGCAGCTGGAGAAAGATATCTCCCTTGCGGCTGTCAGCGACTTCAAAGATGCGCCAACGGATGTTGTCGGCATTGGGTCCGTCGTTCACCTTTTCCACAAAGCTTCAGGCAAACAGCACACCTATGCCATTCTCGGTGCGTGGGATAGCGACCCCGACAACAACGTCCTTTCTTACAAGACGCCGCTTGGCCAAAGCCTTCTCTCAAAACACGTCGGAGAAACCGTCAAAACCGAAATTGCCGGCAACGAAGAAGAGTGGACCATTCAGTCGATCGCACGTTACGTCAATTCGTAAGATGACCGAAAGCACTTTTTAAGTTGAATATAAAAATGCATGCATTTTTATGTTTCGCAATTGGTTTAGACTATTACTCCAAGACAAAGTCAAAGATGACAGTAGCGCCTTTGCGTTCTTGGCGGAAATCGTCGCAGAGGTTTTTCATCATCGCGAGGCCAAGTGAGAAGTGTTCGGACTCTTCATAGAAATTGATCTCGGTCAGAGGATCAAAATGATGGCCTTCGCCGGGATCATCGATGCGTACCCGAACGCGTTTTTCGCTCTCAATGAAGGTCACTTTGATTTCACAAAAGGTATCCTTGCGGCCCTTACAGCCATATTTGATGGCATTGATGAGGGCTTCGCGGCAGCAGGTCAAGAAGTCAAAGAGGCGATACTGGTTGTTTTCAAAGAGAAAATGCAGATTCATCTCGATGTTGTGGTGAATGTCGTCGATTTGCGGCAGGGAAGTTTCCGTGTACCGAGCGTAAAAGACGGGTTGTGGAAGATCAGCCGCTTGCGCCTCTGTATTCAATTGAAAACGCATGGTAAATACGTCGTCTGTGGCGTTTTCCAAGAGCACTTTTTTTTCTATTTCTGTCTTTTTGTCGCTGATTAAGTGATAGGTGAGCGTAAAAGGGTTGATGTGTTCGGCTTTGGCAAAGTCTTCCAGACCATCGCTGCAACTGAAAAGAGAGCCCCAATTGTCGATGTCGTACGTTTTGAGCGCAAATGTATCGTCTGCAAACCAACCGAGCGGATGCCCGCATTCATGAATGAAGAGAATATTACCATCGTTGGTCACGACGGCCGGTGTCGGGAGGCCACAGCTGGTCAGCATGAGGTTCCTAGCCTTGAAGTCGACAATGAGAACGTAGACTCCCAGTGACGTCGGCATGCCGAAATCCGAGGCGATGGCATTGTTCCACTCTTCGCTCAAAATGCGATTGAAGAACGGTAGAATGTCGTCGACCACGCTCTTCTTTTCCATTTCAAACAGCCCCCGCACAAGGCCTTGAAAGTACGCCGATACAAAAGCCGCCCGGACGTCGTGACCAGAAACGTCGCCGACAACAAAGAGCACCTTGCCATCGCCCATGGAAAAAATGTTCATGAAGTCGCCACCGACATCGTGGGTCGGCATCATGAAGGACTTCAGCTGCTTTTCGTATTCTGGGGCGTGAATCGCCTGAAAAATTTGATTCATACGGCTCGCTTCTTTGACGCCCATTTGGGTCTCGGCGAGACGGCGCTTGTTGTGTGTATTTTCAATGGCCTTGGCGATCGAACGCACCAATTCAGACTGTTTAACGGGCTTTTGTATGAAATCTACAGCGCCGCTCCTCAGCGAATGTTGGATAATTTCTTTTTCCTCTTCTGCCGTGATAATGATGGTCGACAAGGTGTTATCCTTGGCCATGATCCAGTCGAGGAGCTCGATGCCGGACATTCCTGGCATGTGGTGGTCGGAAATAACACAGTCAAACGAACTGATGCTCTCAGCGTCCATGAAAGCGATGGCTTTGGCGGCACTGTCTGCGGTTTCAACACGATACCCGATAGAGGCCAAGCTTTTTTTCAGAACTTGGAGTCCAAACAAATCGTCATCGACAACTAAAATACGTACGGGTGGTTTTGTACTCACAACGCAATCATTATAACGGAGTTATTTTCCCAGAGGCGAGCCTTTTTTATCAGATTCAATTTAGACCTCAATCATTAGCGAAATTTTATTACCGCGCATCGGTTTTCCGATGCGCCCTGGATAATGGGACTCTCTTAAAGTAAAAACAATCGTTAAATGCCTTACAACAGTCGAGCGATGGTATCGGCCAACAACAGCCCATCTCGCGACAGCGCCGTTCGGCTGGCGTTCTGGAAAAGTGACTCCGGCAAAGACTGGAGGGTTTTTAGGCAAGAATCGACGTTGCCAAAGCGTGCCCGCAGCGTATCTAAATGGACTCCAGAAGGCATGCGGAGACCGAAAATAAAACAGTCCAGTAAGAGCTCTTCGTTCGAAACGGTGACAACCTCGTCAAAGTGTGGCCGTCTGTTTTCGATGCCGCTGGCCCAGTCGTCGAGCGAGGCTGTATTCTTCGTGCGCACACAAGCAGGTCGGATCATCTGAGAAGCCGCTGACGGCCCATAACCCATCCATTCAGCCATTTCCCACGTCCGAATGTTATGCAGACACGCTTTGCCTGGCTTGGCGAAATTGGATACCTCGTACTGCGCGTAACCCGTTTTTTCCAAAAGGTCCCAAGTCGCGAGGTAAAAATCGCGTTCGCGGTCGGGATCTGGCGTGCTTTGGCCGCTTTCATCGGTCATGCAGTAGGTGGAAATGGAGTCTGGGTCGAGGTCAATGCACTGTTGAAGGTCTTGGAGCCAGTCATCAATGTTTTGATTTTTAGAGGCAAAAATGAGGTCGAGGTTTTTGCGAAATGGAAACGCTTTGATGAGGTTATAGGCGTCAACGACTTGTCTGGCGGTTTGCTGGCGTCCCAGAGTGTTTTTTGTCTTTTCAGAAAAGCTCTGAATGCCCATAGAGATACGCATAACACCCATTTTTTGCAAAACATCGAGCTTGTCAGCCTTGACTGTTGACGGCGAAAATTCAACCGTCCATTCCACTGGAGGCGTTTCCATGCGCTTCAAAAAACAGTTGCCGAGGTTAGAGAGGTCTTGTGCCGTGAGCGATCCAGGAGTCCCGCCTCCCCAATACATGGTTTCCGGAGCACGATTCCAGGGGCGCAAGTCCAATTCAGCCTCAATGGTCTTCAAAAAGAGCGCTATGCGGTCACGCGTTGGCGCCACTTTGTAAAACGCGCAATAGCTGCAAGACGAAGCGCAGAATGGCACGTGTACGTATATCCCCAAGGGAACTGTGTTTTTTGCGAAATTTGCTTGCCGAAACATGAATTATCGAGTTTGCTAGCACTCTATGAACAGAGTGCTCTTAGCTGCAAGTCTAATGTTGACCGGCTGTGGGGTTTCCTTCAAAAACGTCACACCTGAACAATTTTCGCAAAACCCTTCCAACCGCTACGCAATCGCTGTGAAGCCGACCATCCGCGGCAATGATGTCGTGAGAGACTCCATTCGCACGACAGTCGTGATCGACGGCAATGAACAAGAGATGAAGCTGTCTCCAAAGAAGACCAGCACGTACATCTACGATTACCCGATGCCTTCTGAGCAAAACGAGGCCAAGTACTACTTCTCGGTGAACTACGACGTCGCCAGGTCCGGTAGAATCATCCGCAATTACGAACAGAGCCCCCTCTACACGCTCAAGTTAGTCAATCGCTACGTTCTCAACATCGATGTCGACCGCGGCCCCGTCGGCGCACCGATTCGATTGATCGGTCGAGGATTCACAACCGATGACCGCATCGTTGTCGGGGGAGAGCCTGCCTCAACTAAGTTGATGAACTCCAACGCATTAGAATTCGTTTTACCCTCACTTGCGGCCAACAAGCGTTACCCGGTTTACTTTGTGAACGCTTACAGTGAACAGAAGGTCGGCGATATCCACATAGACGCTTCTGAAATCCACCTGAACGTCGAATCAGTCGAGTTGGCGCCAAAGACTAAAACGCTCCTCATCTTTAAAATCGATCGTCCTGCACCCAAGGGAGGCCTCGACATAGACGTCACGACCAACATTCCAGCGTCGATCAACATGCCCCGAGTCCACATTCCCGAAGGCAGTCAAACAGTCAGCATCTCGATTGAAGGCCTAACGCCCAACGATGGTGCGCTCTTTATCAATGCTCCAGGCTTTCAGGAAAAGCGCGTGCCCATAGTCGTGAAGTAAATCACACTGGCCCTTGCATCATGGACTTTTTGAGTATCGGCAAACGCGTGTTGACAATCGAGGCGGACGCCATACGCGTTGCCGCTGAACGCCTGGATGGCTCGTTTGAGGCTGCAGTGAAGCTCTTAAAAGACCACAAAGGCAAGGTGATTGTCTGCGGCATGGGGAAATCTGGCCATATCGCGCAAAAAATAGCGGCAACGCTCAGCAGCACGGGAACCCCGGCCGTCTTTCTTCACCCAGCAGAAGGATTACACGGCGATCTGGGTATTTATAATCCTGGAGATCCGACCCTTTTGTTGTCGAAGAGTGGAACGACCGAAGAGATGTTGCGCCTGATGCCCATTTTAAAACAGTTTCACTCACCTATTCTAGCCATTCTGGGCAACGTGAATTCGACTATCGGAAGACACGCTGATGTCGTCATCGACGCCAGTGTCGAACGAGAGGCCGACACGCTCAATCTCGCACCGACGACCAGCACAACGCTCATGCTTGCACTGGGAGATGCACTCGCATCTGCTCTCATGCACGAAAAGGGATTTACGGAAAAAGATTTTGCCATCTTTCATCCGGGCGGTCAACTCGGACGCAACCTTCTTAGAGTTGAAGATGTCATGCAGACACGCGATCGCGTTGCCTGTATCAGTCAAGACACTTCACTTCGAGAAACCGTCATTGCCATGACAGAGCGCAATCTCGGTGCCGCCTGCGTTTTGAGCGGAAACAATACCCTTTTGGGCATCATCACCGATGGCGACATTCGACGTTTCCTGCGACGTGAAGGAGACCTCAACACAGCCCGCGCGCGCGACCTCATGTGCAGCCATCCAACCTGCATCGAGCCTCAAGATCCCGTTGGCCTGGCGATAGAAAAAATGGAAAACCGCCCACAAAACAATCAGCTGTCGCACCTGCCAGTCGTCGACAAAAATAACACTTTTTGCGGCCTGATACGCCTGCACGACGCCTATTTGAGCTGACTGGCTGAGCGCCCTCTCTTGCGAATTTTTTAAAAACTTATTATTAGAAATGTAAGACCATGAATCGACAGGTAGCACTCATAACAGGCGCCAGCCGTGGTATAGGGAAGGCGATTGCACTCACATTGGCCGAAAAGGGCATACATGTCATTTGCGTCAGTCGATCGGCCGACGGTTGTGATCAAGTAGCCAAAGAGATTCTGGGAAAAGGTGGCTCCGCGGAGGGCCTTGCGGTAGATGTCGGCAACGCAACACAAGTGACGGAGGCCTGTAAACAGATTTTAGCCAAACACGAAGTGGATATCTTGATCAACAATGCCGGTATCACGCGCGATGGCTTGCTGATCAAAATGTCGCTCGAAGATTGGGATGACGTACTACGCACCAACCTTTCTAGCTGCTTCTATTGGACAAAAGAGCTGATTCGCCCGATGACCAAAAAACGCTGGGGGCGCATTATCAATATCAGCTCCGTTTCTGGCATCATGGGCAACGCCGGACAAGCGAATTACGCCGCTGCCAAGGCGGGCATGATTGGTTTTACCAAGACCATTGCAAAGGAATTTGCAGGACGCTCAATCACTGCAAACGTGGTGGCTCCTGGCTTTATTGAAAGCGACATGACAGCCGTGTTGAACGAGGCTTACGTCGAGGAAATGAAAAAACTGATCCCTCTGAAGCGCTTCGGTAAGCCACAAGAAATAGCGGCCATGGTCGCCTTTTTGGCCTCAGATGAGGCATCTTACATCACTGGCAAGGTCTTTACTGTCGACGGTGGCATGATCCCCCAGTAAGACGGATTCAAGACAGCTAATGATTGAGGAGGCGTTACGCGTCCATTCTCGGAAAGAGAATGACTTTTTCACCGACGGTCTTGCCGGCTAAGCTAGAGCCCCATGTGAGGCCTGACAGGTCTGTGGGCGTGAGCGCACCCAAGAGCTGCAGCGTCGTTGAGGAGATATTTGGCATGACTGGCGTTAAGAGCGTGCTGACTAGGCGTAGGCCTTCTGAGATGACGGCCATTGAGGCCTCGAGGCGCTGACGATCGCCCGTGTCCTCGGATTTTGCTAGCTTCCATGGCGCCCGGACTTCTACATAACGGTTGATTGCGCGAATGAACTGAAAGCACTTTTCGAGCCCGGTGTGGAATTGCAGGTTGTCGAAGTCAGACAGGATGGCTGGGCAAAGCGTTTTCCAGAGCGCTTTCAGTTCGCCTTCAGGAGCATCTTCGAGTGTAGATGCTGGAAGGCGGCCGTCGCAATAGCGCGTGACCATATTTTGCAGGCGACTGACGAGGTTACCGAGGTCGTTGCCGAGCTCGTTGTTGTAGCGTTGCAAGAAGATCTCTCTGGAAAAATCGCTGTCCTGGCCGACGTTCATTTCGCGCATCAGAAAATAGCGAAAGGCATCCGGACCAGCCTGTTCAACGACTTCGAGAGGGTCGACGGTGAGCCCCGTGCTCTTAGACATCTTTTCACCCGACATCAGCCACCAACCGTGCACCAGCAGCGTTTTTGGCATCGGCACACCGATCGCCTGCAGCATAATCGGCCAATAGACGCTGTGCGCCGGCACGAGAATGTCTTTACCTATGACGTGAAAGTCAGCAGGCCAGTAGTCGGCAAACCGCTCCGTTCCATAACCTACGGCCGAAATGTAGTTGATAAGCGCATCGAACCACACATAGGTCACGTAGTTTTTGTCAAAAGGCAACTCGATTCCCCACGACAGGCGCTCCTTGGGCCTCGAAATACAGAGGTCATTGATTGGGTCCTTCAAAAACTCGAGGACCTGTTTAGCTCTGTATTTTGGGAAAATAAAATCCGGGTGCGACTCAACGTATTGAGCCAACCAGCTCTGGTAGCGGCTCAGACGGAAAAAGTAATTGGACTCCGTCACCTCGGTCACGTCGCCGAAAATCTCAGGCCAACGGCCGTCAACCTTGTCTTTCTCTTGCAGAAACTGCTCTGCGCGCGTGCTGTAAAAGCCCTTGTACTCCGCCTTGTAGATCTCACCGCGGTCAAACAGTGTCTGCAAAATGCCCGTAACGACCTCCTGGTGGCGCGCTTCAGTTGTCCGAATGTAATCGTCATTGGTGATCAGCAATTTAGAACAGAGCGATCGAAACTGCTCGGCAACACGATCGCAGAACGCCTGTGCCTCAACGCCCTCTTTGTTGGCCGATTGCTGTACCTTTTGCCCGTGTTCGTCAAGCCCCGTCAAGAAAAACACCCGTTCGCCACGCAAGCGCCTCCAGCGAGCAATCACGTCACTCAAGACCTTTTCGTAAGCGTGCCCCAAGTGCGGAGCCCCGTTGGCGTAGTCGATTGCAGTCGTCAGGTAAAATGCTTTCATGTTATACAAAACAGCCAGCTTTTATTTTTTTTGCAATGTTTAAGTTTTTTATTTGATTTTTGCAGATTCAGTCCTTACACTTGTAAACGTAAGACTAGTCTTACACAACAAAAACTACAAACACACCAATAATATGAAAAGTACAGGAAAAGCCAAACCAGCATCTTCAGATAAAGCAAAAGCGCCCGCTAAAAAGGCGGTTGCAGATACCAAGAAGACAAAGAAACATTAGCTTACGATCTGCAAACGCAGACTCGTTTTGTGTTTGCAGGTCTTTTTTCATGAAGACGAAGTGCATCGGCATATTGACGGCCGGCGGTGATTGTCCTGGTTTGAACGCAGCTATACGTGGTGTCGCAAAAGCTGCCATTCAGTACGGAATTCGCGTGGTGGGCATTCAAGACGGCTTTAGGGGACTCGTAGAGAACCGCATCGTCGACCTAGATAACAAGAGCGTTAGCGGCATCTTGACACAAGGCGGCACGATGCTGGGTTCAAGTCGAGACCGTTTGAGCGCAATGCCCATGGGCGATAAAACGCTCGATATGACAGATGTAGCTGTTTCCAACCTGACCCGCCTGCACATTGACTGTTTGGTATGCTTGGGTGGCGACGGCACGCAACGCGGCGCCCTGTACCTTCAAGAAAAAGGCGGTGTCAACGTCATGACGCTTCCAAAAACGATCGACAACGATGTCGGTCTAACGGATATAACGTTTGGATTTGACACAGCTCTAGGAATCGCGACAGAGGCCATCGACCGCCTCCACACGACGGCCACCAGCCATCACCGCATCATTATTTGCGAAATCATGGGCCACGACGCCGGTTGGCTCGCCTTGGGGGCAGGCATCGCTGGCGGTGCGGACGTCATTCTCATTCCCGAAATCCCATACGATTTATCGGTCATCGGACAACACATCGACCACCGCCGCATGATGGGCAAACGTTTTTCAATCATTGCCCTGGCCGAAGGAGCGGTTTCCATTGAGGAACTCACTCACAAGAAAAAAGACAAGCCTAAAGTCATTCGCGATGGCATGATCGAAGAACCTAAGGCCCACCGGATCGCTCGTCAACTGAGAGAGCTAACGGGTGTTGATGCGAGGGTAACGTCATTGGGCCACGTTCAGCGAGGAGGCGCGCCATCCGCCACCGACAGACTCCTCTGTACTCGATTGGGGGCCGCGGCCACTCAGTTGTTGAATGAAGGAACGTACAACGTCATGGTTGGCATCAAAAACAACGCATGCGTGCCTTTCCCTTTACATGAAGTCGCCGGCAAGACAAAACTCGTCCCGCCAGACCACCCGTGGGTCAAGACCGCTCACCTCGTCGATACCTGCATGGGTGCCCCCGATTGTATGGCCCAACGAGGCCTGTAAGACCTTGCAAAATGCCGTGAAAGCTCGTTTTGCTTTCATAAAAGAATCCTAATTTAACGGCACCAGACAGCTAAGCATTGGAGGCATCTCTCAATTTGTATTGGATGAGCTTTACGAAAGGCGCAGGGTGGGGTGAAACGCCAAGTTGAATTTTTGTGATGGTACGAGCTTTTCTGGGGCCATATAGGAGGCGAAGGCGATCATGGTGGCGTTATCGCCTGTGTGTTGACTGAAAGGTGTGAGTGTAGGAATGTTATGGGAATCGCCGATGGCTTTTAGAGCGGATCGGAGGGCCTTGTTGTTGGAGACGCCGCCACAGAGGCCGATACTGTTAAAGGTGTGTTGGGCGAGGCACTGTTTTACTTTGAGCGTGAGAGCGTCGATTACAGCCTGTTGGTAGGACGCGCAGATGTGGGGAAACTCTGTGGCGATCGTGGCTGGCGGCAATTTTTCCAGAAAATAACGCAAGCTGGTCTTGAGGCCGGAAAAGCTGAATTTGAGCTCGCGGGTCTCTGAAAAGGCTACGGGAAATGTGTATTTACTGGAATCGCCGGTAGCGGCTCTCTCAATTTCGGGCCCTCCAGGGTAGGGGAGGTGGAGGAGTTTGGCGCCCTTGTCGAGGGCTTCCCCAGCGGCGTCATCGAGCGTCTGGGCGAGGACCTTTATAGAGTTATCGGCGTCGATCGAGATTAGGAGCGTGTTGCCGCCCGACACCAGCAAGCTGAGGTGCGGAAAGTAGCGTTGGCGATTTTCTTGAAAATGGGCATCGAAGAGTGGGATAAAGGGCGAAAATACGTGGCCCAAGAGGTGATTGACGCCAAACAGCGGCTTGTCCCAGGCCAAGGAGAGGGCTTTTGCCAGACTGATGCCCAGCGCGAGGCAGCCTGCTAGGCCTGGTCCTTGAGTCACAACAATGCGATGCACTCGCTCCTCGGGCCTTGCCAGAGGCGCATTTTGCAACGGTCTTGGAGTTCCCTTCAGCAGTTGTTCGAGGAGCGGAAAGAAGTTTGTGAGGTGTTCTCGAGCAGCCAGCCCAGGAACGACGCCGCCAAAGGGTCTGTGGGCCTCGATTTGCGTGGACACCCATTCGCCGCAGATGCCGTCTTGTTCGGAAAACAGTGCCAGCGCTGACTCGTCACAGGAGCTTTCAATCGCCAGAATCATTGTCAACTATCAATTTTTGTGCATGGATGACGCGAGTGCGGCCAACAAAGTCGTGCAGTGCGCGCCGGTTTTTGTTGAAGAGTGGCACGATGAGAAAGTTGATCAGCAGCACGATTGGGACATAGAAGAGCAAGCAAAGGGCCTTGATTCCGGATCGCGCGATGCGGTCCGCGCCGTTGGGCGTTTCGAGGGTCTTGACGTTCACAACGGCCAGGTGAAAAGTCTTCTTGCCGAGCGAACTGCCCTTTAAGAACATGTCATTGGCGACGAAGTAGGCGAACACGACTGTAAAAAAGGCGAGGGTTAAAAACTCAGAAGCTTGCACCATCGTCGCAGACATCGCTGGAATAGGCGTGTTATCGGCTTTTGAGGCAACGGCTTGCAAAAAGGATTGCGACCAGGCCTGCATTTCGGCGAGGGCGTTGGGGTGCTTGATCGGCAGCCAAAGTCTGACAACTACGACCATACCAAGGCTCATGGCGAGCAGGCAGTCCATCAAGAGGGCTAGGCCGCGCAAAAGGAAAGGAGCCGGTGGAACGTCTTTGTTCATTACAATTGATTCTCGCCACGCCGCGCACGCTGTCAAGAATACATGACGTCAACTTTTTCTATTGACAACGTGTGTTGTTTATTGCCCAATACTCACATCAAAAGCGTTAGGAGGAATCCTCCCGCAGTCTGGCTAAGGCTACAACGGCATTTTTGGCGACGAGCGAGAAATGCGGCATTCGAAAATCGATGCTCACAGATTGTGCAAAATATTCAAAAACATGACACAAACGATCGAAAAAAATAAGATTATTGAACAGTTCCGCACTCACGAAAAAGACAGCGGCTCTTGCGAGGTCCAGATTGCTATTCTCTCGGCCCGCATCGCCCACCTCACCGAACATCTGCGGACACATAAAAAAGATTTCCACTCGCGCCGCGGCCTCCTAACCATGGCCAACACGCGCCGTAAACTGTTGAGCTATCTCAAGAAAAATACACTCGAAAAATATAACGAGATTATTAAGCAGCTCAAGTTGCGCAAGTAAACATCCATGACCTTTTCCTCTTCCTTTTAGCGAAACTCAGAAATTATCTGTGTTTCGCTGATTTTTTTAGTTTGGCAAGGGGCATTTTGGGCATTGATTTTTGTCCAAAAACAATTTTACTTACACACGTGCATTTATTGTTAGACAAATGAAACAAAAATATAATACAACCGTCGAATCGCTAGGCATTACCTTCAGTACAGGTACCCTAGCCAAACAGGCCAATGGCGCCGTTACCGTTCAACAGGGGAATACCTCTGTGATTGTCACTGTCGTTGCCGCCAAAGAACCGAAGCCAGACCAGAGCTTCTTCCCTCTCACGGTCGATTACCGTGAAAAGTTTTCCGCCGCGGGACGCATTCCCGGTGGATACATCAAACGCGAAGGTCGTCCGAGTGAAAAGGAAATCCTCACCGCTCGTCTCTGCGACCGTCCATTACGCCCGCTCTTTCCGAAAGGGTTTTTAAACGAAGTTCAGGTGATTGGCAGTCTGATGTCAGCCGACCTCATGCACGAGCCAGACATTCTCATGGTCAACGGCGCATCGGCCGCACTCATGTGTTCCGACATCCCCTGGGCCGGCCCCATTGGCTGTGTCCGCATTGGCGAAGTCAATGGCGAATTCGTCGTCAATCCCACCAATGAGCAGCTGTTCGAGTCGCGCCTGGACCTCATCTATGTCGGCAATGAAAAAGACATGATGATGATTGAAGGCAGCGCCGATCAGCTCGAAGAGGCTCGCTTTTTAGAGGCCCTCGAACTCGCTCACAAGGCCATTCAGCCCATTTTGGCCGCCCAAAAGGAGCTCGCTGAAGAGGTCAAAAAGGAGAAATTCGCCTTTACGCCCGTTCTGCCAGACACGCGCATTTTTGATATTTGCAAAAAGCACGAGGCGGAATTGGCGCAGGCTCTCTTTTTGACAGGCAAAAAAGAGCGTGAAAACGCTGTGGCGGCCGTCAAGCAATTTGCCATTGCGGCGGTCAAGGAAGTTTTGGGCGAGGAAAACGTCGACGAAAACCACATCCGTATGGCGTTCGAAATGTTGATGGAAGAGGCCTACCGCTCCAATATTCTCGAATCCAATAAGCGCGCCGATGGCCGTGGCATTGACGATTTGAGGCAGATCTCCTGCCAAGCAGGCGTGTTGCCAGTTGTACACGGTTCAGCGCTCTTCAACCGTGGAGAGACGCAGGCCCTAGTCACCACGACTCTCGGTAATTCCAAGGACGCGCAGGACCTCGACGCCATCACCGGCGGAGCCAGCACGAAGTCCTTTATTCTGCATTACAACTTCCCGCCGTTCTCCGTTGGCGAGGTCGGCCGCATGATCGGCACGAACCGCAGAGAAATCGGCCATGGAGCCCTCGCAGAGCGTTCCTTGCTGCCAATCATTCCTCCAGAGGATGACTTCCCTTATTCCATCCGCATCATCTCCGACATCCTTGAGTCAAACGGCTCCAGCTCAATGGCGAGCATTTGCGGCGGCTGTCTGGCCCTCATGGATGCAGGTGTTCCGATCATTGCCCCCGTTGCAGGTATCTCAACGGGCCTGGTCACCCAGTTCAACGAAAAGGGTGATCTCGAAAAATACGTCGTCCTCACCGACATTCTCGGCAGCGAAGACCACTTCGGCGACATGGACTTCAAAATTGCCGGCACGCGCGAAGGCATCACCGGCTTTCAACTGGACCTAAAAATTAAGGGCCTTCCATTAGAGATCGCCAAAGAGGCCGTCTTGAGAAATCAAGAGGCGCGCATGAAGATCCTCGACATCATGGCCGAAGCGCTCCCAGAGCCCCGCAAAGAGCTCAATCCGAACGCTCCACGCATCCACCAAATGCAGATTCCTGCTGACAAGATCGGTGCCCTCATCGGTCCCGGTGGTAAAAATATCAAACGTATCGTTGAAGTTACAGGCGCCCAAATCGATATCAACGAAGATAATAGCGGCCGCGTAGCCATTTTCTCCAATAACAACGAGTCCATGGAGGCAGCCATTCGCGAAGTGGCAGCCATCGCAGCGGAAATCGAAATGGGCAAAACTTACCGCGGTATCGTCACCTCTGTCCGCGAATTCGGTGTCTTTGTCGAGTGCATTCCCGGCAAGGAAGGCCTCGTCCATATCTCCGAACTCGCCGACTTCCGTGTCGAGCGCGCTGAAGATGTTTGCAAAGAAGGCGAAGAACTCGTCGTTAAGTGCATCGGCATCGACGATAAGGGCCGTGTCAGACTCAGCCGCAAGGCCGCCCTATGCGAAGCCCGCGGCGAAGAGTATGTCGTCCGCGATAAGCCACGCGAAGGTGGCAGAGACCGTGGTCGTCGCGATGATCGTGGCAACAGCCGCGGTGGTGGTTACGATAGAGACCGCGGCAACGACCGCCGCCGGTAGCCTCTTCTTCATTGGGGAAACCTTTTATAGAATAAAAGGTTTCCCCAAACCCCTTCCAAAACACTTTTTAAGCGAAACACAAAGAGACGGAGTCTTTTTGTGTTTCGCTTCGCTTTTTATGGGAAGGGAAAAATGCCGTAAAGCTAAGTACTTGCATAGTCAATAAAAGACCGATGCAAAATGGATGCAAAAATGTGGCTTTGTGCGAGCACGACCTGCCATAGCGTACATAGAGGTACGTGAGGCAGTCGGCGCAGCGCGAAACGCATTTTGGCGCCATTTTACATCGGTCTTTTACTCGAAGGCTCTGAGGGCAGCCTCTATCGGTGCTATCGAGGGGATTTCGGTCGAGGAGGACGAGTGGAGCGCGTGGAACTTTTTTGCACTCGAGAGGACATTGCGTTCGAGTGAAGCCAGGGAACTGTTATAGGCGTCGACGGCCTTTTCGAGGCCTTTGCGGATGTCGGAAAAATGGCGAGTGAAGACCTCGATGCGGTTGTAGAGCTCGTTGCCGAGGTTCAGGATGTATTTCGCTTCCCGCGTTATGGACTCTTGTTTCCAGCCATAGGCGACGGCCTTGAGCAGTGCGATCAGGGTTGTGGGCGTTGCGAGAAGCACGTTGGACTGTACACCGAAATCGATGAGGCTTGGGTCGCCCTCGAGGGCAGCGCTGAAGAAGCTTTCCATGGGCAAAAAGAGGACGACAAACTCAGGAGTGTCTTCGAATTGTTTTTGATAGGCCTTGGAAGAAAGTTTTACGAGGCGTTCCTTGAGGTAGCTTGCGTAGTCTTTGAGGTGGCGCTGACGGTCGTTATTGGAGCTCTCGATGGCCTGAAGGTAGGGGTTGAGATCGGGGACTTTTGCATCGATGATTACCGTGCGGCCATTGGGCAGTCGAATGACCATGTCGGGGCGCTGAATGGTGTTGCCGTCAGAAAAGTGTACCTGTTCATCGAAATCGACGTGTTCGATCATGCCAGCGGCTTCCACGGCTCGTTTTAGGTGCATTTCGCCCCATTGACCGCGCGTGTTTGGCTCCTTGAGGGCCTTGGTGAGGTTGGCTGTCTCTTTTCGTAGCAGCCCGTGCGTTTCGGAAAGTTCCCTGATGTTTTCAACCAAACGGGCGTAGGCATTGACGCGCTCCTTTTCGATTCCTTTAACGTGCTCGTCGAACTTCGACAACGACTCCTTTATTGGGCTCAATAACTGACTGAAGGAGTGCTCTTTTTTGTCCAATTCCGATGTCGCCTGCATTTGCAAGGTTGCAAAACTCTTTTCTGCCAGCGATAAAAATGTCCCGCTGTTCTGGTTTAAGGCCTCTGATGCCAGGGCTTTGAACGCATCTGCCAGCTTTTCTTTGCTCGCTTCCAGTAGTTCTAATTTCTCCCTAAAAGCTATCCTTTCTGATTCCTGCTGAACCTCCAATCGGATCACCCGCTCGCGGAAATGCCGCACGCGCCACAAGCCATAGGCACATCCAAGACTGAGACCTAAAAGAAATGCAAAGATTGTAATCATAAAGAGCTTCACTCCACGCTGCGCAACGAATGTTAAAGGTGTTTTTAGGAAAGGTCCGGAAACCCCTTTTTATTCTATAAAAAGGGTTTTCTGGGCAATCCGCCGTGCAACGAACCTATTGCATTCATTGGACCGCGAGCTTCGCGGCGGCGGCCAAAGAGACTCTAATGCCGAGAAAGCCGTCGATGATAAATTGTATAGCCATGGCGGTGAGGACGAGGCCGGAGAGGCGGTAACTGAGCCGTAGAACCATGGGGCGGAGCCACTTAGCGCCGTTTGATGCGAAGTGAAAGAGGATGTAGAAGGCGGCAAAGAAAACGAAAACGCAGACAAAGAAGAGAATGGTCTCAAATTGATTAGCGGCTTCTGCCTTGCGGAGGATGCTTGCCGAGATGCAGCCGGGGCCGACCATCATGGGGACGGCGAGGGGAGTGATGGCGAGGTCTTTGCTGCTGCCCGCTTTTTTGGAAGAAATGCCTTCCTTTTTAATGTTATCATTTGGGTCTTGCGAGCGGAGCATATCAAAGCCGATGACGAAGATGAGAATGCCGCCGGCGATGCGGAAAGAGTCCATACTGATGCCCAAAAAATCAAAAAAGTACTGACCCGTGAGGACGAAGAATAGAAGGACTCCAACGGCGACAAAGATGGCTGTGCGGACGGTCTTCATGCGCTCTTCGGCGGAGTATTCAGGTGTCATGCTGATGAAGAGCGGAATAACGCTCAGGGTGCCCGTGGCGACAAATAGTGTGGCGAAGGTTTCGATGAAATAGGAGAATGCTGAGATCATAGTTTTAAGGAGTTGGAATTGCGGGCATGAGGCCTGAAGCGAAGATGCCCGAGGCGACGACTTGGACGGAAATCATGAGCAAAAGAAGGCCAGTGAGCCGTTCGCTGAGCTTGACAGCCGTTTCGTTGAGCCATTCAGCGCCCTTGATAGAAAAGTGAAAGAGCAGGTAGATGAGAAAAATGGCGATCGTGATGGTTGCGCAGAGCAAAGTGTAGTCAAACCAGCCGCTGAAGCCCGCTTGGCCGTCAAACCCGCTGCCACTCTGAAGCAGAAAGATACCTGTAATCGTAGCTGGCCCGGCGATCAGGGGAAACGCGAGTGGCGTGATGGCGATGTCTTTGTCGACGTTTTGTGGCTTGTCGTCGAGGTCCTTGTCGCGATGCAGGACCATGTTCATGCCGGAGCAGAAGAGAATGATTCCACCGGCGATCTTAAAGGCTGGTGTCGAGATGCCCAATAAGACGAAAAAAGCCTGCCCGGTGAGGGCAAAAAATAACAAAATCCCGACGGAGACCAAACACGTAACCCGGGCGACGTGGAGGCGTTCCTTCAGTGGCATGTCTTTGGTTAACCCAATCAACGCAGCGAGGGCGGCCAGTGGAGTCAGCAGAATCAGCAGGTAAGCGAGATAACGACCAGCAATGTAGATGACACTGATAGGATCCATATTTCTGTGAAGATCGTTGTAAAATGTCGACGGCGTTAAACCTCCATCAGACTGAGTCAGCAGAGCTATAGGTCTATTCGACGGAGACGCGGTGATGGTCCGAATCCCAGGTAACTTTGCCATCGGTGAGTGCAAAGAGAGTGAAGTCGCGACCGAGGCCGACGTTTTTGCCGGGATGGTATCGAGTGCCGCGTTGGCGCATGAGAATATTGCCGGCGAGGACGGACTCACCGCCATAGCGCTTGACGCCGAGGCGTTGGCTGTGACTGTCGCGTCCGTTTTTTGAAGTACCTTGTCCTTTTTTGTGTGCCATGGTGAGCGCTCCTTAAGCGATAGATTCAATCTTGATAACCGAAAGTTCTTGGCGATGACCGCGTTTGGACTCATAGCCCTTACGGCGTTTCTTTTTGAAAATAACGACCTTTTTACCGCGTTTATTTTCCAAAATCGTGGCCGTAACCGAAGCTCCCGCAACGAGCGGATTGCCAAATTGCGTCTTTTCGCCGTCGATGATTGCGACGACGCTGTCGATTTTGACTGTTTGCCCTTTTTCAGTTCCGGGGTAACGGTTGACGATGAGAATGTCACCCTCCGAAACGATAAATTGCCGTCCTTGTGTCTGAATAGTTGCTTTCATTATTCACTGAGAGAAAATAAAATCTGATTTTAAATGCAAGCTTATTTCTAAAAAAAGAACAGAATGCCCCCAATTTTCAGTGACCGGAAAACTCTTTATCTCTACATAGAATCATTTTGCAGCGGTCTTTTGATCCATTTTTTTGTTGTCAAAGATTTTGGAATGCTGTGTTCTTTTGAGTGAATGATTCACAAAACCGCCATTATCGAGCCCGGGGCTCAGTTGGGAAGAGACGTTCATGTTGGCGCATACGCGTACGTTGGGCCCGAGGTCGTCTTGGGCGACGGTTGTGTTTTACATCACCATGCGAGCGTCGAGGGGTTTTGCACAATGGGCAAAAATAACGAAGTTTTCCCCTTTGCAATGATTGGCGGAAAGACGCAGGATTTAAAATATGTTGGCGGAAAGACCGGCCTGAAGATCGGCGACAACAATGTTTTCCGCGAGCATACCACCGTTCATTGCGCGACTAAAGATGGTGAGTTTACTGTGCTCGGCAACAACAATTACCTCCTTGGCAGCACGCATGTTGCCCACGATTGCCAACTGGGCAACCACATTATTATCAGTTTGGGAGCCGTTTTGGGCGGCCATGTCGTCATCGAAGACCACGCCATCATCGGCGGAGCAACGGGCATTCATCAGTTTTGCCACATCGGCCAATACAGCTTTATCGGCGGTCTCGTGAAAGTGGTACAGGACGTCCTGCCCTACATGCTCGTCGATGGCACACCCGCCGAGGCCAAGAGCATCAACACCGTTGGCCTGCAGCGCGCCGGCTTTTCAGAAGAAGAACAGAGCCTCCTCAAAAAGGCCTTTAAACTGATCTACCGTTCGGGGCTCAACCGTTCCCAAGCCATGGACGCCATCCGCCCATTAACGGATGTCAATGGACGCATTGCCGACATTCTACTCTTTGTGCAGGATAGTTCCCGCGGAATACATTAAAAGACCTTGCAAAATGCCGTGAAAGCTCGTTTCGCGCTGTGCCGACTGCCTCAAGCGTACGTTTATTCCCCATTCATTAATGCCCGTGGCCACTTTTTTCGAAATGGAGAGTGTAATAGGGCATCAAAATCGCCAGGCCGACGAAAAACGTAAAGCCGTACAGCGGGAATCCGAGCACCATAAAGCCAACAAAGGCGAGCGACGGGAAGATAAAATGCGCCCAATGAGCCACAACGCGCTTGAAAATGACATTGACGGCGCGCAAACTTTGCCAGTCTGAGTTTCCCTGAAACGTGTACAGTGCCGAGGTAAACAGGGGCGCTCCAACGAATAAGCCCAATGCAAAGCCGAGCAGAGTGTGTCTCATAATAGCACCTGTCAAGAGGCCCAAGAGCATGGGAATGGCGAAAAACGCAAGCGCTATGAGGAAGAAGTAAACGCCTTCTATGAATAAGCGCTCCCATTCAGCCCACCGCGGCCAAGAGAAATCGTGCGTTTGCCTGATTTGCTTGAGGTAGCGGTAGAGGTAGCCAAACGCCAGCAAATTGACGATCGGAACAAAGCATAACAAGCTACCAATCAACAGATTAGGAACCCAGTGTTTATCTTCAAATATTTTCTTACAAACAGATTCAATCGAGATCATACTATACCTTTTCGCGAGTTATGCTAGTGGGATTTTTCAGCGAATTCAATAAAAAAGACCAATGTAACTTGTCCTAAAAGTGCCATAAGGAGAGCCTTCAACGGTACATGTCCTTATCTTTGTATTCGCACTGCAGCTCGATATGTTTGCCGCAAGTGCAGTCGATGAGTATTTTTTTAACGATGTCGTTTTCTGTAACGACCTGAATGGCTGGAGTGTCCTGGCCCAATGCGGCAGGAGTCGATATTTTTAAGGTCTTCTCGCTCAAGGGTCTCAACCCTGCTGGCGTCTGTTTTGAAGCGGACAAAGAGAGCTTTTTCGCTACAAAAACGTTTCCCTTACCTCTGTTTTTTAAAAAACTATCCATGGTGCTACTTTTTGAGTAAACTGATCTCTATAACGCGTTGTTGATCGTCGGATTCCCCTTCCTTGAGGGTTTCGACATAACCTACGATCTTTTTTATTTTGCCTGCTGTCAAGCCATAGTAGACGAGCGAACTGCGAATGATGTTTGCCCGGCCTAGAGCCAAATCCCATGGGCCATTCTGGTCTGCTGGTGCTGCTTGCAAATTGCGTACAAAATCTTTGGCATCAGGCTTTCGAAATCCGTAGCCGTCGATGCGAACACTCATTTCGTGACGTTCGATCAGCCAGGCGATATTTTGCATGACAAAGTCACCCCAGTCCGTCAGCTGGAGAGCATCCTTTTCAAACAAAGGGTGTTTGGGCTTGTTGTAAAGGAGGACGCGAATGCCGTCGCTCGTAACAATGATGTCAACGGGCTTATCGACTTCGTCTTCCTTCATATTGAAAGCCTCTGAAAGCCCCTTAGCCAAGCTTTTGAAAAAGGCCATATCGACAGCAGCGCTGGCAGTCGCATTGCCACCACCGCCCGTTGTAGACTTTGATTGGGCGAGATCATTGCCGACTATCCCAGAGAATTTTCCAGAGATCGCGCTGAAAGGGTTTCTAAAATATTCAGCCGTCGCCAAAACAATTTCCGGGGCCTGCGCAGAAATCCACAAGACCATGAATAGCGCCATCATCGCAGTAACGAAGTCCGCATACGCTACCTTCCAGGCTCCTCCGTGGTGTTCGCTGTGCTTTTTCTTACTCATAACAGTAAGACCATTGCAAAATGGTCTCTAGCGGCGTTCTCGTCGCTCTGGCTAAGTCACGTACCAACGTACGCTCCTGTCGCCCTCGTTCCTCGGGCCTTGCTATAGGCGCATTTTTCAACGGTCTTACGTTATTGGTATTCATTTAGTTAGATTAAAGACCGGTATAAAATGGATGCAAGAATGTGGCTTTGCGCGAGCACGATCTGCCGTAGCGTACATAAACGTACGTGAGGCAGTCGGCGGAGCGCGAAACGCATTTTGGCATCCATTTTATACCGGTCTTTTTTATTGTTTTTTACCGAGGCTCTTCATCATCTCCTCGAGCTCGCTGGCCTCAGGTTGAATAGCCTTGTCGAGACTGCGGCGGGCAACTTCGACGGCCATGAGGGGGGCGAGGCCTTTGGCGAATCCAGAAATGGAGACGAGCATGACCTTGTAGTACATGAACTTCATGCGGTGGTTGAATTTCACTCGTGAGGCAAGTGGGTTGACAAAGCCGTAAGCGCCCAAGACGCCCAAAAACGTGCCCGTGAGTGCGGCGGCGACCTTTTCACCGACTTTTTCAGGGCCCTCGGCGATGGCAGACATCGTGTTGATGATGCCCAAGACGGCTGCGACAATACCGATGCCTGGCAGGGAGTCACCGACGAGGTTCATGACGCCGATGCCGGCCCCAGCCTCTTCTTCCATGGCATCGAGTTGCTCTTCGAGGACGCCGTGGAGCTGTTCCGGCTTGATTTTGCCATCGATGAGGGGCCTCAGTGCGTTGACGAGAAAATCGACGTGTTCTTTTTCTTTGAGAAAGGTCGGGTAACGGGTAAAGATGGCGCTGTCTTTGGGTGATCCCACGTGCTCGTCGAGGGCGATGAGGCCATTTCTGCGGCTGAGCATAAACATTTCATAGAGCAGTTTGAGGAGATCGATAAAGGCATCCTTGGTCTCGCTGACGCCAGAAAAGCCCTCCTTGATGTCGCGGATGACGTTATTGAGGACGTCTTTGGGGCTTGCAATGATCAGCACGCCGATCGAGACGCCGCCGATGACGACGAATTCCGACACGTGCATTAGCAGGATGGGATTGCCACCGGCGATCATGAAACCGCCCAAAATGGAGCCCAAAACAATAACATAACCGATAAATAAGAGCATTTCAGGTCACCATTACCTTTTTGAGATTTTGCCGGAGCTTTTGAATGGCCTCGGAGTGAATTTGGCAGATGCGGGATTCTGTCAGATCAAAAACTTCCGCAATTTCAGACAGCCGCAAGCCTTCCAAATAGTAGAGCGCCAAGACTTTTTTAGCGACGGCTGGCAACTTGTTCAATTGCTCGTGGAGGAGGTCGATCAGCTCGTGACTTTCGGTGACGTCACGACCATCTTGTTCAGTGGCATCGGAGATGATTTCGTGGAGAGAGGCGACGTCGCCATCTTCACCGTTGTTGGGTGCAGCGTCGAGGGGAATGCACACCATGGGCCTCTTGAGGGCCTTCATGTGGGCGTTCTCTGCCACCGAAAGGCTCAAATGTTCACAAATATCTTGATCCGTGACGGGTCGTTTCAGCTCCTGTTCGAGCGACTCGACGGCCTTGCGGTATTTTTTTGTTGAACTGCGGTCCGCCCGCGGCATCCAATCCATGCGACGCAATTCATCCAAGAGCGCGCCTCGAATTCTGAGGGCGGCGTAACTTCCAAAAGAGGTCCCTTTGGCTTCGTCGTAGTTCTGAGTCGATGTAATGAGGCCCGACAACGCAACGCTGTAGATGTCATCGATGTCGACTGTCGTTGGAAAGTAGATGCGCATGCGGCCGACAATCGATTTCAGCAATGGCAAATAGCTGTCAACGAGTTCCCAATTGGGCTTTTTAACAACCTTGGATAGACTGTACGCCTCAACCGCTCGTATGCTTTTGAGAATGCTGCTGCTGGCAATCGACAGCTTTTGTTTGAGTGAATCCATTTGTTTGAATTATATTTCTTCTCAATGCTTTGGCAATGTCATTTTTTAGCAGACGGCTTTTCTGGCTTTGCAGCGGGCTTTGCTTCGACTTCTTCAAAGGTTTTTTGATCCTGTTGTTTGCGAGCGGACGACGAGCGGACGGCCGACCAGAAAATCATCTCCAGAAAACGCGTCAATACCGCACCGACGATGCAACCAATGGTGGAATTTCGCACGACGGTAACGATGTCATTGTCGACCGAAAAGCTGACAATAAACGTCAGGATAAAGCCCAAAAAACCGCCCAAAACGAGAAAATATTTATTAATTTTCTCCATTTATTTTACCAATAGGGAAGAAAAAGTCTTCTGGTTGAGAAAGGCCTCAACGTTGGCGGTGTAGTCTCCCGTCAGGTTTTGACCGTGGCTGATAAAGAGAGGCGTTAGGCCGCCGCGCAGGACAAATTGCCAGAGTCGGGTGGCATTGCTCACTTCGTCGAGGTGCGTGAGGACGACGTGTGTGGCCTGCAACATTGCACCGAGGTCGTAGAGACGTTTGAGTTGGGCGCTGTCATAGAGGCCGTTGATGACCAAAACACGGCTGTCTACGTCCCATGAGTCCAGCTGTTTTCGGAGCGTCACAATGCGGTCTTCCTCATTCAGGGCGATTCCAGGTGTGTCGATGTAGAGCAACTGGCTCTTGTCGAGGTGCTGCGCGTCAATGCCCTCGCGGAAAACTTTGACGCCGAGAACGTCGCAGAAAATGAAGAGGGAATCGTTGATGTCAGCCACGTCGCTCTCGAGCCTCAAGACCTGGACCTTCTTTTGATTGAGAAAGACTTCTTGCGACAACTGTTTACAGAGGGCTGTCGTTTTGCCCGCTCCCGGAGTACCTATAAAGGCAATGCGCTTGCCGAGCGGGCGGTGCTGGAGGCCCTTGTACTCGTTGTGGAGGTAGTCGGCGACTTCCATAAGACCGTGGCTGATCGACTGCTGTTTGAGGGTATCCCAATGCTTGAGACTCTTAAAGCTGGCCAATAGAGAGGTGTCAAAGCCGACCTTTTCGAGGACCTTTTCCAGACTCTTTTGCTGCGTGATAGCGTCGCGGATGAGGCGATCATCTTTGTCGAAGTTTTTGAGGTTGTTGTCTTTGCTGAAATTTGCCTCTTTGGAAATCTTCTCAAATGCCTTCGATGCGTTTTCGTAGGTCTCTTTGACGGCGGCCACTTCTGTTTTCTTTTCTGTGACGGGCGCTGGAGTCGGTGCTGGTGCCGCCACCTTGGGCTCTGCCTTTGGGACCGTTGCAATGACTTCCAGCCGCGGAGATGCGACAAAGCGCGCCAGGCCCTTTCCCTGAATTTGGTTGACCGACAAAACTTTGGCCGTTTCTCCCAAATGTTCACGTATAAGGCGGACGGCTTCGTCAGCCGACTTGACGACAAACCGGAATTTGCGTCCCTCTAAAGCAGCAGGATTAGGTGTAGTCATATTGTTAATTTATTGCGGGCACGGCGACCTTCCGCTTAGCAACATCGGCGATGTTGTCGAGCGGGTTGGCTAGAATGCCCACGTTTTGGATTTGAATGTTATTGGGAAGCTCTTGGTAGGAAAGGACGTTCAACTTCTGGAAGCTCGGCTCAAAGAAACGCTTGAACGCTAGCCGCAATTCCGCTGTCGTGATCAGTACTGGCTCCATGCCTTGTTCAGCCATGTCTTGGATACGCGGTGTCATATCTTGGAGCAGCTTTTGGGTCAACACGGGGTCCATCATCAGCACGACGTCGAATTGTGTTTTCTTGACTTGTGCCATAAGCGTTTGTTCCAGTCGAGGGTCGAGGGTCAGTGCCTTGAGGATGTGGCCTTCGGTTTCAAAATTTTGAATGAAGTACACCCCGAGACGCCGACGGACTTGTTCAGAGAGCTCATCTGGGTTCTTAGTATAAGCGACAAAGTCCCCTATTGTCTCCAAAATAATCGAAAAATTCTTGATGCTGATCTTCTCGTGCAAGAGGTTCTGCAGGACGCGTTGAATGAGGCCAACGTTGACGTGCTCCGGGATGAGCTCGCTGACGAGTGTGGGGTTCTTTTCCTTGGTCAGCTCGATTAGCTTTTGGACATCTTCGCGTTCGATGAGGAGGTCAGCCGACTCTTTCAGCGTTTCCGAGAGGTGGGTGATCAGGACAGAGGAGGCGTCGACAACCGTGTAACCGTTCATTTCGGCGCGCGTCTTCTCGTCTTCCGTGATCCAGTACGCCTTGAGACCGAAGACAGGCTCAACGGTCTCAGAACCGTGAATCTCGTACGTGCTGTCATTGACATTCATCGCCAAGAACCGATGCGGCATGAGCTCTCCCCTCTTCAATTCGCGGTTGCGTAGTAGAAAAGCGTATTGATGGTTACCGAGCTCGAGGTTGTCTTTAACGGCAATTGGGGGCAAGATCACACCCATGTCGCGGGCAAACTTTTGCCGGACACCCGTAATGCGTTCCAAGAGCTCCCCCTGCTCTTGACGGTCGGCCAAGCTCAATAATCCATAACCCAGCTCGATGGTGAACGGCTCTACCTTGATCATCTTTTCGAGGTCAGAGACCGATCCCGATGTCGGCGCGGCGTCGGCGAGCTTGCTGGACTCTTCTTGCTTTGACTCTTTGCCGGCCAGTGCATCTTCGAGGTCCTGATAGCTCCTATTTTGACCCATACCGTTCTTCTTCAAATAATAAGCGACGATCGCCAAAAAGACGGCAAACGCTCCAAACGGAAATCCAGGCATGCCAGGGAAGAGGGCAAAAATCATCATCATGACAGCTGCAACTCCAACCGCTCGCGGGTACAAAATGATCTGTTTACCGAGGTGTTGACCCAAATTCGTGCCTTCGCTCGTGCGCGTGACCAGAATACCGGCGCCAACGGAAACGATCAGGGCCGGGATTTGCGAAACGAGGCCGTCACCGATCGAGAGTAATGTGTACTTGTGTAGGGATTCCTCCAAGGGCAGGCCTTTTTGAAAGACACCGATGGCGATACCGCCAATGACGTTGATCAACGTGATTAAAATGCCAGCAACGGCATCACCGCGGACGAACTTGCTGGCACCGTCCATGGAGCCGTAAAAGTCCGCTTCTTTCTGGATCTTTAGGCGACGCTCGTTGGCCTCAATCTCGTTGATGATTCCTGAATTCAACTCGGCATCGATCGCCATCTGCTTGCCTGGCATCGCGTCCAAAGTGAATCGGGCAGCGACTTCTGCAATGCGTCCAGAACCTTTCGTGATGACAACAAAATTGATGACCACGAGAATCAAAAACACGACCGCTCCCACAACGTAATCGCCGCGAACCACGAAGTTGCCAAAGGCGTTGATGACGTTGCCCGCAAAACCGTCGAGCAAAATGAGTCGCGTACTGGCCACGTTCAGCCCCAATCGATACAGCGTGATGGCGAGCAGGAGCGTCGGAAAGACGGAAAACTCGGAGGGCTCTTTGAGGTAAATGACGATCAGCAAAACCAATAGCGATATACCGATGCTCACTACCAGCAACAAGTCTAGGAGCATGGGCGTCACAGGCAAAACCAACAACAAGACTATGCCAAACAGGCCGAAGGTGACAGCCAGGTCGGTATTTTTCAGAATACGCGCCAATCCCTGCGCCTGTTGCGCACTCATTGCCTTTTCTTCGATTTTGTTAATAGTATTAGCCATATTGCTTCTAGCGAAATACAAAAATACGGAGTATTTTCTGTGTTTCGCTTAAAAAGTGTTTTTTGGAAGGGTTCGGGAAGCCTTTTTTATTCTATAAAAAAGGTTTCCCGAAAAGACCTCCCGCTTAACGTTGATTTGCTTGTTCTTCACGGCGGAATTTCAGGTAATAAAAGTAAGATTTGTAGGTGCGGTAGACGAAGGAGAGGATGTTTGCGACCACTTCGTAGAGCTCGGAGGGGACAGGGAGGCCGACTTGGCCCATGCGGTAGAGCACGCGGGCGACAACCTTGTTTTCAACGATGGGGACGTTGTTTTCCTTTGCGATGCGCTTGATCAGGAGGGCCAAGCGATTTTCGCCCTTTGCGACGATGATGGGAGCCTTGTCCTTTCCGCGTTCGTACTTGAGTGCAACCGCGTAGTGCGTTGGGTTCGTCACGACGACGTCCGACACAGGAATCTCGTGAAGCATCTGCTTTTGAATCAGCCGCAGGGCCAATTTTCGCTGCGCCATCTTGATCTTCGGGTCACCTTGAGACGCCTTGTGCTCTTCGCGGACCTCTTCGCGCGTCATCATGCTCTCTTTTTTGTGCTTGTTGAAATGGTAAATGTAGTGAATGGCCGCAATCACGCCAATCGCACCAATCAAGCGTACAAGCATCATCAGTAAGATTTTTAGCAGAAATTCGCCAACGTGACCCACTGGGACGGGCGTGTAAAAGATCGGATCGTGACGGATCTGTACCAACGCGCCGTAAATGATCAGGCCAATCGCCAACACTTTGAGCATGTCGATACCCACCTGGACAAACTTTGAAAACGAAAACAACTTTTGAAAGCCCTTGACGATATTGATGTTTTCAAACTTGATGCCCAGTCTGTCATTCGACATGTGAAAATGCGATTGCAGCCCGCCGGCAAGTATCGCCGCAAGCGTACACCAAAAGAGCAAGGGAAGGATTATTTCCCCCGTAAAAAGCACCATGTCAGAAAAGATCACCAAGGCGCTCTCTTCCGTGATCTGTATGTCGGCGAGACTCGAAAAAATGTTCCTGGCATACATGTAAATTTGCATGCCCTTCTCCTTGCCGCTAAAGACGAAAATCGTGAAAACAGCCGCAAGGGTGAAAACAATGTTGATCTCCTGGGCTTTTGGGAATTGCCCCTTACCGCGCATTTCATCGATGCGCTTTCCTGTTGGTTGCTCTGTCTTGTTGCTTTCGTCCGCCATAATCTTAAGAACGATGGAAAAAGACCTATAGCGTCGTTCTCGTCGCTCGGGCTAGGTCACGTACCAACGTACGCTCCCGTCGCCCTCACTCCTCGGGCCTGGCTATAGGCCCTTTCGCGAAGGTCTTTTACTCTCTGGTTTTCCTATTCTCTCAGTAAAAATTTCAGCATAAGTGTTGGGCCCTGGCGCATATCCGTGAGGATGTATTGTGTCAGGAGTCCCACAACTAGAGATAATAGCATTAATCCTGCCAAAATGCGAGCGGCAAAACTGACTACAAACACATTGAAGTTGGGAGCTGCTTTTCCCAAGATTGCAAAAGTCACTGTGACAACGAAGTTTAGAGCAATCATCGGGGCCGCCATTCTGACGCCCAGGAGAAAGACGTTTGAGGTTGCTTTTAGAATCAGTTCGATGTTTCCAAAACCGTTGCCGAAAAGACCGTAAGGTACACATTCATAGCTCTTTACAATTGCATACAGCATCTCTCTGTGCATGCCTGTTATGAAGAAGAGCAGCATGGCAAAGTTGAAGAGTAATAGGGCAATTCCCGAACGGTGCTCGTGCGTCTGAAGGTCAAACGTCGACCCACGCGTCAGGCTGATTTCCGATGCCATGATCTCACCCCCGAATTCCACCGCGAAAAACACCATGTGAATCGCAAAACCCATCATCAATCCAACGATGATCTCTTTCATAAAAGCAATCGTCAGGTCGGCAAATGTCGGCGGCAATAGACCCTTTCCCTGCAACGTTGGCAGAATCAGCACTCCCATCAATAGAGCCAAAAATACCCGCACGCGACTCGGTATCATTCTGCCAGCAAACACCGGTATCATGATAAAAACACCGACGGTTCGCAATGATCCAATGATGGTCAAGTAGATATCTTCAATAGGAAACGTCATCGCACCATTCCTGGAATTTTTTGGAAGCACATGTAGGTGAACTCCATCAACTCCCGCAAGGCCCAGTGCGAGGCCAGAAATATGATTGCCCCCAAAATGACCAACTTTGGCACAAAGGTCAAAGTCTGGTCTTGTATGCTCGTCACTGTCTGAAAAATACTCACAGCGATGCCAATCACCATCGCCGTCCCCAAAAATGGCACAATCAACATTATCGACGTCACAATGACGCCCTGGACTATGCTTACTGCAGTCTCAAGATTCATATAAAACCCCCGAGAAATACCAAGATACACACTATTTTTGCATTTCGCAAGCAAAAGTGTTTGGCCTCGCTGGCCTCAATCATTAGCGAAAAATAAGTCATATCGGTTGCGTTGCCTGTCTAATTGACGCCTGCATGGTCATGAGTGTTCTAATTTAAATTTCACCAAATGGTGAAATCGACTTATTGATTTTGGCTCTTGACTAGCAGTATAAGATAAACTATACTGCTAGTGCCGATGAACAAACGAAAGATAAGCGAATATAAGGT
>MIDP01000025.1 GCA_001831095.1 Verrucomicrobia bacterium GWF2_51_19 | reverse complement strand
GGCTCCTCGATTTGGCTGATTACCTCGTCGATAAGGTTGTCTGGATCATCGGCGGCGACGGGTGGGCGTACGACATCGGCTATGGAGGCCTCGATCACGTCCTCGCGAGCCAAAAGAACGTCAACATTCTCGTCCTCGACACCGAAGTTTATTCCAATACGGGCGGTCAACAGTCCAAGGCAACACCCATTGGTGCCATCGCCAAGTTCGCCGCGGCCGGCAAACCCACTCCAAAAAAGGACCTCGGCCTGCTCGCCGTCTCCTACGGCAACATCTACGTCGCGCAAGTCGCCATGGGCGCCAATTACCAACAGACACTCAAGGCCTTCACCGAAGCCACTTCGTATGAGCATTCGTCTCTCGTCGTCGCCTACAGCCACTGTATAGCCCACGGCTATGACCTCAATATAGGCATGGATCAACAAAAGAAGGCAGTCGAATGTGGACACTGGCCACTCTACCGCTACGACCCTCGCGACGCCGAAAATCCAATGAAACTGGACTCGGGCGCACCAAAGATCCCCCTCCACGACTACATCTCCAACGAGGGCCGCTACCGCATGTTGCAACAGTCAAACCCGGAACGCGCCAAAGCATTGGAGGCCTTCGCCGAAGAAACTATCAAGAAACATTACGCCTTCTACCAGAAAATCGCTGAAACAAAGGAGTAAGGCTCAATGCCGTCATTCGCCCCGGGGAAACCTTTTATATTTTATATAGAATAAAATGTTTCTCCGGACCACTTCCAAAACACTTTTTAAGCGAAACACATTTGGGCGCTATATCTGTTTTGAAAGACCGTTGAAAAATGGCTCTATAGCAAGGCCCGAGGAATGAGTGCGACAGGAGCGTACGTTGGTACGTGACTTAGCACGAACGACGAGAACGCCGCTAGAGACCATTTTGCAATGGTCTTTCCCACAGGCAGTCGATGTTCCATAGCATCGAGTCCATAGGTGGAATTTGGACATTGTGCCATTTATTTTTGACACCGGTGTAGCGGTTGGGGGTGTTTAGGAAGAGCAGGGGCAGTTGTTCACTGAAGATGGCCTGCATGCGGTGAATGAGGGCAATGCGTTTGTCCTCGTCAAATTCGGACTCCTGTTGTTCCCAAATGGCGTCCACTTCGGCCTCCCATTGTGTTGCTGGCTGCTTCTGGTTTGGGTACCAGAGGTGCATGTTGCCGTCGCTGCGGTAGATCGCCTTGCCGCCAGATGGATCACCGCCGCCCGTAAAGCCCATAATGGAGGCCTCGTAGTCAAAGTTATTTGAAACCTTGTCGAGCAGCGCGCCGAAGTCGAGATACTGAACGCGCACGTGAATGCCGAGAGCTTCCATGTTTTGGCAAAAGGTCGTGGCGCAACCGGATGTGAGCGGGCTGCCATCGTTGACGATCAGAGAAAAGGCGACACTGTGGCCATCCATGTCGAAGAGCTCGCTGTTCTTCAGTCTAAAGCCGTTTTGCGCGAGCAGTGCCCGGGCACGGCCGGGATCATACGGGTATTGACGGACATGAGGGTTATACCACTTGATATTTGCCTCGGCAATGATTGAATGGATCGGCCGGCCGTCGTTCGAATAGACGGACTCCAATAGCCCCTGTCTGTTGAATCCGTACATAATCGCCTGCCGAAAGGCCTGGTTTTGGAACCATTTCAACTTGTAGGGCTCAATGTAGAGCTTGCCGTCTCGCGATCCCGGGTGTTGATTGAACCAAATAAACGAGATGCTGCCGTCGGGGCCGCGGTTGTAGAGCGTGAAGTCGTACGTCTTCGCCGCCGCCTGCACCCAAACAACGTCGCTCGATGGAATGTTCGACGCGTCTGTCTGGCCGGTCGCAAACAAGATCACCTGCGTCTTCACGTCGCTCACAAACTGCGTGATGAGAAAGTCGATGTACGGCAAACGTTGGCCCTTTTTGTCCGCCTTCCAGTAGTGCGGGTTCGCGCGCAGTAGAATGTACTCTGACGGGTGATAGCGGTCAATGGTGAACGGCCCTGTTCCTACAATGCTACGGGGGTCGTCGATCGCCGTTTGCATCGACCAGGCCTCCAAGAGTGTCCCGTCCTGGAACCGTTCCCACAGGCAGTGTTTCGGCAACACCTGTATCGAGCTGATGTCGTTTAAGAACGGCGCAAACGGCTTGGCCGTCTCGAAGACCACCGTAAAGTCATCCACCTTCTCGTACTTCAACGCTTCGCCGCCTATCGTGAATTGACCTGCATAACGGTTCGGGTAACTTTTATCAAAAATACAATCCCAGGTAAAAATCACATCGTCTGCCGTCAACGGCACACCGTCACTCCAACACACGCCCTTACGCAGCTCAAAGCGGAAATGTCGGTGGTCCTCCGCGACTTCCCAACTCTTCGCCAGGGCCGGCTCAAATGACTGCGTCATCGGGTTGAAATCGATCAACGCGTTGAATAAATACCCCTGTGCTTGACTCGATGTGTGGTCCAATGAGACCAGGAAATTGAAACTTTTTGGCTCATCAGCCCCCGACAATACAAAAACACCACCGTACTCCCCCACCCCGTTCCCCACAACACATACATCCTCCGGTAACGCGTGCCCACCGCGCTCCACCTTCGGCACCTCCCCACAAGCAGCAAAAAAGAAAGGAAATATTAGCACCGAAACGCATTTTGCGGAAAACCCTTTTTTTTGCGAGTGGAAGCTATATCGTTCTTTCTTTAATGAGCAAAGACCTGTGAAAAATGCTGTCAAAGCTTGGCTTTGCGCGAGCACGACCTGCCGTAGCGTACACAGACGTACGTGAGGCAGTCGACGCAGCGCGAAACGAGCTTTCACGGCATTTTGCATAGGTCTTTATCGCCGTGGCAAAACATGTTGATGAGGTTTAACAAGGGTACCTGGGTTGAGGACGGAGTTGCAAGCGACCTGGGCGGAATCACCGAGGACAGCGCCAAGTTTGCGCATACCGGTATCGATGAAACCATTGAGTGTTTTGACGCGGATGGGCTGGGAGTCGAGTCGGAGGTTGGCCAAGATGACACCTGCGCCGAGGTGGCTGTGGTTGCCGAGAATGGAATCTCCAACGTAGTTAAAATGTGGCGCCTGGACGTCGTTCAAGAGCAGGCAATTCTTAAATTCGCAACTGTTGCCGAGAACACAACGTTTACCGACAATCACGTTTTGCCGAATGTAGACGCCAGGTCGCAGCTCGCTCCCCTCCCCAATGTACGCCGGACCCTCGATTGTTCCAAAGTGCGGCAACTTCACCCCTCTTTCAAAAAAAACCTTTTCCCCAACAAATAATCCTGGAGGTATCTTGTACCGCTCCGACTGCGAAAAATCCACACCTTCCAACGCCATCCCTACCAACTTTACCCACTCCCACGGTCCCAGTTCTCTATCAAATATACCCTTAAATCTGAAAATCTCATCTATATTGAAAAAATCTTTTGCTCTCATGTGTAAGACCATTGCAAAATGTCCTCTAGCGGCGTTCTCGTCGTTCGGGCCTGGCTATAGGCTCATTTTTCAACGGTCTTCCCTTTCATCAGTTATTAATTCGTAAAAAAACCTAAAAAATGCTGTCAAAGTTCTACAATGCGCGAAACGAGTTTTCACGCGATTTTACACCGTCTTTTATAAATCGGATTCTTCTTCTGTGTAAGTGAGTGGTATATCGTCGTCATCGTCGTCGCGGGTAAAGACGCCCTCGTCGACAGGTTTTTTCCTAAGGGCAGCATTTTTCCGTTCTTGTTCTTTTTGGCCTTCGAGGGAGCAGCGTGTGAATGGGACGGCTAACAAGCGCTCCTTAGGTATTGGTTTGCCTGTGACTTCGCAGATGCCGTAAGAGCCGTCGAAGATACGGTCGATCGCCTGTTCAATTTCGTCGAGGAGGAGTTTTTCGCTGGTGACAATGCCAAGGGCGAAGTCGAGGTCGTAGCTATCGGCGTCCTTATTGAGCATATCGTTACCTGCGGTCTCTCCGGAAGCATCTGTGTGTTTAAGGGTATCGTGAGCGTGTTCTTCTATTTCTCCCTGAACTTTTTTCTCGAGGGCAACGAGGATATCGAAATAGGGCTTAAACCTTGGTGACACTTTTTCCATTTCCCGCAAAGATTTGACTTTTTTGCGATTGGCAATGTTAAAGCCAAGGATATCGCTGACTGAGACTGCCTGAAGCGTGCGTTGTTTTTCTGGTTTTGCCTGGACTATTTTATTAGCGAGAGCGGCCTGGACGATGACGGGCTTATCGGCTTGCTTATTGGCTTGCTTATTGGCGAGCACGGCCTGGACGTCATCTAGCGTGAAAACAATCGGGGTGTTTTTGCTATCACGGAGTGGGTTGGACGCATTATTTTTCTTTCTGAGTTTTAGCAAGAGGCTTTTTGCTTTTGCTAGCCTTTTGTTATCAGGATCTTGTTTTTTTCGATTCGCCATATAATGTGTTGATGTTTGTTTTTACATTGTTCGTGTCTTCAGCAGTGCCTTTTGGCAGCGTTCAGACACGGGACCGTATTCTTTGCAATCGACTAGTTTGTCGACCCAACGCCAGCTGCGGGGGCAACGTACGCCGTCTGCGTGCGTCACAGTGACGGAGAGTTCGCTCGCGTCGTGCAAGGAAACTTGAGAGACGATAAAGAGTTCGCAGAGCTCCGCATGATATTTGTGGAGCAGCTGCATAATGGGGTCATTTTGAGGCCCCTGAATGACGACCTTGGCATCGAGAGACTGGCCCAATAGCTTTTGTTGACGGGCACTCTCTAGTTGTTCGTGGACGCGTGAACGGAAGGCCAGGAGGGCATCGATTTCATCGGCCTCGTTAAAGGCCCAACTCGGGTTGACTTTCGGGAAGTCTCTGAGGTGGACAGACTCTTTAGAAAAGTCTTTGTCTTGGAGGAAGAAATCGAGGGCCTCATCGGTCGTGAGCGCGAGGATGGGTGCCAACAGGCCGATCAGCGCGTGGAAGGTCTTGTAAATGACTGTCTGAGCGGACCGGCGTTCATGCCAATCGGGTGCGTAAGTGTAGAGGCGATCCTTGAGGATGTCGTGGTAGGTGGCCGACAGCGTGACGGCGCAAAAGCGGTTGACTAGCTGGTAGACCTTGTGAAAGGCGTACTGATCGTAGGTCTCGGTGACTTTTTCAATGAGGTCGTTGGTCTGGTGGAGGGCCCAACGGTCGATCGAGGACAGCTCATCAACGGCGTTTTTCTCAAAGGAAAAGTCGAATAAGTTGCCGATTTGGAAACGCAGCGTGTTGCGAATCGTTCGGTAGCAGGAAACGATCTGTTGTAAAATGTCTTCCGAAATGGGGATGTCATTGGTGTAGTCGGTGGACGCGATCCACAGACGCAAAATGTCGGCCCCCCACTTTTGGATATAGCTGTCGGCGGTCTGCGGTTTGCCTTCGCTCTTGGAAATTTTCTTTTTATTTTCGTCGACCACGAAGCCGTGCGTGAGAACGGCCTTGTATGGAGCCCTTCCGTCTGCCAACAGGCCTGTCCACAACGAAGATTGAAACCAACCGCGGTGTTGATCGCTGCCCTCGAGGTAGAGGTCGGCCGGCCATTGAAGGTCCTTATTTTGCTGCAGAACGGCGCGATGACTGCATCCGGAGTCGATCCAGACGTCGAGGGTGTCGCGGCCCTTTGTGAGCTTTTTGCCGCGGAAAGGCTCAGGAAGCTCGATGCCCTCAAGGAGCTCCTCGACGGTCTTTTCAAACCAGACATTGGAGCCTCCCTGGGCGACCTTTTCGGCGATACCGCGAATGACCTTTGCATCGAGTAAAGGATTGCCATCGGCGTCGTAGAAGGCGGGAATGGGGACGCCCCAAGCGCGTTGACGGCTGATACACCAATCGGGCCTGCCCTCGACTGCGCCCTTGATGCGGTTTTCTCCCCAACTCGGCACCCAACGCGTCTTTTCGATTTCTGCAAAGGCGACCTTTTTAGCTGAGTCGTCGAGTGAGACGAACCACTGTTCCATCGCGCGAAAGATGACCGGGGCCTTCGATCGCCAGCAGTGCGGATAGGAGTGCGTGTATTTTCGTGAGCACAGGAGGGCGTTGTTTGCCTTCAACAACTCTAAAACCGCCTCATTGGCTGGGCAACGATTACCGATGTCGGCAACGCTCAGGCCAACCAGCTTTTGCGGAATGCGACCGTCGTTGAGGTAACACCCGGCATCATCGAGTGGGCTGTAGGGCTCCAATCCGTACCGGATGCCAGTAAAGTAGTCCTCGAGACCATGCCCGGGAGCCGTGTGTACACAGCCTGTTCCAGACTCCGTCGTCACGTAATCGGCCAATACAACGGGGCTTTTGCGATCGATAAACGGGTGCCGTGTCTGTAGGCCTTCCAAAGAGGAACCGCTGTGCGTCTTTCCGAATTTTCCAGACAGGCCACAGTCGTTTAAAAACGTCTCCGCGAGCGGCTGCGCGACTAGCAGCACTTCGTTGCCAACATCGACCTCCACATAGATCAATTCGGGATGGACTGCGATGGCCAAATTAGCGGGAATCGTCCATGGAGTCGTCGTCCAAATGACTACCGAGGCTGGCTTGCGTGTCTCCAGGCGGTCGCAATCGATGATCGGAAAACGCACCCAAATGGAATCACTGACATGGTCCTTGTACTCGACTTCTGCCTCCGCCAGGGCCGTTTCACAGGGAATCGACCAGTAGACCGGCTTTTTACTGCGGTAAACTAGCCCCTTCTCCACGAAAGTCGCAAAGGTCCTCAAAATGATCGCCTCGTAGGCCGGATTCTTTGTCTTGTACTCGTTCGCCCAGTCGGCAATCACGCCCAATCGCTTGAATTGCGTCCGCTGCTTCTTTAAAAAAGATTCGGAAAAGTCTGCACAGGCATGACGCAGTTTGTCTGGACTCAAGACCGTCTTTTGAGCCTGCAGTTCCTTCATGACTTTGTGCTCGATCGGCAGCCCGTGACAGTCCCAGCCAGGCACATAGGGCGCCCGGTAGCCATTCATCGACTTGTACCGCACGAGAATGTCTTTTAAAATCTTGTTGAGGGCCGTGCCGATGTGAACGTCGCCATTGGTGAAGGGCGGGCCGTCGTGGAGAATGAAGGTCGGCTTGCCATGGTTCTTTTCCTGAACTTTTTTGTAAAGTTCCGTCGCCTCCCAATGCTGAATGCGCATGGGCTCGCGTTCAACGGAATTGGCGCGCATGGGAAATTGCGTCTGCGGCAAGTTGAGTGTGTTTTTTAAATCTTCAGCCATGTCCCTCTCTCTCAAATGTAAGCGGCCATTGTGCCTGACTTACCTTTTTTGTCAAGAAAAGACCTCACAAGCCCGTTGAAAAATAATATCAAACGTCGTTCTCGTCGTTCTGGTCTTGCTATAGGCGCATTTTTCAACGGTCTTGTAATGTGGTCTCTGCTATACATTGCATCAATGTTTGGATATGCAAAACTTCGCAAAATTTTTGATCTGGGCTTGACTTGTTTTGAATTTCATTTTCTATAACAAGCTCAATTGCGAGTGCCAGAGTAGCTCAGTGGTAGAGCAGAGGACTCATAAGCCTTTGGTCGGCAGTTCAAATCTGCTCTCTGGCACCACTGATTTTCGTTAAAAAACCTTTCGTTTTGTAAAGGGCTGTCAGGCGCGGAATCACCTTAAAAGTCACGTCTTTAACGGTCGCTTACGATATCTTTAACTGCTGTTTCTCAACGAAATTGGCGTATATGCTCGAGGTGTGAATCAGCTTTGCGTGTGTTCCGGAGTCGACGATGTGGCCGTCGTTGAAGACGAGAATGATGTCCGCGTTCTGAATGGTGCTAAGGCGGTGAGCGATGGTAAACACGGTACGGCCTTTAGCGAGCTTCGCAATTGCCTGTTGAATAAAGTGCTCGCTCTCGGAGTCGAGGGCAGAAGTCGCCTCGTCGAGAATGAGAATGGGCGCGTTTTTGAGAAAGGCCCTTGCAATCGCGATGCGCTGACGTTGACCGCCAGACAGCTTGTCTCCGCGCTCGCCGACAAGGGTGTTGTACCCATGCTCCATCTTTTCAATGAATTCGTGAGCAAAGGCGTTTCGAGAGGCTTCCAGAACGGCCTCTGGTGCAACTTCGGGACGCGCGATGCAGATGTTGTTAAACAGCGTGTCGTTGAAGAGGACTGGGTTTTGCGATACGACGCCAATGTTTTTTCGCAAGCTCTCTAACTGGATTTGTCGTATAGAGGTGCCATCGATTGTGATGTCGCCCTCAACGGCCTCATAGAAGCGCGGGAGGAGTTTTGCAAACGTGCTTTTGCCGGCACCGCTCGGTCCTACGAGGGCACAAAAACTGCCCGCAGGCACGTCGACGGTGACGTTCTGAAGCGCCCAGGGAGCAGTTTCCTGGTAGCGAAAAGAGACGTTTTTAAATTGCACGTAGCCGCGCGCGTTTTTCAGGACAACGGCATTGGGGGCGTCTTGGATCTCCGACTGGTAATGCAAGACCTCGTTGATGCGTTCAAGGGAGCCCTGCGAGCGGTTGACTTTGCCGATAATTTGACCAATGCGCTTGAGGGGATCTATGCCAAAATAGAGCGCCAGGCCCATCTGCAAGAAGACGGAGAACGGCATTTTGTGACTGTAGGCGAAAAGGAAAACAACACTGATCACGATCGCCGATAAAATCTCCATGGACGGCTGCCGAATTTGTTCGTATTTGCGCAATTTCAGTTCCGTGTTGGTGTACGATTGGACTCGGTCGACAAAAACGTCGCTCTGCCGTTTTTCCATATTAAATGAGCGGATTTCTTGAATCGAGCTGAGGTTCTCAATCAAGTGCTGCAACATTTTTGACCCCATTTCCTGGACCTGCTTACCGCGTCGATGCAGCTGTTTTCTCAACAGATGAATGGGTGCCAGGACCAATGGCAGCGCGAACAAAAGCACAAAGACAAAGAAAAAACTTTTGTAGGTAATCGCGCAGTAAATCAAGGTGCCCATCGCCGCAAGCGACTGCATCGACTGCCGTATCAGCTCCGTCGAAATATCCAGAAGGGCATCCTGAATCACGCCGGGATCGCTCGAAATGCGCGTAATCAGGTCACCCGAGCTGTTTTTCTCAAAAAAGCTCAAAGGATACCGCTGTAGGCTGTCAAAGACATCGCGGCGGATGTCCTTTAAAATCCTCAAGGACGCCACACTCATCAAGTAGGTGCTCGCAAAGCCAAAAAATCCACGCATCAAAAAAACAACCGGCACCGCCAACGCAATTCCCCAAATCTTCCAGGTCGTGTAAACCCGCCCCGTGTCTTCGAAAACCTCCTTAAACACTTTTTCAAAAATCACCGGAATGGCCGCCCCACTGCTGACACCGAAGAGCACTCCACAGAGAAACGCCGCAAAAATTACACCGCGGTAAGGCTTTAAATACTTTAAAAATGGAAGAAAAGCTAACATAAGAAGTTATCCTGATTGTGCCTAAACAAAGTCCCGAAAACGCTGGCATTTTCGGGACGTTGAATGGACTTTCAATACCGAGCTAACGAGCCTTCACAAAATTTTGCATAGGTCTTTTAGAGGTGAGCTTCAAGCTTGGACTTAATATCGTTCTTTGCAGCCAGGCCGACCATCTGATCGACGACCTTGCCATTCTTGAGAACGAACATTGCTGGAATGCCACGGACGTTAAATTTGGCAGCGAGCTCGCCATTTTCGTCGACGTTGACCTTGCAGACTTGGACCTTTTTGTCAAATTCGGTAGCCAATTCTTCGAGGACTGGCCCAAGCGCCCTGCATGGACCACACCATGGAGCCCAGAAGTCGACCAGCATAAGTTTGTCCGCTGACTTGACAGTCTTGTCAAAATTAGCGCTGTTTAAGTTGAGAATGTTTTCTGACATCTTTTTACCTTGGTTAGTTCCTTAGAGCGTCTTTAGAATGGTCTTTTTTGTCAAGCGTAAATTGAACCCGTGAATTTTTTTAAAAAAGCTTGTGTCTTTTTGGGAATCAATTACAAGTGGACAGTAAAATAGATACTTTATGAATGCAAATATTGGAGAACGTTTTGAAGAGGCGCGCAAGCAGCAAGGGATATCGTTGAGGGAAGCGTCTGACACTACCAAGATCCGCAAAGACTTTTTACAGAGTTTTGAAAAAAACGATTTTGATATCGCGTTGCCAGAGGTTTACCGACGTGGGTTTGTGCGACTCTACGCAAAATACCTCAAAATGGATGTCGAGAGCATTTTGACCGATTACAATGCTTTCGTATTGGGCTCGAGTAAATTGGGCAAAAAAGAGGGTCAATTTTTTGGCCGCATGGAATTGACAGAGCGCGATAAAAGCCTCCCCACACCCTTCCTCGACACGCCAGCGCAAGAGGAACTCGCCCCCGCAAACAACAAAGAAACGGCCCAGCCAGCCGCGCCGCACAACAAGGCACTCTACCTTCGCACGGGTTTGATCTTCGGTGGCACTTTTGCAGCAATCCTTCTCATTGGGATTCTCATTAATTCGTTTTTTGGCACGAAGTCCAAGACGCAGAACGCCATCTCTGATACCACCCTCGTCGCACAAGAAGCCGGCGCAGATACGACTCTCTCTTTGATCGGTTCTGATGACGTACAGGTTTTCGTCCGTCAAGAAAAAGACAAAAAGCCGCTCTTCACCGGAACCTTACACAAAGGTGAGCAGAAAATAATCACGCCCGATGGCTTTGTAAAAATTTCCTTTTCCAAGGGCTCGAATCTCGTTATCAAAAAGGCAAATGGCGAACTGATTCGGCCACAGTCGGATGGTGTTGGGTGGGTCAGCGTTCGCTAAAAGCTGGCAAAACTCTCGCCTGTCCATTCACCGCGTTAGCGAAATCGATACGCGTTAGCGAAACAGGTACACTTCTCTAAAAACCTCCATGAGCTCGCTCGAGATCGGCATTTCGACTTGAATTGCAGGCAGTGGCCTTCTGCTTTCTGGTGTCTTTTTGCGTAGCTTTTTTGGCGTCTGATCTTTGACGTGTTCTGGTGACTTGAGCGTCAAAATGGATTGCCCACTTTTAGAAACCTCAAAATTAGAAGGTGTGTTAAAGGCAATCAGCTTTACGAGCTCCACTTTCTGTTCACGCGTCAAAGCATCGGGATCGTTTTCCAGTTGCTTCACAAAATAGTAAAAAGGCGTGTTTCCAAATGAGTCGGCTTGCCTCCATATTTTGATGGAATTATGAACCCAAAAAAAACGACTCAAAACCAGTTGCGTCTTGTTGCTCAAGGGCTGTTGAAAAATAAAGTGCAAAAAGTTGCCTTCAGTGGCATCGATCGCCTTAAAATCTTTGTAATCGGCACTAGCCAACGTTTCTTGAACAATGTCATACGACACATCTCCCGATAAAGCCAGGCCCGCAAAAAAAGACAAAAACGGCAGGCCTTGTGCATTGGTGACGCTGAACCGAGCGCCATAATAAGACAATAACTTCACGTGCTCCAACTGTTTACCGCTGTTTTCCGCACTCGAAAAAATGATAAACAATGGCGGCAACCCACTCTCGTCACATGTGTCGAAATCTTTATAATCATCTACGTTGTAAGCTGCTTTCTTGATGCCGTTAGTGTCCCCTTTTTGGCACGATTCGATGAGATATTCGGTAATGGGCCGCCCGCAACAAAGACTGGCGACAAAAAACAGGGGTAATAAACGCATGATGTTTAAATGACGCTGAATATGGGCTCCGTGTCAACTAAAAAAACTGCAAAAGCGACACATTACATCTCCGCGTCCTACCACTCTTTTCGTCCGAGTGTTGCGCTTAGTTGTTTAATTGGCGTTTACACTTGAAGTTTTTATGGTTTGCTGCACTATTATCTGCATGCGGATATTGGCAATGATACCTGCCAGAATGGGCTCTAAGCGGATTGTGCGTAAAAACGTGCGCTACATGGCTGGACAACCACTCATCTCATACGCCATGTCATTGGCGGCACAGAGTAAGGCCTTTGACCAAATCTGGGTGAACAGCGAAGAGCCTGTTTTTGGCGAGATCGGCAAACAGTTTGGCATTCGGTATCACGCGAGACCCGCAGAATTGGCCAACGATATCGCGACCAATCGGGAATTTACTTATGAATTCCTCAAGCAACACGATTGCGACTTTCTCGTCATGGTAAACTCAACCTCGCCAGTCTTGCGCGTCCAGACCATCATGCACTTTGTCAATTTTGTTAAACGAGATGAATACGATACGGTTTTGTCTGTAGTCAGCGAGCGCGCGGAGACGTTTTTTAAGGAGCAGCCGCTCAATTTTTCATTGGGTGAAAAGCGGCCCTCGCAGGCCTTGGAACCGACACAAAAAGTCGTTTGGGCCTTGACGGCTTGGCGACGATCGACTTTTCTGAAATTGCAAGAGAGCGGCGAATGTCCCGTGTTTGGCGGGCGATTGTCGACGTTTGAAATTCCAAAAGACGAGGCCTGTGATCTCGACACCGAAGAGGATTGGCGCATCGCAGAAGGGATTTTGCTGTCTAGACAACGGCCGTTTCCTCAAAAATATTTCGAATCCATACAACTATGAAAACAACAGCTTCCTCGACTCAGCAAACGGCGTACTTTCAAGAGTACAAAACATACATCAGTTCGGCGCTCGACCACATGGAAATCACGCTTTTCGGGAAAAGCTTGCAGCTAGATAAGGGCTTTGCCGAGTTGGCCAAGCGAACAAAGTATTTGCGCGACAATGACGGCACGCTGTTCTTTTTTGGAAACGGCGCCAGCGCTACGATGGGTGAACATATGAGCTTCGATTTCTTGCAAAATGCAAAAGTCAGGACATCAACCTGCTCGGAGACCTCTTATTTAACGGCCATCAGCAATGACATCTCGTTTGAGGCTGTCTTTTCCTTCAAGGTTGACAAGCTCGCCAGGCAAAATGACATCGTTGTTACAACGAGCAGCTCGGGCAGCTCTCCAAACATCGTCAAGGCCATACAGAAGGCCAAAGAAAAGGGCATCTTCGTCGTGACACTGTCTGGAAAACGTCCCGATAACCCATCGCGCCAGCTAGGCGATTTCAACTTTTACGTGCCCTGCGAAACTTACGGCACAACGGAAGTTTGCCACGCCTTTATCCTGCATTGCTGGCTGGACGCCTTTCTCGATATGTACGAGGGGGGCCGTCATTGATGCGGGTCGTCGTCGGCGCTTCTTCCTTCGCGGCAACTTCGGACAAGCCCATCGAGCGACTCCGCCAATATGGCATTGAGTGCGTCAAAAACCCATTTGGCCGCAAGCTAACGGAGTCAGAGACGATTGAGTTTCTCAAGGGCGCCGATGGCGTTTTGGCCGGTCTTGAGCCCTACAACGCCACTGTACTCAAGTCAACAAGCTCGTTGAAGGCCATCAGTCGCATAGGCATTGGCCTCGACAATGTCGACATCGCCTGTGCCAAATCATGCGGCATTCGCGTCTCCAATACCCCTGAAGGCCCTACAAAGGCCGTCGCGGAAATGACACTCGCGGCACTCCTCTGCCTCGCACGCGGCCTCGTCCCAGCCAACCAGGCCCTCCATGAGAAAAAATGGAACAAGGCCATCGGCCTATCGATCGACGGCCTAACGGTTCTCGTGATCGGCTATGGCCGTATCGGTCGCCAAGTCGGGACGCTTTTAAAGACCCTTGGGGCAAACATTCTCATCTACGATCCACAACTGCCAAACCTCTCTTTGCCGACGCTCGCAGAGGGCCTGATTCAGGCTGATGTCATCACGATTCACGCTTCTGGAAACACGCCCATTCTCACGAACGAAACGATTAAAAGGGTCAAAACAGGCGCCATTCTCCTCAATGCTGCCCGCGGTGAGTTGGTCGACGAAGTGGCGCTCATTGAGGCACTCAATAGAGGGAAGGTGGCTGCTTGCTGGCTCGACGTTTTTGCAAAAGAGCCCTACGATGGCCCACTCACTCAATGCTCCAATGCGCTCCTCACACCACACATCAGCACCTATACCAAGCAGTGCCGCGACGCCATGGAGACACAGGCCGTCGAAAACCTCTTGCGGGATTTGGGGTTGACAGAATTCCAGCAATCTCTTTGATAAGAACTCGTTTTATTGTATGGGGGAGTAGCTCAGTGGATAGAGCAGCGGCCTTCTAAGCCGAAGGTCAAGGGTTCGACTCCCTTCTTCCCCGCCATATACCGATGTAAGCCGCATCTACTTAACGGTCTTTCCTGACAAGAACGGTGTTTGAAAAACAGCGACCATCGCGAAGATAAAGTCGCGAGTGGAGTTGAGGAAAAACATCGAGTCCGAAAATAGCCCCATCATTAAGGAGATCATAAAGGCGCACAGCATCAGCTTGCTTTCAAATGTGCGCTGGCCAAAACCTACAAAAAGCGTCGCTTGCCACAACAAGAAGGTCAACAGGCCGACGAGGCCGAGCTCCACGATAATGTGGATGTACTCGTTGTGCGGGTTGGGCTCATCGGTGTCCCTTATATATGGATAATTGTGATTGCGAGATAAAGTCGCATAGCTACCAGTGCCGTGGCCAAATACCGGTGCCTCTTTCCAAAGTTTGACACCGTTTTTAATAAATTCCAGACGATATCCCCAGGAGTTTAATTGCGGTTTTTTTTGAATAATGTCGGCCACTTCTCTTTTGATAATGTCGGCCGCGGGAACTTTTTTCTGCATGACAAATGGCACGCCCAAAAACAGCACGCAGACGATAACAGGCCGCCTCCATTCGCGTCGAAAAAAGGCATAGATGGCCGTGATGCACACCACATTGGCCTCGAGAATGATCAGTCCCGTTCGCTGTTGGATTTGGAATAATAAAGTATAGCCAATCGCCGCCATTGGGATCAGCACCCAGTTGTTGCCATTCAGGAAGAGGACCAGGCAGATAGAAAAAAAGGTGGCCCAAATGAAGCTGGCATAGATGGGATTAATGACCTGTGGGTGCCAATTGCCAAAGAGCGTAAAGAGCATCAAAAAGATGCTCGCAGCGAGGCCGTAAAAGAAGGCACGCACGTGTCGTTCTCGGCTGAAAAACGGAATGAGTACAATGGGCAGCTCGAATCGCAGGTATTTTAGAAACACGCGAAAGCTGTACTCGAACGAGACTGGGCTGTAGGCGAGACCGATGAGAAACAGGCCAACGAGCAGAAAGCCGACTTGGACCGTTCTATTTTGCAGGGTTGCCGAAAGCTGCGATCGAATGGCCTTGTCGAACAGGGCCAAGACGATCAATGTGTAGAAAAAGATGTTTGTTGGGGCTTTAAAGAGTGGAAAACTGACGCCCGTTCCGAAAGCGCAAACGAGGAAAGCTCCGCTCAAAAGTTTATCCCGAGACCAGGTTACAACTCTCATCAATAATGTGTTTTAATTGTTGTGTTTTCTTGGCGCCTCCCATGGCAAAATCCGGCTTGCCGCCGCCTTTCCCATCGAGTTTTTTGCAGCATTTTTCAATAATAATGCCAGCCTTATAGCCTTTGAGAATGGCCTTTTCGGAGCAGAGGGCGACGAGGTTGCACTTATCTTCAAAAGTGGCACCCAAGACGACAACGCTGTCTGGAACTTTTTTGGAAATCTGGAGAGCCAGCCCGCGTAGATCTTCGGGCTTGTCGACCTGTACAACGCCTCCAATCCAGAACAGCCCGTCGACACTCTTTGTGTGTTGAACGAGATCATCGAGCTGTGAGAGGGCATTTTGTTGTTCGAATCCCCGCAGGCGTTTTTGGAGGTCCTTGTTTTGCTGTAACAGGCCCTGGAGGCGCTGTTCGAGCTCATCCTTGTGGCAAGAGAGGACCTGTGATAGGGCGTGTAACTGGTTAAAGTTTTCCGTGAGCAGATCCAGGGCGCTCTCTCCGCAAACGGCCTCAATGCGGCGTGTGCCTGATGCGATGGCGCTCTCTTGGACAACCTTAATCAGGCCAATATCGCCAGTCTGCGTGACGTGTGTACCGCCACAGAGCTCAGTTGAATAGCCACCGATGTCGACGACGCGTACCTTCGAGCCGTATTTTTCGCCGAAGAGAGCAATGCAGTGCTCGGGCTTCTTTTCAAAAGCCATTTCCTCGCCGGTAACGAGCGTGTTTAGCAGGATTTGAGCATTACAGAGGGCTTCGGCCTCTCGAATTTGGAGGGGCGAAAGGCCTTCGAAGTGAGAGAAGTCGAAACGCAGGTAATCGGGGGTAACGAGCGAGCCTGCCTGACGTACGTGTTTTCCCAAAACCTTTCTGAGTGCCCAATGGAGGAGGTGTGTGGCGGTATGATGGCGCTGAATGCGTCTCCGGCGGTCGATGTCGACGGAGAGCGTTGCCTCTTGGCCGATGAGGGCCGCAATGTCTTCTTTCCCGACGCTGATACTGTGCAGAAAATGTTCATGCTCGTCGCGCTGGGTATCGATGACCATAAACTCCTGTCCCGCGATGCGAACGCTGCCTGTGTCGCCAGTCTGGCCGCCCATTTCGCCGTAAAAGGGCGTGCGGTCAAAGATCAGGTAAGTGGCCTCTGGCTTGGAAATCACGTGCAAGAGTGTTGCCTTTACTTCGCCCAAGTTGTTCGAATCGTAGCCGACAAAGACAGTCTTTTCCGACGTGGCTGCCTCGGCCAGTTTGACGGCCGTCTTTTTCTGAGAGAGTCGGGCGCGCTCTCGCTGTTTGTCCATCTCGCGCTCAAAGCCCTCAATGTCGAGGCTCAATTTGCGCTCCTTCGCGATGAGTTGTGTGAGGTCCACTGGAAAGCCGTATGTGTCGTAGAGCGTGAAGAGGTCGGCACCCGACAGGACGCTCGTGTGGGCTGTCATTTTGTCCAACAGGGCCAATCCGCGGTCGAGTGTGCGCTCGAATGCTTGCTCTTCACGGGCAATCACGGTTTGGATCGTTGCTTCCTGTTCACGGAGCTCGGGAAAGAACGGACACATCTTGTCGACGAGCGGCGGTACGAGTTTTGCAAAGAATCCGTGTGGCAAGTTCAACTTCTTGCCGAAGAGAATGGCCCGACGAAGGATGCGGCGCAGGACGTAATTTCGGCCCTCGTTGCCAGGCAGAATGCCGTCGGCGATCGAAAAACTGAGCGTCCGAATGTGGTCCGCGATGACGCGATAGGCGCAGTCCATGTACTCGGCATGCGATAGGTTGTCGCGGTCCTCTGGCAGGGTTCTCGTGTAGCGCGTGCCTGTCATGCGGGAAATGGCGTCAAAAATGAAGGTAAAGAGGTCGCTGTTGTAGTTCGATGGCTTTTGCGAAAAATCCTTAAAATGCTTTGTGGTCGCCAAAATGCCTGCCACGCGCTCAAAGCCCATGCCGGTGTCAACGTGTTTTTCCTTGAGTGGGATAAAGGTGCCATTGCTTTCGGCGTTGAATTGGATGAAGACGAGGTTCCAAATTTCGATGCAGTACGGCGAACTCTGGTTGACGAGGGCGCCCGCTGTGTCTCCATTGGGCGTCAAGTCGATGTGAATCTCGCTGCAGGGGCCGCAAGGACCCGTTTCTCCCATCATCCAAAAATTGTCTTTGCGACCAAAACGATGGATGTGCTTGTTGGGATCCATGCCCTCTTTTTCAAAGATCGCCGTCCAGAGGTCATAGGCCTCTTGGTCAAAGCAAGAGGGTTCGCCATTGCCGGGGTTGTAGACAGTCGCATAGAGACGCTCTTTGGGAAATCCCCAACGCTTTGTGAGTAATTCCCAGGCCCACGCGATCGCCTCTTTTTTAAAATAATCGCCGAATGACCAATTGCCCAGCATTTCGAAAAAAGTCTGGTGGTAAGTGTCGAAGCCGACATCTTCGAGGTCGTTGTGCTTACCGCCCGCCCGAATGCACTTTTGGGTGTCTGCAGCAGACGGATACGGGGCCTTTCTTTCGCCCAAAAAGTACGGAACAAACTGATTCATGCCCGAATTCGTAAACAGCAAATTGGGGGCATCGGGCAACAGTGATGACGACGGCACAATCACGTGCCCTTTCTCTTTAAAAAAGTCTAAATACGATTGGCGAATATCGACGGATTGCATACTTTTCCTTGTGCTCAAGATACGATGGCCTTTAAATGACAATTGTCAACAGCGAAGGCATTTGCAAAACATACCCTCCTAATCATCAGATTTCAAAGGCTTTTAAGCTCGACAGAGACCAAAAGCTCGCCATAAATATTTCAGATACTCGCAAAATGCCTGGGTGGCGGAATTGGCAGACGCGCTAGACTTAGGATCTAGTACTGTAAAGTGTAAGGGTTCAAGTCCCTTCCCAGGCACCAAAAGACCGGTGTAAAATGGCGCCAAAATGCGTTTCGCGCTCCGTCGACTGGCCACGGGGAAAGACTTTTTTGAAAAAAAGTCTCTCCCCGACCCCCTCTCCAAAAAACTTTTAAAGCGAAACACAAAAATGCATGCATTTTTATATTTCGCAAAAGAAATTGGCGAATCCGGATGGATAACGCTGCTATTACGGCAAATCGTACTCGCGCAAAGCCACATTTTTGCATCCATTTTACACCGGTCTTACCGTTAAAAGATGATCTTCTTTTTCTCCAACGCCTTATGCCGCATGTAGCGGTATGTGAGGCGCTTTTCGGCCCAGCGAGAGAAGCGGACAAAGGGAAGGCCGAGCAGGAGGTAGACAGCGGCCACGAGAATGCCCATGCCAAAATAGTCGTAATGGTTGGTTGTGAGCTGTTGGTAGGCCTTCGTCAGTTCGACAATCGTGATGACGGAGACGAGAGATGAGTCCTTCAATAGAGAGATAAAGTCGTTAGTCACGGGCGGAATGACAAAGCGAATGGCCTGTGGAATGATGACATAGCGGAGTGCCTGATTGTGAGTCATGCCGAGGGCTCGGGCGGCTTCCATCTGGCCTCGGTGAACGGAGAGCAGGCCGGCACGGTAATTTTCGGCTTCGTAGGCAGAGTAATTGATGCCCAGGGCGAGAATCCCAGCAACGAATGGCGAAAACTCAACCCCAATCAGTGGCAGTCCATAAAAAATAAAGAGCATCTGAATGAGCAGCGGCGTGCCTCGTACAATCTCAATGTAGAGCATTGACAACAGCTGGATCGGCATAGGTCCATAGACGCGAATAATGGCTATAAAGAAACCGAGCGATATGGCGAAAATCATGGAGACAAAGGACAACTTCATTGTCATCCAGGCAGCGTCGAGGAGGAATGGCCAGGCGCCAAAGTAGCGCTCAAAACGTTCCGCCCACGAGATGTTTTTGTAAAAACAATTGAGAAAGTCGTTGTAGCCATCGGGCTCGATGACGACCGTAGAGTAATCATTGAGGTAGGCGGCAGTGTAGGGGTTCCAGAGCTTCCAACGCTCCAGAATTTTTCGCAATTCGCCGTTGTGCTGCATCGTGTAGAGGCTGCGGTTGATCTGAGAGAGCAGCAATTTGTCATCCTTACGAACGGCAATGGCGTACTGGATCTTGCCAATGGGCCCACCTGTCTTTTTGAGGGACGTGTCGGGTTCAGCGTAAAAGAGGTCGATGGGCGCCTCGAAGAGGACGGCGTCAATGCGGCCAATTTTGAGGTCTGAAAAGCCGTTGACTTCGCTGGTGTAGTCACGAATGTCGACATTGCCAACCTCCTCCAAGTATTGATAAGCATTGGAACACTTCAATGTGCCCACCGACTTTCCTGCACAGTCGGCGAGGGAATGGATACTCTTGTTGTCTGCCCGCACCACGAGTTGGTAATAGGTGATGTAATACGGAATGGAAAAATTGACAAAGCGTTGTTTATCGGGCGTCACGTCGATGCCGTTGATGGCGATGTCATACAGATGACCGCGCTGCAGACCCGCGATAATGGAGTCCCAATCGTTCTGAACAAAGACGGTCTTTTTGCCGATTTTCTGGGCGATCGAATCGACAATTTCCACCTCAAAGCCGATGATCTTTTCGTAATCATTGATGTCGTGAAAGATGTACGGCGCGTCGCTCTCCGCATCAGAAGCCCAATAGAGCGTGCTTGCATCCATCGCCCCGAAGAGCGAAGCGGTAAAAACGCCACCTAATAAAAGTATTTTTTTTATCATCTTTGCTCGAAATTTAATTTTGAAAAATCAATAATTACATAACCTTGGGCGAAAGGTTTCTTATATAAATTGCATAATGAATAAGTAGTTAAAAGACCTATGAAAAATGTCGTCAAAGCTTGGCTTTGCGCGAGTACGATCTGCCGTAGCGGCAGGGCTGGCCCTGCACCCTTGGATACTGCGTATCCACTTTTAAAAGTGGATGCGTGAGCATCCTAGGGGGTACGGGGGCCGCTGCCCCCAGCGCGAAACGAGTTTTCACGGCATTTTGCATAGGTCTTTTACATAAAGTTGCGTAGAAACCGCCTAGTGCGCTCATCCTTGGGGGCTATAAAGATCTCATCCTCGTCAGAAATCTCGATAAACTCGCCGTGTTCCATGTAAATAATGTAGTCCGAGGCATCGCGGGCGAACTTCATTTCGTGCGTGACGATGAGCTGTGTCATGCCTTCTTTGTCGAGGTCGCGCATGACCTGTAAAACTTCGTCAACCATCTCGGGGTCGATCGATGATGTAGGCTCGTCGTAGAGCATAACTTTGGGGTTCATCGCCAGGGCACGCGCGATGGCCGCCCGCTGTCGTTGACCGCCGGAAACGCTCTCTGGGTAACGTTCGGCAAAGTGAGACAGACCGACTTTGCGCAAGAGATGCCGCGCCTTTTCCTCGACGATGTCCGGTTTTTCTTTTTTGACGACGAGAGGACCCAGCATGACGTTCTGTAGCAGTGTCTTATGTGGAAAGAGGTTGAAGGCCTGAAAGACCATGCCGACATGTTGCCGGAGTTGGTGGGCCTTGTCGTGAAAATCATCGCTGATGGGCTCGTTGGCGGACTTGCGTTCCAGGGCAATTTTGTCTATGACGACGCTGCCGGAGTCTATGATTTCGAGGCAGTTGAGGCAGCGCAAAAAGGTCGACTTTCCACAGCCAGACGGGCCGATGATTGAAACGAGGTCACCCTCCTCGATGTCGACGCTGATTTTGCCTAAAACTTTGTGCCCCTCGTAGCTTTTGGAGAGGTTTTTGACGGAAATGAGGGGCTTACTGTTTTCCATTTTTTACAACTAAAAAGGCCCCTAATGAAGAAACGCTGCAAAAGAGAAGGCAATAAGGATTGCAATCGGTTGTGCAGCGTTCGTTAAAGAGGTCGTGACCATTTCGAGAAATGCTCGATTTTTCAAATGAAAAAAATGGAGCGAGCGAAGGGGCTCGAACCCTCGACATCCACCTTGGCAAGGTGGTGCTCTACCAACTGAGCTACGCTCGCCCGTCTACGGACATTCGCTTTTAAATGAAAAAGCAGAGAGAAAATTGCATGCTTTAAATGCGGTTGTCAAGCGTTTCGTTATGTTTTTAAAGATTTTTTTAAAGAGTGACAAAATACATCAACGGGCGTGTTTTAGGATTGAAAGAAGTATTCCCAAGGCAATGCAGACAGACATGAGATTTGATCCCCCATAACTGATGAATGGAAGCGCCATTCCCTTGGTTGGCACAATTCCAGTCACTACAGCAAAGTTGATGAGGGCCTGAAAAGTCATCATCAAGAGCAAGCCAAATCCAAAGAGAAAATAAAAGAGTTTTGGACGAAATAGCCGTATTATGCCGATCAGAAAGAATATCGCGAACAAAACAACCACAATTAAGGCGATCCATCCGCCAAGTTCTTCGCTCAAAATAGGGAAAATAAAGTCGGTATGCGCTTCGGGAAGAAAATGGAGCTGCTGACGTCCATTGCCCAAGCCGACGCCCCAAGGGCCACCTGCGGCAAATCCGAGAAAACTTTGCCAAAGTTGATATGAGGTCGTGAACTTATTGCCCTCGACGTCCAAAAACGCCAAAATGCGGTTGAAGCGAATGGGGTCGAGGTAGACGCCCAAAACAAAGACACCGCCGCCCAGACCAATTGTTCCAATCAAATAACGCCACGGTATTCCCATAATAAAAATCATGCTGAATCCAGTGAGACCGAGCAAAAAGGCCGTTCCAAAATCTGGCTCGACAAACACGACGCCGCAAAAGGCAGCCACAATGCCCATCGGTATGAAAAACGAAACGCGCAAATCGCTCAATTGCCGCTGTCGTTTGTCAAAGTAGTCGGCCAAGAAGAAAACCAGGGCCAACTTTGCCATTTCCGAAATCTGCACATTGAAGAGTCCCAACGAAAACCAACGCCGCGCTCCATTGATTTTCAGCCCAACTCCTGGAATAAAAACGATCAACAGCAGCGCAAAACTGCAGATTAAGAACAACAGACTCCAACGCCGCAAGTATTCCCAGTTTAGGAAAAATGCAAGGGTACCGAAAAACACGGCCAAGAAAAACGCCAAGATCTGCTTTAGAAAATAATTTTCCCCAATGAAGGATTGGCTTGCACTCGACAACACGACGAGCCCCAACGAAAACAAGACGAGTGGAATGCCCAGTAATCCAATACTATACAGAGAGTCTTTTTTTAAAAAATTCATAATGCGGAAAACTTGTAATGCACGCTTAAAATTCTAGTTGAGGTTGATGTGAGGTTGAAGCTGGGACTATGTTGAAGCTGGGACTATGTTGAGGTGAGGGGAATCCGCCTGTGCCGAACGTTTAGCAGCATTTTATACCTTTTTATGTTCAGGTGGGCGTTTCTCGAAAAACTTCTGTCTTCCACGCAAGGAGGCTTGACATCCGCCCTTCGAGTTCAACTCCCGTTAAGTATACTTCTAAGGATAAACTGTGTTGCCTTTTCAAACACCACAGAAACCCCTCAATAAAAACGATGCAGGTAAATCCAAACATTTGCAAGCTCAGAAAGCCCTTCAGAGGACCGCCGTCAGTCCTTTCCGCTGAGCTCGATAATTCTAATCTAACGGTACCAGACACGATGGAGATGTTACGCCCATTCAACGTCGAAGTGCAACACTTGAACGAAAAGATTGGATTGAGGCACGGTTCTCAGTATCGAACTTTACTTTTTCGACCGATGCTGTAATATGAGTCTAATGGATATTTCAGCGTTGTGCTTTTCTAAAGAAGTGGGACCGTATTTGGGCCGCGTCGTTGTGGGAATTGCGTGTTCGGGCGGTGCGGACTCTATGTTCCTGTTGCATGCACTGAAAAACTCTTTCCCGGCGCGCGATTTGCTTGTCCTGCACTTCAATCACAAGCAACGCGGAGAGTCTTCTGATGACGATGCTAACTTTGTTGCAGCTGTTTCAGCGCAAATGGGGTTGAAATGCGTCATTGGCGAGTGGGAAAATGCGATACCACACGCGAGTGAAGGGAGACTGCGAGCAGCTCGATTGGCGTTTTTCGCGCAGCAGCCAGTTGAGGTTATCTGTTTTGGCCACCAATTAGAAGACATTGCTGAGACCTTGCTTATGCGCTTGACGCGTGGAAGCGGCTCTGAGGGCTTGTCGGCGCCACGACCCATCTCGCGAGTAGGACAACAGACATTTTTAAGACCATTGTTAAACATCTCACGTTCCAACATCCGCGCGGCCCTTCATGAGCATGGTATTGCCTGGAGAGAAGACAGCTCGAATGACAATGAAGACTATTTTCGCAACCGTATACGTAAGCAAATTTTACCGATATTGGCAGAGCAGGCTGACCCGTTGCGAGGCATGGCGCGTTCCCGTATGTTGTTAGAAGAAGACAACACGGCTGTCGATTTCTGGCTAAACTCCATTGTGAACGTCAACAACAGTCAACTCGACTGCACGCCCCTCATTGGGTTGCCCAAGGCCCTTTTCCGGAGAGCCCTCAACCGACACCTGAGATCTGAACCACATGCACTTGAGCTCGACAGCAACGCCGTTGACCTGCTTCTCGAACACATGTATCAGCAACAAACCTTTCAATTGAATATCGGCCAACACACATTTCTCGTCTACGAAGACCACGTGTTGCAAGTGCGCGAAAAAAAAGTTTTTAATTTCCCCGTGCTCGCGGTCCCTCAAAACACCGCCCTCTATTGGCCCGATGGCAGTCACATCTTCATAGAGTCTACTCCGTTGACTGCCGATTTGCGTACACGGCTCTCCTCCAAAACACTCAATAATACCATCGAAATTTACTGTAAGCCGCAAGACATATTGGCGCGAACATGGGTCGACGGTGACGCCTATAAACCTATTGGAATGCATGGCCATAAAAAAGTTCAAGACCTCTTTACCGATCGCAAAATTTCGAAGTGGGTCCGCCACTCACTGCCAGTGTTTTGCTCCTCCGATGGCCAAATTCTATGGATCCCAGGCCTTCCTCCTGCAGACGATAGCAAACTCTCGCTCCAAGATACCGCTGCCCTACACCTTGTCTGGTCACGTTAAGTTATGATTATCTAGGAAGGCAGAAAGGGCTTGCAAAAACTACTGAAGATAGACGGCATGCGGCTTTTTAGCCAAAAAGATTTTCATCAAATTGCGCATGAGGCAGGCGATCGTCATTGGACCGACGCCGCCTGGAACGGGCGTAATTTTAAAGGCCTTTGGCGCGACGTTGTCAAAGTCGACATCGCCAACGAGGCGGTAACCGCTGGCCTGTGTCGCGTCGGCAAGTCGATTGATACCGACATCGATGACGACCACACCCTCTTTGACCGCATCTGCAGTAATAAAACACGGCTTGCCGATCGCGGAAACCAGAATATCGGCCGTTCGTGTGATCTCAAAGAGGTTTTTCGTGTGCGAATGGCAGACCGTCACCGTCGCGTTGCCCGAGTCTGACTTCGCCAAAAGCATATTCGCGAGCGGCTTTCCCACAATCAAGCTACGCCCAACGATCACGACGTGTTTGCCATCCGTCGCAATATTTTCATGACGCAAGAGCTCGATAATACCAGAAGGCGTGCACGGCATGAGTGAAGCAGAGTCCTGAACCAGCGATCCCATATTCCACGCGTGAAAGCCATCGACGTCCTTTTGGGGATCAATGGCGTTGATGACGCGCTGTGTGTGCAAAGACTCCGGTAACGGCAATTGCACCAAAATTCCAGTAACATGGCGGTCTGCATTGAGCCGCGCAATGATGTCGAGCAGCTCCTTTTCGGAAACGCTTGACGGCAATGCAATCACTTCACTCGCCACACCAATCCGCTCTGCTACACGCTGCTTGTTACGCACGTAAACCGCCGACGCAGGATCTTTCCCCACACTCACAAAATACAACTTCGGACGCCCGCGTTGCCCCGCCAATTGCACCCTAATCCCATCCAAAATTTCGTCCGCAATCTGTTTACCATTGATGCTATTCATCTAGCTTAGAATGTCGCGAATATCCTTGTCTGTCAATTCTTGAACGGCACCAGTTGGTAGTTTTAGGCGGAACTTTCCGATTTGGAAGCGTTTGAGGGTTTTGACGAAGTAGCCGAGGGCCTCGAGCAGGCGGCGGATTTCGCGTTTACGGCCCTGATTGAGGTGGATTTCGAGGCGTTTGGGGCTTTTGGGGAAAACGACAACCTTGCTGGCGAAGAGCCGTTCGCCGTCGTGGGTAACGCCTTCAAGGAGAGCCTTTTTGTCTTCGATTATGAAATCGCGGTTGATGGTGACTGTGTAGCGCTTGGTCACCTGAAAGGACGGGTGCATGATGCGGTTGGCGAGTTCGCCGTCGTTGGTGAGTAGGACTAGGCCCTCGCTCTCTTTATCGAGGCGGCCAACGCAGAAGAGGCGCTCTTTTTTGAGTTTCTTTGGCAAAATATCGAAGACGGTCTTGGCGCCAAATGGGTCGCTGTTGGTACAAACGACGTGTTTAGGCTTGTTCATGGCCAAGACGATCGTTTTTGTCTTTTTGCTGAAAATCAGCTTGTCGTCGAGCTTGACGGCGTCCTTCGCACCCACTTTTGCGCCCAACTGTGCGACCTCACCATTGATCGTGAAACGGCCCTCGCTAATCCACACCTCCATTTCTCTCCGCGAGCCCAGGCCCAAGTCTGCAGCAAATTTCTGCAAACGTACAGACGCAGGCGACTCCGAGTTCTTAGACATATCTGATTCTTTCATGCTGAGATATCCGCAAAAGGCCGCTCCATTGGCAAGCTAAAACGCAGGAAAGATGGCCTTAAATGTATTTGGCAGCGCATAGGAGTTCCAGATGCGTCCTGAATTACACACGGAATTGGCGGACGATTTTTCGCAAGACATTTGAAACTTGCGACAGTTTTTCTGCGCTCGAGTAAGTTGCCTGGGCGCTGGCTGTGGAGGAATCGGTGGCGCTGCTGACGCCCTGAATGTTTTCAGAAACTTCGTTGGCACCCTTGGATGACTCTTGAATGTTTCTGGCCAATTCGCTGGTGGCCTCGGATGAGGACGATACACTCTTTGCAACCTCGTTAATGGTGGCCGATTGTTCTTCAATGGAAACCGTAATGCTTTCGGAAATCTTGGAAACTTCGCCGATAATTTTGGAAACTTCGCTCATGGCGTACACCGATTTTTTGACGTCTTTTTGAATCTTTTTAATGCGGTTGGTGACCTGAATTGTGGATTTTGCGCTCCGCTGAGCGAGGGCCTGGATTTCATTGGCCACAACGGTGAACCCTTTACCGCGATCACCGGCATCGGCGGCCTCGATGTTGGCATTGAGCGCAAGCAATGTTGTCTGATTGGCGACGTCGCTGATGATTTCAACAATCTCGTTAACCTGCTCAGCTGCGACACCGAGGTCGCGAATGATCGCCATTGCCTCGTCGGCCTTCTGATTGGCTTTGGCGGCGATTTCAGATTCTTTACTGCAGCTTTTAGCCACTTCGTTAAGCGACGTATTGATCTCCTGTACGCTCTTGGAAACACTGTTGGCGAGGGCCGAAATTTCTTCCGCTGAAGCCGCCATGAATTCGATATTGGCCGACAAGTCACCGCCAGCCTTGGCGACGCGCGAGGCCTGAGAGTTCATGCGTTCAGAGACGTCGTACATCTGCTGCGACGTTTCCGTAAGGTTGAAAGAGGCGTCACCCAATTGGTGTGTGTTGGTGTCGAGGTTTCGAATGATGCCCTGGAATTTTTCGATAAACTGATTGAATTTGGCCGACGTTTGCCCAATTTCGTCCTTGCTGAAGATTGGAATGCGGACCGTGAGGTCGCCCTCTTCGAGCTTCTGTGATGCGTAAATGAGGGAGTTGAGCGCCGTCATCAAGAGGTGCATGAGGACCAATGAAAACCCAATCGCTACCACAATGCCGCTCACCGTCAACAAGCTGATGTTGGCAATCAATTGGCGCTTGTCGAGGCGGTTGGCGTAATTCGCTTCGGCCAAAAAGGCATCGGCTGTCAGGGTGATAACATTGCCAATGCTGTCGAGCTCCAAGATATTTTTCTGCTCTGCATTGAAGAGCGCCAGGGCCTTGTCCGGAATGTCTTTAAACGAGGCCATTGACTCCAATAACGTCTTGACGATGCCGCGGAATTTTTCAAATTTTTGCATGCTCGGGTGAACACTCAGCCGTTCTGTGTAGAGAACAAGCTTGTCTTTGAGGAGCGATTTGTACTTTTGGATGTCCTTCAAGTCGCCATCCAGCAAGAAGTTGCGGTAAAGGCCCTGCAATTCCAATGCCAGATTGTAGCATTGATTGGTGTAATTGAGCACCTCAAAGAGCTCTTGTTTGTCGGCCCTCGACGCTTTTTCATTAACAAATTTGTTGGCCTCTTGAGCGGCCAAATTCACTTGTTCAATCTTGAAATTGAAGGTCGTGCTCAACTGCTGAAAACTGTTGTGCGTCTCCACAATCGCACCAAAAATGCTCTCGTACTTTTCGAGGTTGCCGCGGAACGTGTTAAGGTTGTCACGGTTGCTCAAGATCAACGACAGGTCTTGAACCATCATTTCGATGTTCTTTTGAATTTCCATGAGCTGGGTGGCGTGGCGACTGTCGTAATACTGTAGGTAGGACTTTTCTGAAATGCGGGCATTTTGCGTCAAACGAATCAGCTGGTAGGCGCGTTCTTTCAGGTCATAGCTCTTTTCAATCTGAGCAAATGATAATAAAAAGAAGACGATGATTCCAAAAATCAACACAACGTACAACAATGAGAAAGTAAACAGCTTACGTCGTATGCTGACGTTCAGAAACGCATGAAAGAGAAACTGAAAAAAATGCTTCACCTTTTACATTCAAACAAATAATACTACACGCTTCAAACAAAAAATGAAAAGACCTATGTTATCATTGCAAAATGCGTACAGAAACCATAAAAAGGTTTTTCCGGAATCGAACAAAGAAGGTCTTATTCGTTTAACGTAAAAGTTTCTCAAGAACTCTCTGGAGTTCAGTGGAGTTTTTATATTGAATAGCGATTGTGCCCTGGTCGAGGTTTTTATGGATCTTGACGGCGGTTTGGATAGCGTCGGCGATTTTCTTCTCGAGTGAGCGCATGGCCTCGCGTTGTTTGGGAGAGGAGGCTGACTTTTTGCTTGGGCTTAAAAGACGCTTGACGATGGTTTCGGTTTCGCGGACGGACAGGCCTCGTTGGGCGATCCGTGTGGCGACTCGTGATTGCAAGTCGGGCTCGGCCAAGCTGAGAATGGCCTTGGCGTGACCGGTTGTGAGTTTTTGTTGTCGAATGAGCTTTTGAATTTCCGTTGGCAGTGTGAGGAGACGGAGTGCGTTGGTGATGGTGCTTCTGGCTTTTCCGACGTGTTTAGCAACTTCTTCTTGTGTGAGGTCGAAATCGTGGAGGAGGCTGGAAAGGCTGAGGGCTTCATCGAGTGGGTTGAGGTCTTCGCGTTGGAGGTTTTCGACGAGGGCAATGGTTGCAGATTTTTTATCAGCGGCCTCAATGACGTGGGCAAGGATTTCCTTTTCGCCCAAAATTTCAAAAGCGCGCAGACGTCGCTCTCCGGCAATGAGCTCAAACCCGGCACCTTTGGGCCGGACGACAATGGGCTGAATGAGCCCTTCCTGGCGAATGCTGTTGGCCAACTCTTGGAGAGAAGCGGAATCAAACTGCTTACGCGGCTGATATGGGTTGGCGACAATCTGATGGGTTGCGATCCACCGATAATCCTCTTTGTGATGAGGAAGGCTACTGTCGGCAGCCTTTTCTTCGCTGGTGGCCACACTTGTACTGGATTCTATAAGGGCGCTCAAACCACGACCCAGGCATTGTTTTTTCATGCTAGTCCTTCTGCGGAATGAAGATATTTTGACCCACCATGAGGTCTTTGGGGTTGTTTATGCGGTTGGCATTTTGGAGGTCGCGGACCGTCGATTTGTGTTTTTGAGCGATGACCGAGAGAGTATCGCCTGGTTGAACAGTGTAGACAACGCCGCGTTGAGGGTAATCGTCCGAAAAGTCTTTTTTGACGGCCCGAGTTGGCTGAACCAGCTTTGTTAGGGAATCAAAAATTTTCTGCATTTGTTGAGACAGGCTCTCGACTTGTTCCTGGACGCTCTTCAGGATAGAGGCCTTTTGCTCATCGTAACGCTTTTCGAGTGCTGCAACTTGCGTCTTGATGGCATCCAGGGCCTCATGACTGTCGGGCAAAAAGCTCTCGCGTTCGCGCTTCAATTGAGTGACCTCCTTTTGCAGAGTCCCGTTCTTGGCCTGTAGGGTCTCAACATCTACCTGCAATTGCTTCAGCTGTTCTGAGAGCATACGGTAGTCTTCTTGGAGATGTAACACAGTGTTTTTATCCTCTGCTCCAGCAAAGAGAACACTCGCAAACATTATCAATGCACAAAACCTCATACAACTTACTTAAAACGCACGAATGCCAAAAAGTCAAACAAAAGCCTTCCGTGATTGAGCTCAATCTTCCTCGACGAAGGCCCGATAGAAATCAGCGGCTTTTTCAAAGATTTTGAGGGAGAAGCTCTCGTTGGGCGCGTGGAGGTTGTCTTGTGGCAAGGAGAGGCCGACCATGAGGGAAGAGACGCCAAGTACGTTTCTAAAGGCGGAGACGATGCCGATACTTCCGCCCTCGCGCAAGTAGAGCGGCTTTTTGCCAAACGCGGTGAGGAGGCCTTCTGTCTTGCGCAGGAGCGATTGGAGCTGGACGGGCAAGTCAGCGGTATTCAGGAAATAAGGGTTGCCTCCTTGGAAATTGAAAACACGTAACGTCATGGTCTTGGGGCAGTGTTCGACGAGGGCCTTTTGGACTTTTGAAAAGACCTGAACGGCGTCCTGGCCTGGAACGAGGCGGCAGCTGATTTTTACCGAGGCCTTTTGGGGAATGATCGTTTTAGAGCCCTCACCAGTATAACCGCCGCAAATGCCGTTAAATTCGAGTGTCGGTGAAAAGCGGATGGCGGACTGTGGAAATGGCAAGAGTGCGCGGCCGGCGTCGTGTTGGAGTTGGCTGCAGTCCAGCGACAGGGCGACATCGACCTCGGCCTTCGAAGGCGGAATAATGCCATCGTAAAAACCTTCAACGTCGACGCGGCTATCGTCGGTATGCAGAGACGCGCAGAGGGCCGTGAGGGCACGTATAGGGTTGTCGACGGCGCCTCCATAGACGCCAGAATGGAGGTCGCGCGTGGGGCCAGTCAGCTCAACTTCAAAAGTCAAAAGGCCGCGCAGGCCCGTCGTAATGACGATCTGCTCTTCACTGATACAGCCTGTGTCAGACAGGACAACGAGGTCACAGGCCAGGCGTTCGCGGTTGGCCTTTAAAAAGCTCTCAAAATGGACGCTGCCAATCTCTTCCTCTCCCTCGATGACGCATTTCAGGTTGAACTTCGGCCGACTGCGAAAGAGGCCAAGCAACATCGACAAGTGTGATCCCTTGTTGTCGGATGCGCCCCTAGCGTAGATCTTGCCATTTCGTATGTCGGGCTCAAACGGGTCGCTTTGCCACAGCGCGATGGGATCCACGGGCTGGACGTCGTAATGGCCGTAAAACAACAAGGTTGGCGCCTCTGCATCAATACGCTTTTCGGCAAAGACAACGGGATGCCCGCCAGTCTCAACGATTTCCGCCCCAAAGTCGTTTTCCACAAACAGCTTTTTCAGGAAATCGGCCGCCCGCCGCATATCCCCAACATGCTCCTTCTGAGCGGAAATACTCGGGATGCGCAAATAGTCTTTAAATAAATTCATGTTCATTTTTCAACGGTCTTTATTTTCTCGTAAAATATAAATAATTGACGCGATAAAAGACCTATGCAAAATGTCGTCAAAGCTTGGCTTTGCGCGAGCACGAGCTGCCGTAGCGTACATAGAGGTACGTGAGGCAGTCGGCGGAGCGCGAAACGAGCTTTCACGGCATTTTGCATAGGTCTTTTATCGCGTCAAAAAGTGATGGACAGTAGCTAGCAGCTCTTCGGGATTAATTGGCTTTGTGAGGAAGGCGTCCATACCGGCCTCGAAACAGGAATCGCGGTCTTCCTTCATGGCATTGGCCGTAAAGGCGATAATGGGAATCTTTTGAAGGTGGGATCCCAGTTCTCCGCCTCGAATGCGTTTGGCGGCCTCAATTCCGCTGAGTTGAGGCATGCGAATATCCATCAATATTAGGTTGTAATCCTGCGTTTGCAGCTCGTGGAGGAGCGACTCGCCGTCCGAGACAACGGTGATGGGAATGCCGTTGCGTTCAAAGATTTTGCGCGTGACTTCTTGATTGCTGAGGTTGTCTTCGGCCAGGAGGACCTTTTTGTTTTGCAGCAATTCGAGATGCGCGTGCTCGTTTGCCGGAAACGTCCTTTGGATGACCGGCGGGACACCCTTTACCTTGATTTCGAAACTGAAGGTTGAACCTTCACCAGGACGGCTTTGAATGTGGAGGTTGCCCTTCATGAGGCGAAGAAGCGACTGTGAAATGGACAGCCCCAGCCCCGTACCGCCGTATTGGCGCGTCGTCGACTTGGTTGCTTGCGAGAACGGCTCCAGTATGCGTTTCCAATCCTTTGGATGCACGCCAATGCCTGTATCGGTGACAGAGAAGTCGATGAGAAATTCATTTTCCTCGATCCAATGCGCTGTGATTTTTAACGTGACGCCTCCCTTTTCCGTGAACTTGACGGCGTTTCCGAGCAGGTTGATGAGGATTTGGCGGAGTCGGGCCGGGTCAGCCTCTATGCTCGCTGGACATTGCGGGTCGATCTCGACGTTGAAAGTGAGGCTCTTTTTGAGCATCATCGGACGGAAGAGCTCGGCAATTTCTTGTAGAAACTCATGAAAATTAAAGGGTATGTACTCGAGTTCAACGCGTCCGGCCTCGATTTTAGACAAGTCGAGGATTTGGTTGATCAGCTCGAGGAGAATGTTGGTGCTGGAATGAATGCTGCGGACGAACTCCTTTTGTTCGGCGTCCAACTGCGTTTCCTGAAGCAGGTAGAGAAAGCCCAATATGCCGTTCATCGGCGTCCGGATTTCGTGGCTCATGGTCGCGAGAAAGTGCGATTTCGCCTTAGTGGAATCAACGGCTTCATCGCGCGCCTGGGCCAATTCTTTGGAATACTCTTTGAGCTTGCGTTCGTTTTCTTTGCGCTCTGTGATGTCGAGCATGCAGCCGATGTAGCCCTCAAACGAACCGTTGGCGAGAATGCGTGGAACGGAGCGTGTCAACACCCAACGATACTCTCCACTGGCATGCCGAATGCGGTGTTCGAGCACAAATGGAGCCCTCTGCTCAAAGGCTTTTTCGTACTTTTCCAAAAAAGTCAGCCGCCAACGTGGATGAATCACGTTCCGCCAACGGAAATTGACCTCTTGATCGCTCGTACGCCCAGTGAATTCCAAAAAGCGTTTGCTGAAATGATAGTGGGTGTTGGTCTTGTCCGTCCGCCAGAGCAAGATGGGCGCGATGTCGGCCAACTTGAGAAAGAGGTCTTCACTCTCTTCTTGCGCGCGGATCATCTGATTCAGTGCCAGCGCGAGAGAGCCAATTTCGTCGTTGGAAGAGACGGGCATGCGAGCATCGAGATTGCCTTGTTTGCGCTCTTCGATCTTTTTCTTAATCTCAAAAATCGGCCGAATGACGACAATGCCCAAAATGCGGTAGAGAATCACCATGATCAACACAACGCCGCCAATGCCCAACAGCGTTGTCTGGATTGCGTGATGCAGGATGTTGGACTCCACCGAGGTCGTGTCGAGCTGAATGGCGACACCGGCCCGGCTTTCGACGTCGGGGAAACCGCTGCGGGGCGGCAAGTAAAAGCTCAAATAATAGGTAAAGAAGTCCTTGCCCCACTCCATGCGCGAAATGTGCTGTTCTTCTTGAATCACTTTGGGCAAAATCTCCGAAATGGTCTCAATCTGGGTTTCCTCGATCCACTTGCCGACAAGCTGCAGTTTATTGCTCGCAATCACTCGTAACGGCGTGTCCGCTACAACCAAAATCAACCGTACATCGCTCTCGGCGCCCAAAGAATTGACCAGTCGCTGTAACTCGTACGAATGGTGCACCACTTGTGACGCGATACCAATAGTTTGGGCCAAATTCCTGGAACGCGTCGAAATCTCCGCCTTCAACTCCTCCCGAAAACTCAGGTAATTCCACCCAATAATGATGGTTATAAAGAGAATACCAAACAAGAGAAAGGGGAAAATCAGTTTCTCCTTCAACGAGCGTTGCTGCAGAAAGTGTGGAATGCCGTGTTTCATTTTTCAGCTAACACTTTCGAGATGGCTTCTCTGTGCAAAAAGTTATCGCTGCACTTGGCGGCGTTGATGATGTGGACATCTTGGAGGAGATTTTTTGTCTTTTGCGAGGTGGCGTCTAAGGGCGATGGCGTCGTAAAATAACGCTCTTGTTCACTCAGAGAAAGGACGTTGATTTTTTGCCGAATCGTCAAAAACTCTTCCAACGTGAGGTTTTCCCGGCTCGCCATGATGGATACCGCTTCATCAGGGTGTTCTCGCTCGTATTTGACGGCGCGATCCCAGACCTTTAAGATCTTTTCAACAATGTCTGGATTTTCCTTAATTAGTTTGGATTCCAGGGCAAGCACGTCGATGATTTCGCCCGTGATCTCTTTACTCGAGTACAAGGGTTTCAGCTCTGGATGTCGATCTTTCAGCTGAATCGAATGGGGAGGGTAGCAAACGGCGGCATCGACATAACCTTTATCAAAGAGGGAAGGGAAGGAGGTCGGGTCCGCTGGAAACAGGATAACATCGTTGATGCTCATGTTGTGGGATTCGAGGGCCCGCAACAACAGATACATGCCAAGTGAACGGAATTCTACTGCAATGTGGCGCCCCTTGAGGTCTTCAACGTTCTTAATGTAATCGGATGCAAACAAGACGTCGGTCGCTTCTTTGGGATAACCGGTAACCAAGACAATTTTCGGGTCTCTGTTGGTCTGGTAATCCGCGATAATGACGTCGATTAAAGTACACGCCATGCCATTCACTTGTCCCCATTCGAAGGCGCGCTGAACGTCACCCAAGGAACCAAACTCGATAAACTGAATGCTCAGGCCCGCCTCTTCAAAAAAACCTTTTTCTTGGGCCAAAAAGAGCTGCTCATAGCCCGGCCATGCGTTGATGGCAATGCGAATAGGCTTATTTTTCGCAGTACACCCAGTGAGAATCAACAGAACTATCCACAAATAACGCATAGAACAAAACAGTATGGCACCTGTATAGCTTTTCTCAAGTAAAATTCACACATCATCCCTCCATCGATCATTAGCGAAACAAACTAAGGCCTCAGTAAAAGTCAACTTCCTGTGCCGACTTCACTGAGGGCATATCATTGATTGAAGGACCTTGTTAAGAGCGGCTCTACGCTTGCATCGCGGCCCATGAAGCGTTTAAAGAGGTCAACGGCATCTTCGCTATCGCCTCGGCTGAGCACCGCGTCGATCCATGCCCGGCCGACTTTTGGATTGAGAATGCCATCTTTTTGAAAACGTGTAAATGCATCAGCCTCAAGAACTTCCGCCCACTTATAGGAATAATAACCGGAGCTGTAGCCAACAGAATCACCGAAGAGGTGGCCAAATTGGTTGAGAATGGTTGGCGGCATCTTTTTGTAGGTGACCTCGTAGCCCTTCAGCTTGGTTCGAATGAGAGGGTCGATGTTACCGCGACCTTTCTGGGCAAACGTTTTGTAATAGAGGTGGAGGTCGAGATCCATCTTGGCCAAGGCGAGTTGGCGCATATGGGTCATGCCGGCGAGAAAGGTGCGGTTTTTGCGCATTTTTTGGAAAAGTGCGTCTGGTATGCGTTCGCCCGTCTGGTAATGTTTGGCAAAGCGGTCGAGGCTTTCGCGCTCCCAGCAGAAGTTTTCCATGAGCTGTGACGGCAATTCAACGAAGTCCCAGGCGACGTTTGTGCCGCCCAGTGAGCGAATCTCAACCTCGCTGAACAGGTGGTGAAGGAGGTGGCCGAACTCGTGAAAGATGGTCTCAACTTCGTCGTGCGTGAGTAGGGATGGCTTTGACGGCGTTGACGGCGTAAGATTGCCGCAGATGACGCCGACATGGGGTTCGCGATGGCCATTATCACGTCGACCGAGGACGAGGCCGCTCATCCAGGCGCCTCCACGCTTGTTTTCACGCGGGAACCAATCGGCGTAAAAGCTGCCAACGAGCTTGCCGTCCTGCATGACGTCGTAATAGCGCACGTGGGCGTCCCAAACGGGCACCGCGTTCGCCTTGGGAGTTTCACAAAAGGTTTCGCGCTCTCGAAACTGCAGGCCAAAGAGCGTTTGGGCGATGTCGAAGAGGCCGGCCATGACGTTTTCAACCTTGAAGTAGGGACGGAGGACCTCGTCGTCGAAGTCAAGCTCGGCCTTGCGTTTCTTTTGAGCCCAATAGCTGATATCCCATGGCTGTAGGTGTTCGATCGGCCCATGAAGGGTCGCCGCGCGGAATGCCTCCAGCGCCTGCACCTCGCGATTGAAATAGCCAACGACGCGCTTGTGGAGGTCTTTGACAAACTTGCGGGCCGTGTCACCCTTGGCCATGCGCTCTTCCAAAATGTATTCAGGGTAATGTTTATAACTCAGGAGCGTCGCCTTTTCGTCGCGGTGTTTGAGCATTTTCCAGATGAGCGCCGTGTTGTCGTGCGGAGCCTGCCTGCCCACTTTTACCGACGCCTTCCAGACCGTTTTCCGCAAGCTCTCGTTTTCGGCATACAGAAAGATCGGTGTCTTCGAAGGCGCTTGTAACGTGAATCGCCAGCCCGTCTTGCCCTTCTCCTTTGCGCTCTGCTGGGACTGATCCAATGCGCTCTCCGGCAAGCCCTTGAGCTCGTTGGCATCCGTCACGATCAGATCCCAGGCATTGGTGGCGTCGAGGACATTTTCTGAAAAAGTCTGCGCCTCGCTCGACAACTTTTGTTCGATTTTGGCCAACTTCGCTTTATTGGCGCTGTCGAGATTGGCACCCTGCCGCCGAAAGGCCTTCAATAGTTGATCCAGGTAACGCTTGCGAATGCCCTGTAGTGCTTTAGCCTCATCGGTCACTGCATAGGACTGAAAAAGGTGCCACAGCTTTTCGTTCAGGTAGATCTGGGTGTCGAAGTCGGTGACTTTCGGTAGCCATTTTTTATAAACCTCACGGAGGGTCTCACTGTCGCAGACGCTTGACAAGTGATCGAAGCGGCCCCAGGCGCGATCGAGGCCTTCACCAGCGTTTTCAAAAGCCAGACAAACGTTCTCAAATGTGTATGGCGGACGTCGGTTTGCCAAGACATCGATCTCTTCTTGAGCGGCCTTGAGGGCAATCGCGAGGTCGACATCGGCCCGTTCAGGCGTCAATAAATGCCAAGAAATAGGAAGGTGGTCATCTAAAAAAGGGTGGTCCATATCAGCCCTGATAGTGTTTGTTAAAAAGAGCAATGTTAGAATAATGCTGCAATTTGTAGTCGTCTTCATCTAAAGTCACCTCAACGATGTCAAAGCGAAAGGTCCTCGGCTTTTTCCTCAACTGCCGTAAATACGCCTGCGCGCAACGTCGCACGTCGCCCTTTTTCTTTCGGCCCACGGCGTAATACCCGGGAACGAGCGCTCCCCTACCCCGCGTCTTCACCTCGACAAATACCAAGGCCTCGCCATCTCGCGCCACAATGTCGATCTCTCCGCGGCCATGCCTCCAGTTCCGAGCGACAATGCCATACCCGGCCCCACTCAAATACTCCGCCGCCAAGTCCTCTCCGCGGTCACCCTTTGGAATCGGTTTTTTAAAATACTTCAGAAAGGAAAGCATATCTCGTCAATTAAGGCCAATTAAACATCCAAGTGCAACGCTTTTCATCTCGATTCTATGGCATTCCTTTTGCCTTCAAGACGCTTGGAAACACTTTCGAGCGTCTTGCCGATATCAAGGTTGTTGGCAGCGAGGCTGACAGCGGCCTGGACGATGAGGCTGTCGATTGCAGCCCCGACAGTCCACGTCAGCGTGTTTGCGACGAGAACGGGCTCGTTGTGGCCGCAACGCCAGTTCCAACAGCAACCCCGGTTCCAACAGCCACGCCAGTTCCAACAGCAACGCCCGCAGCCACTCCCGTGGCGGTTCCGACTCCCGCCCCCACTCCTGCAGCGGTTACGGCTCCAGCTATCTAATACAACAACTACTCCCCTCCCATACCAACAATCTTCTCAAATGTTTCATAAATGACATTTCTTTGCTCGGCAAAAATACAGTAAACAATATCTTCTTTTATGTCAAAAATTACTCTATATCGTGCAACTCTAAGCCGATAAAAGCCAGCTAGTGGCCCCTCTAACTCCTTTAGATCGCCAGAAAGTTCAGCAAGCCCTCGAAGCCCTTCTTTTAGCTTCTTGCGCGGAGCGGGAGCTAAGTGTGACAAAAACTCTATCACTTGACTTGAGACTTTAACTTGATGTTTCATTGAGGTCTGAAAATCGAAGTTGATTGCTTTTATAGTTGTGAATACAATTCATGGCATGCTCATTCGATAAAATTTCCATTGTCTCGATAATCGCTGTCATTTGGTCCGTTGATATTAAAAATGCTTTTGTATGGTCCCTTAAACTTATTCCCACAAAACCACTCTCACTGAGCGATCTCACTATTTGTGGTAGATTTTTCTGCGCCTGCGATATATTATAAGTAGATTTCATGCAAAATATACTTATCTTCTATATGCAAATGTCAACTTTATTGTTGGTGTTATGGACAACAAACCATCCGTCGCTTTATTAAGACCCATACAAAATAGCAATAGCAGCACACTCTTTAAAGAAAGCATAAGATGTTCACGTGCACTATTTTATCGACGGCGGATACGCACTGTATTTCGCTATCCAGCCTTCGTCGGTGTAGAGCTCGCTGAATAATAAATCACTGATTGCCTTAAGACTCACAAATTCTTTTTTGTCTTCACTGGTGTAGGCGATTAAATCGAAATTTTGCTTTTCTTCTATCATTCTCAAAAAACTAAAAAGAGTATCGTCAGTTGCATGTGCAATGTATTCTCTTAATATACTTATGTGTTCAGACTTTAAAGATTGTAAAGCTTGAAAAAGCGCTTGATCGTCTTTATGCTTCATTCGACCTGCAATAATAAGATCCATTGCGCGAATAGCGCTATCTCGTACTTCATGCATAAGATCTTGTCCAAATAACTTTAGGCTCTTGACTAGCAGCGTTTGAATTTTGGGAGAGAAGAAAAGATAATCTCTGCGAGATTATCCATTCTAT
>MIDP01000024.1 GCA_001831095.1 Verrucomicrobia bacterium GWF2_51_19 | reverse complement strand
CTTGCGAGATTTTTGCAGAGGCTCCAATTTGACTGGCAGAGTGCAGGGTGGTGGCGTTCATGTCCTGACTGTCGAGTGATACTTTCTCGGCGGCGCTCGATGCCTGTTTGACATTTGTAAAGAGGTCTTTGGTCGCGTTAGAGACGTTTTCCATATTGTGGGCAATCTCTTTGGTTGTGGCCGATTGTTCCTCAACCGATGCCGCAATTGTACTGGCCAAGGATTGCACTTCCTGAATGACTCCCGCAATCTTGACAATCGACGTGACGGCTTGTGCGGTATTGGACTGTACGAATTGGATTTGTGATTCGATCTGTTTGGTTGCTTCGGCGCTTTGACGTGCCAATTCTTTGACTTCGTTTGCGACAACGGCAAAACCCTTGCCAGCTTCGCCCGCGCTGGCAGCCTCAATTGTCGCATTCAGAGCCAGCAAATTGGTTTGACTGGCAATGCCGCTGATGAGCTCAATGACGTTGCCAATTTCCTTGCTCGATTGTTCTAATTGGTCGATGACCTCCTTAGAGGCGTTAACCTCTTGTGCCGCCTGGGTGGCGATGTCGGCTTCGCGCGCACAAGTCTTGGCAACCTCTATGGTCGATGAATCCATTTCTTCAATGGCAGTCGCTACATTTGAGGCAAAAGTATCCACTTCACTCGTTTTTTGAGAAATATTTTTTAAATTATTACTAAACTCTTCACTGATATTGGTGATGTGTTCCGCCGCGCCCGTTAAGACTCCGGCATCCTTTTCTAGGACCTTGGAAGCGGTTGACATATCTTCAGAGGCTTTGACGAGATGGCCTGTCTCTTCTGAGATGTTGCGCACGATTTTTTGAATTTTTTCGATAAAATTGTTGAACCAAGAAGCGAGTTCTCCGATCTCGTCCTGGCTCTTGGTTGTGAGGCGTTTGGTGAGGTCGCCTTCACCTTGGGCGATGTCTTGGAGTAATGCAATGGTCTGGCGCAGCGGCCTTGTGATCGACCCACTCATCAAGATACCGCCTACCATGGCGAGAATAGAGCCAACGATGCTCGCGATCACAATAGACATAATGGTGCTGTTCTTGAGTTTAGCGACGCTGTCATGAATGGCTTCCTTGACCGTGTAGGCTTCGCTGTCGATTCCTTCGCCAAGCAGATCCATTTCTTGCCGCGTTTTCTTTTCCTCAAAAAAGGTCTTGGAGATGGCTTCTTGCATGCCTTTGCAGCGCCCAACGGCGTCTACAATACGAGCCGCATATTCTTTAGCAAAAGGAGTCGATGACATATCGACATAGATGTCAAAAGAGAGTGAAATAGCGGGTTCTTGGTCGAGAACAAGTGCTTTGAACGCTCCCAGAAAGCGATCATTGCCCGTCAAGCGAAAGTCTTTGATCAAGCGATCGAGGTTTAACACCAACTCTTTGGCGTCGCGTGCGACCTCGAGCAAGGCCCTATCGGCACCCTGTAAATCTTTACCTTCGGCTTGCAAGGCCGACTCAACGATGCGCATTTCGCGAACAAACTCTTGCGCCAGAAACAGCATATTGTCGACGGCGTCTTGCATGGCCTTCTCGCTTTTAGCTGTTTGCGCATGATTTTCTAAAAACAGGGCGAAAGTTTGTTGGTATTTGTTGACGGCTCCAGTCAAGACGACCAAATTTTCACTTTTCGCATCTTGCAGGCTTCGAAAGGCATTGCGAATGGTCTCCTCAAAGACGTTAATATAGGACTCCTCATAAAACTTGACGTAAGCTTTTTCTGCGACGCGCGCCGACGTAATTTGGCCTGAAACGGCGAGAATAAACTCCTTTTCGTCAGTCGCTTTTTCGATTTGCTTCCATGCGATGGCCGCAAACCCCAACAAGCAGGCGATGAGCACAATAAAAAAAGAGAGCGTTGTGACGAGTTTAGCTTTGATCGTAAATTTCATGAAATGAAGCAGTTAAGTGATTAATTCTGACGTTTAGAGACAACGGCTGCTACCCATGCTTGAGGCAACGACAGCGAAACACAAAAAGACGCTGTTTTTTGTGTTTCGCAACAGTGGAATACATCGACATTTTTAGATGTCGTATGATCCGGAGGCTACAGCGACAAGTGATCCATCGGGCATCTTGGCGCCTTCTACGTACACAAACTTTTCTTCAGGCTCGGTTGCATTGGGCTTGGGCCACCAATAGGAATACCAGCCTTTGCCTTTTTTGGCAATTGCCATGACTGGCGAAATAATGGGTTTGCCTTTCTTATCACGCAAATGGAGCACATTGGTGCCTTCCATTTTGTAGAGGACTGGGTGCATGATCATATTGCCCTGCATGTCGACAATATAGATATAGGCGGCATTACCTTGAATGAATTCGCTGTTTTTGCCTTTAAATTTCGGGAAACAAGCAGCGCCCTCTTTTTCAACCAATAGTGCGGCTTTGTGAACGGTTTCTTCGATGTTAGCACGTGTCGGCTTAACCCCTCTTTTCGCGGCTTCTACCATGCCGGCGATGGTGTCTTCGGCGCTGAGACGTTTAGCGGCCATTTCAGGTGTCTCGACGTCCGCGGCCTTGGCTGGTTCAACAGCCTTGACAGGCTCAGCTACTTTAGCGGGCTCAGCCTTGACAGGTTCAACCGCTTTGACAGGCTCAGCTGGCTTTGCTGGAGTCGCTGCTTGATTGGCGAAGAGCCAGCCAAAGCTGAGCAGCGCCAATGCGGATACAATAATACCGATTTGTTTTTTAGTCATGAATGTATACTTTGTTGAGTTTAATTTTAGCTCTTAAGCTGAGCAAAAGTTTAGGCAAATGAAGGAAAAATGCAAGTATTTTTCAATACATAAGAGCGATACACAAAGTTTTTTGTAGTGAGACGAGAATAGACGCGGAGGTTGATTGGTACTCGCTCTCGATGTAAAAGACGCCGTGGGCCCAGCAACCATCGGAGGAGGCCTTGCCGTAGGTGATTTGAAACCCGGCGGCTTCGAGCGTCCGGGAGGCCTCAGCGAGCAGTCCCGTACGGTCCGCGGCCTCGATTTCGACCCGTGTGTGCGTGTCCGTGTGGTAGATGTCGACTTTTGGCGAGAAGCTGGAGGAGCGTCGAGTTGGTTTTTTGAACGGGTTTTGAGGAGTTGTTAGAAGGCCCGTGAGCTTTTGTGTGAAAGCAGCTGGCTTTTGTTGGCCGATATCCAGGAGGAACGTGAAGAGAAAGAGGCCATCGGTGCGGCGAGTGACCTGTAATTTGCGCACACGGATGTCGTGAGTCGCCAGTGCTGTCGAGAGATTAGGGAGGCTGTGGGGATCACGGCTGACGACCTCTAGGCGGCAGACATGGGTGTTTTTGTCGTAGTGGACTTGGAAAACGGTGCGCGTGCCGGCCTGTCTTTGTTGTTCAACCAATTCGATGTGGGCAACAAGGGTGTCGAGATTATTTTGGAGGCAATAGCAGTGAGGGGTCTGTTCAAAGTGAGCCGTGATGGGGCCCGCGGTCAAACGACTGGCCAGACGTTCCATCACTTCGGCCTGCAGGGTGGAGCGTTCGGTTTCAAAGCTGAGGGCGGGCGGGTGTTGTCGAAAAAACTCAAAAACGCGATCGAAGCATTGTTGGTGCAGGAGCTGTTTGTGGACGTTCCAGAGGGTGCTGCCGGTGGCCTGAGCGTCGCAATAGGAGAGCGCGTAGAGAAAGCGCAGCGTGTCCAGTGTTTTGACCGTTTTGGCAAAAGTTTCGACGGCCGCCGCGTCATTGGGGTCGTGTTTTTGCCAGTATTGAATCATGAGGCGTGGGTTTTGGGCGACAAACAACACTTGTTCGCGTTGGTAGGCGTTGAGGCCCGACCGCTGCAAGACGCGAAAGGCGAGCACGTGACTCGATCCGGAGCCCTTACCGAGGTCGTGGAGGAGGAGCATCCAGTACAGCAGATTGACATCCTCACAGGCCTGCAAGACTGCGCGATAATTTTCAGGAGGGTTGATTGAAAAGATGCTGTCTGCGGCTCGAATGGCCAGCAAGGTGTGGACATCTGCCGTGTAGCGGTGATAGTGTTCACGCTGGGTCAGGGCGACCAGTTTACCAAATTCCGGGACAAAGCGAGCCAATACACCGCAATCAAACATCGCTTGGAGGGCATTGAAGACGTGGCCGGTGTCGGCGAGAATGGCGGTAAAACACTCTCCGGCGGCCAGGGAATGGATCAGTTGTTCATCGATGCGATCGAGGGACCCGTGTATGAGGGCCTTGAGGGCCACACCCATCGACAAACGCCAGCCCTGTGCGTAGCGAAACACGCGAATCAAGCGGAGCGGGTCCTCAGTAAAAATCGAATCGTTGAGGGCTTGTAGCGTCCCGTCTTGCACGACAAAGCCATCGAACATTTGCGAACCCGTGATGCGAGTGGCCAGGGATTTGAAGATGTGCCGGGCCGTTTTCAAAGGACTGTAGAGGCGCGCTTCTACGTGTGCAACCAGGTTGTAGACTTGGCTGGCGTGATGGTAGTAATCGCGCATGAGGTGTTCCATTCGCGGCCAATCTTCTTCTTCGGTGTAGCCGAGGATGATGGCGACGTCGGCCTTGTATTCCGTATAGAGGACGTCATTGGCTCGTTGACTGGCGCCCTGTAAGACCGACCGGAGCTTTAGGAGAAAATCGTGGGCCGCTTGAAGGGTCTCGTATTGGGCGCTATCCAAAAGACCGTGCTCGTGCAGCTCGCTCAAATAGTGCCAATTGCGACAAATGCGGGCCCGGTAGAGCATGTATTCGTAGTCGCGTAGGGCTCCCAGGCCTTCTTTGATGTTGGGCTCGAGGAGAAACACCGTGTTTTGTTGACGCTCTCTGCGCTTTTTCTGTTCTTCAAAACATTGCTGGAGGTAGGGCAATCGGTGCTGACAATGTGTGCGAAAGGAACGGTCAAATTGCGCGTAGAGTGTGTTGTCTCCACAGAGCCAGCGGGCGTCGAGAAGTGCGTTTTTAAAAAAGAAGTCCGCGTTTGCCTTTTGAATGCCCTCATCGGGCGTGAGCACGCGCGGCGAGACTTTTAAATTCAAGGCCAACAGCGGCTGGACGACTGCCGCCATAAACCTATCAGACGCATCCAACACCTCGGGCTCACGACAGAGCAAGAGCAGCTCGACGTCGCTGTGTGGCGCCATTTCCCGACGTCCATAACCCCCGATGGCAACCAAGGCAACGAGTTCGCCTTGCAGCACGTTTCGGAACAAATGTTCGACAAGTTGATCGACCAACAGGGTTTGCATGGCGCAAGTTTCGGAGCCCGACTGCCCCCGCATTTGGTGAAAGGCAACCCTCTTATTGCCCTCTTCCAAAAACGCTCGATAATGTGGCAGGCGCTCAGCAGGCGTTAAGTGCCTCGCAAGGGACAATTGCCGCCGCGTGTTGTGACTGTTGCCACAGGTGCGAAACGCATTTGGGTGCCATTTTGTATCGGTCTTCACCAGTACATCAAGTATGCCACACTCTAGGTCTCTGGCAACACATACTTCGACGTTTCATGAGTTTCGAGTAACAGATCCTCTAATTTCTGAATGAAATTGTGAGACTTGGTTACGCAAGCGTAGATCTTCCCTTGCTCGACAGCATCTTCAACCTCGATAGGGTCGGCCTCTCCAGTGAGAATTATTTTTTTGACGAGCGGGTCTTCTATTTGTGCACAGAGCTCCAGCCCTTTTAGGCCCGGCATGTCCTGGTCGACGACGATAGCCGCTAGTTGATCTTCTGGCGCCCCATTGCGGTAAATGTGGTTGATATGTTCTAGCGCCTGTCTGGGGTTATCGTAGTTTTTGCACGATTGATAGGGAATCAGCAGAGATGAAATGACGACTTCGGCAAAATACGATTGATCGTCGATAAAAACGTAATTGCGGGGTTCTTTTCTAAAGACAGGAACCTTCTTGGCTTCTGAAGTCGGAAGACGTAATGCTTGTATCTCCGACTCACTACATCGCGGCAAAGTAATGATGAAACGCGTGTACTGCCCCGGCTCCGATTCGCAAAAAATGCCACCACCAAAGCCCTGGATAATGTTTTTGCAAAAGGCCAAACCAATACCTGAACCGCTAGAAAAATCCCGAAAGGGCTCAAAAATACTTTTGAGGCGCTTTGGGTTAATGCCGACGCCGTTGTCCTCGATGATGAGGATGTTTTTGAGGTTCGTTGTCTTGGTCGTGATGACAATGCGCCCATTGTGGGTACTCTGTGTGGCTGTCAGGGCATTTTTGATCAAATTGAAGAGCACGTGTACCATGAGGATTTCTTGACCCGCAAACATAAAATGAGTCGTTGTGTCTGTTTTGACTTTTGCCTGTTCAGCGTCTCCAATGAAGGGATACTCTGCGATCGCTTTCTGAATGCAAACATTTATATCAACGGGCGCTAATTTTGCATTGAATGAAAAGCCGTGAATGTTTTGAATGAGCATGTCGACCATTTTGAGGGCACGATGGGCAATTTGCTTTTGCTTTTTTGGCAGTTGATGGATTTCTTTGGCGTCCGTAGGCAAAGCGCGAACAGGTACTCCAGCCTTCAAGGCCTGGCCGTACGCCTCCATGTATATCGGCAAAGAGCGTGCGATATGACTCGAATAATGCAAGAGCGTCGCTAGAGGTGTTCGTATCTCGTGGGCGATATTATTGATCATCACATTGAGCGTTCGTAGGCGTTCATGCTCTTGTATATCTTTCTTGCGAGAAAAAATGAGCGCAATGAGCGTTGAAAACACACACATGTAGGCGAAGAGGTAGATGTCATCTTTATCTATGAAAAATGGAGCGTCATGATGATGCACGGTGGCTACGAGAGAGCCAAGAAAGACGCCCAGAAACAAAATGATTAGAAACTCGGCCCAATGAAGCAAAATACCGAGCAAAAATAACGTTAAACCAGCATTGACCATCCAGAAAATCGAGGCATGGCTTTGAATGAACATATACGTTGTGATGAATGGTAGACAGAAGAGGAGTGTGATGTACCAATACAACGGCAAAAACCTGTGCAACCATGGCGGCCAAGATTCGCTGATAATGAGCAAAAAACACATAGTGCCGGCAGTGAGGCGAAAAAATAACAGTGTTTCATATGCGGCATCAGTCGAGGGAACCCACATAAAATACGGCACAATGTAGTTGATAACCGCAAATACGCCAAACAACACGTAGGTTTGAGGCGTCTGTTCGATGGCCATGTGGTCTAACATTCGATAAAAAAACGAAATCGTGCGCTTCATGCCTTTATTTTGTCTCGCAGAGGTAAGCTGTTGTCAATCAAAGAATAGTATAAGAAGACCGATAGGGAATGGCGCCAAAATGCGTTTGGGCATCCATTTTACACCGGTCCTTAATCTAACTAAATGAATACCAACAACATAAGAACGTTGTAAAATGGCTCTATAGCAAGGCCCGAGAAGCGAGGGCGACAGGAGCGTACGTTGGTACGTGACTTAGCCAGAACGACGAACCCGATGAAAAATGAGGGCAAGAAGCAGGCTTCCGAGTGTGAGCCGACGGGAGCGCATTGAAATGCGTGACCTAGGCGAACCACGAAGGATAACGAACTTATTGCCCTCATTGTTCATCGGGGAGAACGCAGCTAGAGACCCTTTTACAACGTTCTTACTTAGACTTTGAAGATGGCTCCAAGATTCTTCCCCATAAGCTTCGAGGCTCCCCAGACGGTGATGGCGAGAAAGGTCATCGCCCAGACGCCCAGGGCACAGGCGAGGTAGGGACCTTCACCGAGGAGGCTCATCAATTCGTAAATGGCCTTCGTGATGGGGAAAAATTGCTGTTTTTGGGCGAGAATGATGGAGTCTGAGACTTCCAACATGGTTTGAGAAAAGACGAGGAGGCCGCCGGCCATGAGGTTGGCCATGATGAGCGGTAGTGTGATCTTGAGACTGGCCTTGAGTGGCTTACACCCGAGGTTTTGGGCCGCTTCTTCGTAGGCTGGACTGGATTGCTGAAGACCCGACACAGCCGATCGTACCATGAATGGCAATTTGCGGACGGCGTAGGCGATAATGAGCAGGATAGTTGGGTTTTGAATGGGGTTGAGGGACTCAAAGATGCGGCCGCGTTGCGAGATCGCCAGGTAACCAAAGGCCATGACGAGTCCTGGAATGGCGAGCGGAAGCATCGTGATGCTGTCGAGGAAATGGCGGCCAGGCAGCTTCGTTCGGACGACGACAAACGCCACGCTTGTCCCAATCACTACCGCCAAGACGGTTGCAAAGCTGGCATAGATCAGGCTGTTCTTGATGGCGGGAACGGTGAGATCGTGGCCCAGTGCGGCGATGTAGTTAGCGGTTGTCCATCCCTCTGGGAGGATAGTGGCATACCAGTCTGAAGAAAAGGAGAACAAAATAACAGCCAGGTGTGGCAATAGAGCGAAAATGGAGAGCGCCGAAAACAAGGACACGGCGAGCACTTTGCGAAACGGCCCCAATTGACGATTGGCGCTGGCGTGCGTCGCCTTTGACATCATGACAAAGGTGTTGCGACCAAACAGGCCCTTCCCTACCGCATAACAAAAGACCGAGAAAAATAACATCACGCTGACGAGCGCATAGGGGAACGGGTTACCGCTGATTTCTTTAAGCCCGTTATAGATCTGAACCGGGGTGATGCGGTTGTAATCAAAGATGAGCGGAACACCGAGCTCCGTAAAGGACCAAATAAAGACGATCGTGCAGCCCGCAAACAGCCCTGGACGCATCAAAGGCAAGGTGATCTTAAAAAAGCGCTTCAGTCCGACACAGCCAAAACTGCCGGCCGCCTCTTCCATCGCCGGGTCGATGTTCGCCAGAGACGCCAGGGTATTGAGGTAGAGAATCGGGTAATAGCTGAGGGCGTTCAGCACAATGATACACCAAAATTGGCTCTTTCCAATCCAGTCTACGGGCTGGGCGAGCAGGCCAATTTTCAGTAAAATCGCGTTGAAGGCCCCATACGTGCCCAAGATCTTTTGAATACCAATGGCGCCTACGAACGGCGGCAGCATGATGGGCAACAACACGAGACTCATGAAGAGGCTTTTTAGAGGGAAATCGTACTTGTCGGCAAAGTAGGCAAGAGGTAAGGCCAGCAACAGCGCTAATATCGTCGAAAAGAAGCCCATGGCGAAAGCGTTGCGCAGCCCTTCGACGTAGATGGGGTTGGCGAAGACCGCCTTCAGGTATCCCAGGCTGAAGTGGCCATTGTTGTCGAAAAAGCCCCCCTTCAAAATCTCAATGATCGGCAGGAGAAAAAAACAGGCAAAGAAAACGAGCGTAAACAAATAAACGAACGTAGCAAAGCGTTTAGACATCACTAATGATTCGATCGAAATTCCAAAAAATGTAAAGAAAGAAAGTAAGACCGTTGCAAAATGGCCCAAGGCGTTTCGCGTCGTTCGGGATCAGTCACCTATCTTAAGTCGGCTACTGTCGTCATTGCTTCTCGGGCCCGACTATAGAACCATTTTGCATCTATCTTTTCAGTCGACTTTGTGGGTGGCCAGAAAGAGCGACTTATCCAGCGCGTTGAAAAAGTCCTGGTAGCGCTCTGGGTCGGTGAGTGGCTGAATGCCGTATTGGGCATTGGCGCGAACCAACAATTGATTTTCTCTAGTGCGCGTCGTCACACTCATTTTGAGAACGACGTTGCCCATAAACTTCGATGCAGTGACGGAGCCCAGAGTGGCATCGGCCTTGTCGACAACAAAATCGAGGTCTTGAAGCGTGTTGATGACGGCCTTTAACATGGCGGTTCGATCGACATTATCAAATGTGCGTGTTTGCATACTACGCAATTCTGTTTGGCTCTGGTCGGAGTCCAAAACGTGTTCTGTCGTCGATGCACAGCCGGCAAAGAGCAATGCGCTCAATAGAGAGATCAGGGAAATAGTTTTCATATATTTTGTTCCTCAAAAAAGGCAGATTTAGAAAGTTTGTCGAAAAAGCCCTCATAGAGCTCCTTTTCGTCGAGCGTCTCTACCCGTGAGAGTAGGCCGGCACGATTCCAAACGAGTCGCTGGAACGTTGCGCGGACAACAAACTTGTTGGGATCAATGGCGCTGCGTTGCGTCACGATGGAAGCCCGGATTTTCTGCTGGGCATCAACTCTAGACAAGGCATCTGATTTACAACCGCCCAAAGCCGCCATAAAGGTGATCAGTGTGGCGCCGACGTATTGTCCAGCTTGAGTGGCATCACGATCCTTGGACGCGACGACTAGGCCCAACTTGCTTTCGCTCTCGTCGAGTGTAAAGCCCATGTCTTGGAGCACGTTGGCCGAGGCTGAGATCACCTGCGTTTCCTCGGGCGCCTCAACTGGCCGACTCTGCTGTTGACGGCGTTGTAGGCTCTCTTCGGAAACCTTCAAGCAGTCTGCGGGGGGACAAGTGGCACATCCTGCCAAAAACAGGCAAATGACCGATAAGATGGAAGTGAGTTTTTTCATAGGTGTTTAGAAACGAGACGCGTGATAAGCGAAGTCTCTGACTTTCTTGGTGATATCGAACTTGATGATGATTGTGAGGGTCTTTTTTGAAGAGGTTGAGTCGCCCGCGCTACCAAACATCAACAATGGAATGCCGCCACCGCGCTGCGAATAACTGACTTCGCTGCGAATTTTGTCGTAAATCCAGACTTCCTGATGATTTTCATCGGTCGTCACGATATTGGGCGAGCCCAAAACTTCGGCAACCGCCGATGCAGGCATACCCACGGCAATTTCGCGTTGAACCGTTCCAACGGTGAGGTTGTCCTCCTTGACCGCCTGTTGAATCGCACTACAACCGATCAACAGCGTCGAACAAGTTAGCAATATTAATTTTTTCATGATGATTTGTCGCAATATAGCCAACTGTTATCGAGAACAGTATTGCATAAGGCAACATAAAAATTGAACTTTTCCCTCGCTATGGTATTTTGCATCTGTCTTTTAGTTGACTTCTGCACAAATATGAGACTCAATGGGAACTTGCTATGAAGAACGAAAAAGTCACACTTTTTAAGTCGAAAGAACACGCCTCTCACGAGACGCTGCTGTCCTTTTGGAAACGCGCCCAAAAGGGCATTCTATTGCTTTTATGCGTCATTGTATTGGGTCTAGCGACGTATCAGGGCACGCGTTATTTCCAGAAATCGAGGATGCGCAACATGCAGGCGGCCTTTATGTCCCTCAAAGACGACGTCCAACGTCTCGCTTTTGCCAAAAAATACGCCTCCTTGCCATTGGGTGGGCTCGTCACGCTGAGTTTGGCCGACGACGCCTACAAGATGGGCAAGTATGAAGACGCGGCTGACTTGTATTCCAAGGCACGCAAGGGGCTCAAGGATACTCTGTTTTATCAACGGGCGAAGCTCGGCCAGGGCATTGCGCTGATCGCCGCCGGCAAGGCCGACAAGGGTAAAGAGCGCCTGAAAAAGTTGGCCTTGGATAAGGGAACCAGCGCCATCATCGCCGCTGAGGCCTTTTTCACCCTAGCCGTCAGCGAGTTCGAAGGCAAGCATTACAGCGATTGCAAGATGTACCTAGGCGAGGTCTACAAAATCCCGTCCGCCGGCATTTTCATCGAAAAGGCAAAGATCTTAGAAGAACAGCTTGAGAAGAGCGTTAAGTAAGCTTGCATGAAAACGGGTATTCTTTTTTCTGGCCAGGGCGCGCAAATGGTCGGCATGGGGCGCTCGTTTTACGAAAACAGCGCGTTGGCTCGGTCGTACTTTGACCGCGCCAACGAGATGTTGCCGGGGCTCCGCGACATCTGTTTTGATGGGCCAGAAGAGCGCCTGACGGAGACGAGCTTTTGTCAGCCGGCCCTATACGTCACGGGCTATGCGATTTTTAAGGAACTCGAGACGCATGGGCATCTCAATCAATGCAGTGTCGCGCTGGGACTGAGCTTGGGAGAACTGACCGCCCTAGCCGTTGCAGAAGTCTACTCTTTTGAGACGGGTCTGCAAATTGTTGCCGAGCGCGGACGCCTCATGCAAGAGGCCTGCAACCAGACGTCGGGGGCGATGGCTAGCCTGATCGGTGGATCGCTCGAAGAGGCAACAGTGTTGGCGGCATCCTGCGACGTCGACATCGCTAATATCAATTGCCCTGGACAAGTCGTGCTTTCGGGCGAAAAAGGTAAAATCGCAGAAGCCGTACGGCGTGCCACGGCCTTCAAGCGCGCCATTCCGCTCAATGTCGCCGGCGCATACCACAGCCGTCTCATGGAGCCCGCCCGCAAAGCCTTTGAGGCCTTCCTCTCGCCCATCCCGTTTGCAGAGCCCCGCCTGCGTGTATTGAGCAACGTCACGGGCGATTTCATCTCGGATCCAGAGGCGATCCGGCAAGCGCTCGTTCAACAGGTGGTCTCAACGGTCCGCTGGGACGACTGCATGCGCGCCGCCTGCACTCTCGGCATCGACACTTTTTACGAATGCGGTCCAAACAAAGTCCTGGCCGGCCTCGCAAAACGCATCGACAAGAATGCCAACGTCGTTCCTGTTGAAACCGCAGACGCCCTCATGCCTTCTCTTTCGCCGCGCCCTTAAAGAGCAAGGCTTGCCCGCTCAAAACATGCCATGATGCTGGATTTCCTTAAAAAACAAACAAATCACTCTGAATACAGTATTGAGGCTCATCAGCTGACCAAATACTATGGGGACTTTCTCGCGCTTTCTGACATTTCCTTTGCGATAAAAAAGGGGGAAGTCGTTGGTTTTTTGGGGCCCAATGGTGCTGGAAAAAGCACAACGATGCGGATTTTGTCTGGCTTGCTTCCAGCGACATCGGGCAGGGCGTACGTTGCTGGCCTTTCTGTGGCACAATCAGCCGATCAAGTGAAGCGCAAAATCGGTTACATGCCGGAAAACAACCCACTCCCAGAAGACATGCGTGTTCTGGAATACCTGCATTTTCGGGCGCGGCTGAAAGAGGTTGCGGATGTCGACAAGCACGTTGACGGCGTCATGGAGCTCTGTGATCTCCACCGAAAAGCCAAAAAACGCGTCATTCGGACGCTGTCTAAAGGTTACCGCCAGCGCGTTGGGATTGCCGATGCCCTCCTCGGTGAGCCGGAAATCATTCTTCTCGATGAGCCCACGATCGGCCTCGATCCTCACCAAGTCCTCTCCATTCGCAACCTCATCAGTAGCCTGCAAGGCAAAATGACGGTCGTTATTTCCAGTCACATTTTGACGGAAATCGAACATTCTTGTAGCCGTGTCATAATTATCAATCACGGGCACATCGTCGCCGATGGAGCTACAGAGGCCCTTAAAAGCACAGTTCAGTCCATTCACTATCACCTGCAGCTCAAGGCAGACATGCAGGCCTTTGAAAAACTTATTGCCGAATGGGAAGGCGTTAGCATTGTCTCTCAATCCACACCCGACGCAGACACTTACATTCGGCTCGTTCTCGAAACGCCCAACGATCTCCACTTGGGTGAGCGCCTCTTTGACCTCGTTAAAACCAACGACTGGCACCTCCGCGAGCTCTCCCGCGTCGATCCAAGCCTCGAGGACGTCTTTCTCGCCGCCACCAAGCGCAGCTGGGAGCAGTCCACGGGAGCTCCTTTTAAACAATAGCTGTCCTCAAGCATTCTCGACCGATGAAAAGGTTCTATGATTGGCGAATGGCGACTGGTGGCCTTTTCGGCAGAAACGTAAACTGGCGGCCATGCTCGTCGACGTGTATACCCGCGGAGTTCGGGTCGGCGAGGTCTTGCTTGGCGAGCCAGTTGCGTTCCTGTGTGACGCGCGCAAAGGTGGTAGCGTCGAGCAGTGGACGGAAAAAATCGACGTCTCGAGTGCGACACTCTACCGCAATTGCCCCTTGTCCTGCCGACGGAACCAGCGTGTGTGGCCCCATGAATTCAAAGGTCAGGCTGGGAAAGTCGCGAGTGGACAGCGCTTCCAGGGCCCACGCTTCCGTAATCATGACGTCGCAAAAACCATCGCAAACCGCCTGCAGGCGAGCTGCTAGGGTTCCGCGAGGTGCAACGTATTCGGCCTCGGGAAACATTGCCTGAATCTGTGCCCGTCGACGTGGGCTGTTTACGCCAATCCGCTCCACGCGCGTCACGTAGACGTTTTTGACCAACACCTCTCGGGCGTCACCACGAGGCAAATAGCCGGCAATATCAAGGCCATCCGGCAGCACGAGCGGTATGTTTTCTGCAAAGTGAATGGCGATATCGGCCCGCTCACTCAACAGCGCCTCTTCCAATTCCTTCCCAAACAGCCCCCCTTCTTCCACGCGCCAATGCTCCATGCGGTCGGCCGCCGTCACCAGCGGCATCGTCCACAGCAAACATTTCTGCGTCTTGCTCAACAAATGTCGCCCCACCTTTTCCGCATGCCATAAGGCCACGGCATTTCCATATGTCGTTAGAATAACCTTGCTCTTCATTGCGGTCAGTTGTCGACGAATGGGGGGATTTTGAGGAGTTTTTCCAATTTGATTTGGCGGGCCAAAAGCGAGGGTTCCAGGACCTTGAATTCGCGGGCGAGCGTTTTGGTAAAGACCCATTCGCCGATTTGCTTGAGGAGCTCCTTGTTGAGGGGCGTGGCTTCGGGAATGAGCTTAACCGTGTTGTCGTAGAGCGAGATGGCTGGTTCGCAGAGAATATCGTGGTTGGCGAGATCGCGGTAATCTTTTTGGCGAATCTGGTCGTCGTGGAGAAAGAGGCGCAGAAAGACGTGTTCGCTCTGAAATTCGAATTTGAAGGCGATGCCGAGAGCCATTTTGGCGTAATCGTTGAAGGACAGCGATGTCAAGGATTGCGGAATTTCTGGCAGCAACGATGGAATGTTGTTTTCCTCAAGCTCCTTGTGAAAGCCGCTGAGGACAACATTGGTCGCCTCCGCAAGAAAATCCTGGATGTCGTCGTCGGAAACCATGTCTTTTTTGAGGACCTGTTCGGTGATCGATCGGGCATCCTTGGCCGTAGCGACGATGGCGATGTCCATCCAGTAGTTGTTAAAGACGATTGGCGCCCATCCGACGCAGAGCGGTTTGGGCATGTCGTCGAAGTTGGCGTCCATTTGCAAAATCGAAGACGCGTGCTTGCAGCCCAGTTGCGAAAACGTCCGGCAGACGATCTGGTCGATTTTGAGAATGGAGTAGATCTGACCTAGGCTGGTACCATCGAGAAAAGAGGGATCGCCCTTGAATTTGTTTTCGACGACCGGCGGCTCCTCGGTAGACAAGGCCAATGCACTCAACATATTGTTGCGACGAATGAGCTCTCGTAGTTCAAATTCTTTTTGATCGAGGGCGTCGCGGTAGCCCAAAATGCGCTCGGCGGTCCTCAATCGAGCGAGCAACTCGGTTTGCTGTATAGGTTTTGAAATGTAATCATCGGCACCGGAGCGGAGGGCCTTGAAGATGTCGTTTTTCTCAGACGTACCGCTGCAGATGATGAGGTAGACGTGCGTTTTTAGATTATTTTTAATCAACTCCTCGCAGATTTGGAGTCCCGAGATGCCTGGCATTTGCCAGTCGAGAATGGCAATAACTGGTGATGTTTGGTGCATCAACTTGTCCAGGGCCGTCTTGCCGTCACTGCAGTATTCGACGTCGTGTGGTGTGCTGCTCAGCAAATCCTTGATAACCAATCCGTCGACTGGGTTGTCCTCTGCTAAAATGATTTTCATAAGTTGTGAAGACCTATGCAAAATGCCGTGAAAGCTCGTTTCGCGCTCCGCCACCTGCCTCACGTACGTCTATGTACGCTACGGCAGGTCGTGCTCGCGCAAAGCCAAGCTTTGACGACATTTTGCATAGGTCTTTATTCATTAATGAGTTGCTTTTTAAAAAAATCTTTTAAAGCTATTTTGGGTGATTTGGATAAAAATCTTTATTTGGATGCGGCCTGGATTGTTTTTCTACTTCCGGCTGATTTTTAAAGTGTCGCCGATGACGTTTTTGTGGTGAAAGCCCTGGAGTTTTTTCCAAGTATTGAAATCGATGTCTGTGCCTTTTCCGAGCAGCAGTAGGCCGTCTTTGGAACGAATGTCGTCCTCGAGGACCATGCCCGGCGTGACTTGGAAAATCTGAATCTCTTCCACGCGCTTTTCCTTAGGTGCTTCGTAAAACACGGTTGTCGGACCGATGGTTTTTCGCCTGGACAGCGAGTCGTCTGTCATGCCGAGCTCTTTTTGAAGCAAGACCTTGGTCTTTTTGAGCTTTTCCCGGACTTGCTCGAGTTGGTAGAGATTGATGGCGGCGTTGCCCTTTTCGAGCTCGTCGATAAAGGACTTGAGAAGCTGTCCATACTCTTTCGCGCCCAGTGTCTGACAGCTACCGAGAACGCCTGTAAAGAGGCCGACAACTTCTTTTAAATTGCCTTGCGCGAGGGCCTTGGCGGCGTCGATGTTGATGCGTTCGATATCGCCGAGAAAGAGATCAAAGAGGTTGAAGTACTGATCGTTGGTGAGGCCGAGGTTGTCAATTGCGCTCTTAATCGACCGTAACAGAGTGCCCTTACTCATGAGCACTTCTTTGGCGCTCCGCACCTTGGCTACAAGGACATCGGCCTTGTAGGGCTTTATGATGTATGACAAAATTTTTAACGAGATGCTCTCAAGGACGCTTTTTTTGTCGTTGCGAGCGGTGACGACCAACACCGGTGTTTCCTTAAAGCGGGCATCGGTCCGCATTTTTCGTAAAAGCTCCAGGCCGTCCATTTTGGGCAAGTCGAGGTCGATAATGCAGAGGTCCGGCGTGATATCTACATTCAAATGTTGCCACGCCTCTTCGCCGTCTGCCGCTTCAATAATGTCGAGATCGCCCTCTTTGAGAAGGATCTGACGCATAACGGCGCGCATGACGTGGTTGGAATCGGCTAACAGTACGTTCACGGTTTTCTTTGTCTTTCGAGCTTTTAGCTGAGGGCTGCCCAACAGGGGGCAAGCACCTGTGTCCAGCTAACATTAGAGCAAAGATTGTGCCGAGTCACTCTTTTTTACGATGTTTTTAGTTGTTTTTACGCGGTGATTTTGTTTAATAGCAGGCCGTATGATCTCGTTTAAGTATTTCAAACTACTCGTTGCGGCACTCTTAATGGTGGCTGGCAGCGCCTTTGCCAATGTGGCCGACTTCGAGCCACTAACCATTGCCTACAAACAGATTCCAGGTGGCGATTTGTGGGCGATTTTGTCCGCGCGCATGGAAGCCGTTCCATTCAATTTTGTGGCTACGTTGCTTTTTGTGTGCGCCATTCTACACACCTTTTTGGCGCCAAAAATACAGCATTGGGCCCACCTCCTCCGCGAGCGCCACAAACACTTTATGGCCACTGGCAAACGTCCAGTGGGCTCCGTTTCACTGCGGGCCGAATGCCTGCACTTTTTGGGCGAAGTCGAAGCAATTTTCGGTATTTGGGCAATTCCGTTGTTGGGCGCGATCGCGTTTTACTACGACTGGCACTCCGTCTGCAATTATGTCGACCACTATGTCAACTACACTGAGCCCGTTTTTGTCGTCATCGTTATGGCGATCGCATCAAGCCGGCCCATTTTGAAGTTGGCGGAGTCAGGCATGAAGTGGGTGGCACTCTTGGGTAAAAGCACACCGGCCGCCTGGTGGTTCTCGATTCTCACCCTCGCTCCACTGTTTAGTTCGGTCATCACAGAGCCAGCGGCCATGACGATCGGTGCCATGTTGCTCTCCAAGCAGTTTTACGAGCTCAAGCCCTCGCTCGCGCTCAAGTACGCCACGATGGGGTTGTTGTTTGTCAACGTTTCTGTCGGCGGCACCCTGACACACTTTGCGGCGCCACCCGTACTCATGGTGGCCGGTAAATGGGGCTGGGATACGCCTTTCATGTTCCTCAATTTCGGATGGCGGGCCGTTGTGGGCATCGTGGTGGCTAATGCGCTCTACTACTTTTTCTTCCGGCGCGAGTTCAGCCGCCTCAAGAGCCTAACGGTATCGGAGGCACGCTCGGAGAAAGTCCCGTTCTGGGTGGTCGCCACGCACCTCTTCTTTCTCCTCTGGACCATCTTTAACTTGCACAATGTACCACTCTTTCTCGGCGGATTTCTCTTTTTCATGGCCTTTCTCCACACGACAACGCACCATCAGGAAAAGATGCGCCTGCGCAGCCCCGTCCTCGTCGGCTTCTTCCTCGCCGGCCTCGTGACCCACGGCACCCTCCAACAATGGTGGCTAGAGCCTGTCCTGACGCAGCTCAAGGAATTTCAGCTGTTTTTGGGCGCCACCTTCCTCACCTCTTTCAACGACAACGCCGCTATCACCTTCTTGGCCTCGCTCGTTTCCGACTTCGCCAATAACCCGATCATGCAAAGGGCCGTTGTCGCGGGTGCTGTCACGGGAGGCGGGCTAACGGTCATCGCCAACGCCCCCAACCCGGCCGGCCAATCCATTCTATCCAAACACTTCAAGGACGGCGTTTCACCACTCTATCTCTTTCTGGGCGCCCTGATCCCCACCATCATCGTCGGAACTGCGCTGTATATATAAGTCACGCCCGTTAAACAATAAAGCGCAACACTTGAACCTTGAATGGGCCTACAGCGAAGTGCGGTCGATTCATGAGTCAAAAATACCAGTCTTGAATCTCTCCTCCTTCGCCTGGTGAACTTGCAAACAGTCTTTAAAAAAAGCTTGCTATTCGAAAAACACCAGCCAGTATGACAATCGATTTTTTTAAGTCCCGTTCGTCTAGCCCGGTCCAGGACACTGGATTTTCATTCCAACGACAGGGGTTCGAATCCCCTACGGGACGCCAAAAACAGGCACCTGGCACGCAGCTCATTGTGCGTTCCGCAATTTCCACCAGGAAACCTCTATGCAGAGGTTAGGCTGTTTTCATACATTTGTATTTATGTTTTTATTAGAAAGGTAAGACCGTTGAAAAATGGCTCTATAGCAAGGCCCGAGGCGCGAGGGCGACAGGAGCCCACTGACGAAGGTGACTTAGCCCGAACAACAGTCCCGCAGTCAAATGGGGCAAGAAGCAGGCTTCCGAGTGTGAGGCGACGGGAGCGCATTGAAATGCGTGACCTAGGCGAATCACGAAGGATAACGAACTTATTGCCCCATTTGACTGCGGGAAGAACATCGCTAGAGGCCAGCTTAAAACGGTCTTATTTGATCATCGGCGCTGGCATGTCAGGTCTCGCCGCCGCCATTCGACTGAGCATGGCTGGACACTCGGTGTGCGTCGTTGACAGACACAAGTCCATCGGAGGCCTCAACAGTTTTTACGTGAAGGATGGCCGCGCTTTTGACGTCGGTTTGCACGCCATCACAAATTTTGTGCCCAAGGGAACACCAAAAGCGCCGTTAACCAAGTTGTTTCGGCAATTGCGCATTCCGTATGACGCCTGGGACCTTTGCCCTCAAAACGGCTCCAGCATTCAGTTCCCGGGACGCACGCTGACTTTTTGCAACGATTGGGAGGCTTTTAAGGCGAGCGTTTTGGAAAAGTTTCCCGAGGACCGCGATGGATTTTTGGCGCTCCTGGCAGAGATGGAACGGACGGACGCCTTTGCTTTTGACGGCACGTATCGCTCTACGCGGGCGATCTTGAACAACTACATCGGCCAAGCCTTGCAAAATCAACTCCTGTTGCCACTCTGTTTCTACGGAAGTGCGCGGGAAGACGACATTGATTGGCAACAGTTTATCGTGCTCTTTCAATCGCTCTACCGCGAGGGCTTTGCTCGTCCCTTGGGCGGAGTTCGAACCATTATAAAGAGTCTCCTTCGGCGTCTGCGCAAGGAAAACGTCACCCTGCGTTTGGGTCTCGGCGTACGTCACCTCAACACAGAAGGCGGCCGCGTGAGCGCCGTTGAGTTCGATGATGGAACACTTTGCCAGCCATCCGCCATCTTTTCATGCGCCGGATACGCGGAAACGCTCGCCCTTGCCGGCATTGAGCCCCCTAAAGAACGTCGGCTGTCCTTCGTCGAGGGCATCTTCATTACGCCGCAATCGCCCGCAACCTGGGGCTGGAAAGACACCATCACCTTTTTTTCAAAAAAAGACACCTTCGCGTACCGCATACCACAAGGCCTCATTGACCTCGACAGCGGCGTCATCTGCATTCCCAACAACTACAACACCGGCAATCGCGCCCTCCCGGAAGGCATCACGCGCATCACCGTCCTCGCCAATTACGACGCTTGGAAGGCCCTTTCTCCCTCCGCTTACGCCGACAATAAGGCTCTGTGCCTCGAGCAACTCAAGCAGCTGATTCAACGACAACTCGGCCCGGGCCGCTTTTCCCCCATCGCTGAAGACCTCTTCACTCCCCTTTCGATCGAACGCTTCACCGGACACTTCGGCGGCTCCGTCTACGGCTCTCCAAACAAACACCGAGACGGTCAAACGCCCTTCGACAACCTCTTCGTCTGCGGCACAGATCAGGGCTTTTTAGGGATTACGGGGGCTCTGCTGAGCGGCACTGTTTCCGCGGCAAAATCACTTGTCAGACTATCTTAGCGCACGGTCGCGGAAGACTGCTGCCCGTAAAGGGTGTTGGCGGTGACAAAGATGAGGAGGTTACGTTTTTGTGAAGATTGTGACTTGGATCGGAAGAGACGGCCTAGACCAGGAATGTCGCCGAGGAAGGGGACTTTGTCGTTGATATCTTTAACTTCTTCGCGCGTGAGGCCTCCCATGACGATCGTGCTGCCATTGGAGACGGACACCTCTGTCTTGATTTTGCGCGTGGAAAAGATCGGCTGATAGAAGCCGGATGGCAATTGCACAGTCGTCGTGCCAGAAATGGCAACACTTTGACCGCCGTACTCTACGAAGCGTTCAAACTCTGTGACGCAGGGCTCGAGGAGGAGGTTGATGTTTTGGTTTTCCTCGACGGTGGGCGTGACTTTCATTTCGACACCGATGTTGCGTGTAATGAAGTTGAGGGGCGTGCCGGCGGTGATCGTTACCCCAGCCGATGAGCTGCCGGACACGGTTGTCCCTGTACCAACTTCGGAGTGGACATCGCCGTATTTTTCAGGGTAGCGAAACTCCTGGGCGACGACGATTTCCGCGCAACGACCGGAGAGGACAGTGACTTTGGGGGCACTCATGAGGTCAGAGCCGGTCTTTTGTTCGAGGGCGCGAATGAGGGCCGATACCTCGTAATGGCTGATGACACCGAGAATATTGCCGAGGGCAACGCTCTTTGCGCCGAGATTGAGGGCGTTGGGAAGCGTGGGTGCGGTGTTTGGAATGGACGTTGTGCCGCTCGCGCTGACAATGCTGCCGTTGCCAGAAGTTGAGCTGCTTGCAGAAAAGGCGCCGTTGAGAGTGCGGAGGTTGTCGTAATCGGTGCTGGCGGGCGTGGCGCTGGTGATGGCTGACCCAGTCGCA
>MIDP01000023.1 GCA_001831095.1 Verrucomicrobia bacterium GWF2_51_19 | reverse complement strand
GTAAAAGAGTCGTTTCCCTCTTTTGACGAAATCAGCGTACCGCGGTCGTAATCTTTGCAAAATTGCTCAGAAACCGTTAGAACTTGCTTTGCGATATCATGGAGGTCGGCGTTCTTTTCTGCCTTTATAAACCAAGACCCTTCTTTCGAAAAGTATTTCAAGGGTGCTTCGCCAACGGTGATCGTGTGATGTAGGGTATCGACATGGTATGCGTCGCGATCGAGCGTGTTGGGATCGATTTGGTAGAATATCTTTTGTTTCGGTTTTAACTCGCGCGGTGCTTCGCTGGTACTGAAGAAATCTGGCTTCTGATAGCGATAAACCGTATTCCACTCAAACAAGTTCTCCATGTCGAGAAATTGGCCGCGCTCGATGGTGAGCATTTCCAAAAAGGCCTCGCGGACAGTCGGATTGTGTTGTATGAGTAATTTGTAATCGGCGGCTTTTGCATTGAGGACTTTGGCCTGCTCTTGAAGCGCTGGCTGTCTTTCCATTTGATAGGCTTCTAATGCGTTGATGAGGCGCGCCACGACGTCTTCAACTGGCGCCCTCACCTCAACAGAGCTCGAGAGATCGATATCTTCGTCTTTGATTAGCTCCTCGTCTTTGATTAGCTCCTCGACTTTTTTATTTACCTCAGCATAACGTTTTTTGACCTCGCTGGTACCCAAAGGCAGGGCTTCTTTAAGCAGTTTGACGTCTTGATCGCTAAACACCGTTGTTTCGAGATTAAGGGCTTTGATGAGGCCCAAATCGCTCCCGTGATTTTCAAACAAACGATCCTGCATTGCGGCCATTTTTTCTTTGTTATTATTGCCATTCTTCCAGTACCGCAAAAACTGCAATGCCTCTTCATCTTTAGCGAAATTATGATAGACAGAAAGAGGCTGCTTGATTTCAATCAAAGCCTGCAGCGTCTTCAATTGGCCGGCCTTGAGGTATTGATTGCCGTCGACGCGTTGCCCGAGCTCTAAAAAGGCTTGAGTGACGACTTGCTCGTCCTTTGTCAATGTCCGGCCCTTTTGCTGTAAGGTTGATAGCACGCCTTCGAGATCGCTCTCAGCTGATCGCGTTTTCAAGCCACGGCCTGTCCAATCGAACTTTGAGGAGCTCGAAGAGGGGTCATTTTTATACCAGAGATGATCAAATAGTCTCTTTTGGGACTCGAGCGGCTTTCCAATCACGCGGCTCAAAATGCGTCCAATCTTGTCCCCAAAACCAACGCGGTTAATGGTGAGGTGGCCCGTCTCGTCGCACTGCAGTTTGATGAGCGTGTCGTCTTTCATAGAGGCGAGGGTTTGCTGTGATTTTTCGTTAAAATCGTCAATTGGCATAAGGTTCATTATCGCATTTTTCTTTGAAAAGGCACGAAAAAACTTGCATTCTTTTGGGAAAAGAACACAACGAGATTTTAAAATTCAACTTTTTGTTGATTTTTTCAGGGAAAGCTATTTCTTTATCCTCTCAATTATGAAACTACTACCACTCAACGTATCGCTCAGGAAGGAAACCGGAAAAGGCGCCGCTCGTCGCACACGCGCAGCCAAACAGATTCCCGGTGTCATTTATGGCATTTCTGGGAGTTCTACTTTAAACGTCAAGGAAGTTGACTTTCGCGCCCTGATGCGCGCAAAGGGTGACGCGACGGTCTTGGTCGAAATCAACGACGAAACGGGTAAAAAGCACCTGTCCGTTCTTCAGGCGATACAGCGTGATCCCATCACCGATCGCTTCTTGCACGTTGACTTTCACGAAGTCTCGGAAAAAGAGGCGATGCACGCGACCTTGCCCATTCACATCAAGGGCGAGGCTTTCGGCGTCAAGAACGAAAAGGGACTCCTCGAATGCGTAACCCACAAGATTGACGTTGCCTGCTTGCCTAAAGACCTGCCGGAATTCATCGAACTCGACGTTTCTAACCTGCACGTTGGCGAGGCTATTCACGTCAAAGACCTTCCCAAACTCAACGGTGTCAAGTACATGCAGAACGAGGCGGTTGTCGTCGTCTCTTGTATTGGTGCAGACATGAAGGAAGTCGAAGAGCCGGCACCAGCAGTCGAGGCTGAAGCGAAAGCCGAAGGTGAAGCTGCTGCTCCTGCAGACGCTGAGAAGACGGAGAAGAAGGAAAAGGCTGACAAAAAAGCTTAAGGCCTTCAGTTCTTTGAAAATGTGTTAAAAACGCCAAGATCTATGAAAAATGGCTCTATAGCAAGGCCCGAGGAGCAAGGGCGACGGGAGCCTACTGGTGACCTAGCTCGAGCGACGAGAACGCAGCTAGAGGACATTTTGCATAGGTCTTTTCGCATAATAGTTGGACTTGGCAACCCTGGCCGTCAATACGAAGAGACGCGGCACAACATCGGGTTTCTTCTGATCGATGCGTTTGCGAAGGCCAATGGGCTCCCGCCATGGACAACCGAAAAACGGTTTGACGCCGCCCTGACGTTATGGAAGCGGCCGGGATCGAGCCTTTACTGCGTCAAGCCGCAACGCTACATGAACCTGAGCGGAGAGGTGCTTGCCAACGTTTGCCGCTACTTCAAAATAGCGCCCGAGGAAGTCCTGCTCTTGCACGACGACATCACTCTCGCGCTCGGAGAAGTCAAGGTCTCACAAAAAGCTGGCCCCGGTGGCCATAACGGCGTGGCGGATATCGAAAAACACATCGGTCCAGGCTGTACGCGTTACCGTATCGGCGTTGGTGCCAAAAAGCATCCCGCCATGACGCTCTCTGACCACGTTTTGAGCACGTTTTCGAACGAAGAAAAAACGTTTTTGGAAGCGCGCCTCGAAACTTTTTTAAAAGATTTACAAATACTTTTGGAAAAAGAGCTTGATAAAGCAACAAATATAATCCATTCCTAACCCTATGCATACAAAAACTTACAAAGCATCCTTTATATTGGATACGCATAATTACAATCAGCCTACAGAGACAATCATTGAGCGTCTCAAAACGGTCATCACATCCATCCAGGGAGAAATTCTCAATGTCCTCGATATGGGTGACAAGGCCCTTTCGCGTGTAACCAAGCAGAAGTTTACTTCCGGCCGCTATGTCCAGATCGACATTAAGGGCCCCGGCAGCATTCCCCAAGTTTTGAAAGAAAAACTGCGGCTCGATAAGACCATCAACCGCATTTTGATCGAAACCATCTAACACAAATCACATATGGCCTCATATAACAAAGTCATTCTAATGGGAAATTTGGTTCGGGATCCCGAATTGCGCGTGACTTCGGGGGGCCTGTCCATCTGCAAGTTCACCGTAGCCAGCTCGCGCACCACTCGCGACAAAGACGGCAATAGCAAAGATGAAACGACCTTTGTTGATGTCGAGTGTTTTAGCAAGCAGGCTGACACCGTTGCCAAGTTCTTTTCGAAAGGCAAGCCGATTCTCGTTGAAGGCCGTTTGCGTCTCAATGAGTGGGAGAGCAGCACCGGTGAGAAACGCAGCAAATTGCTCGTCGTTCTCGAGTCCTTCTCTTTCGTCGGTACACGCCGCGACAGCGAAGAAAACAATTACGCCTCCGTCACACCACCCTCACGCGAATCGCAGAAGCCGGCCGCCTTCGAAGAAGACACCGCTGTTGCCGTTGGTGCTGGCAGTGACGAGGATGTCCCTTTCTAAAACAAAGACCTATGCAAAATACCGTGAAAAGCTCGTTTTCACAGATCTTTGCTCATAAACAACTTACAACAATAAAGACCGTTGCAAAAGGGTTCTATAGCAAGGCCCGAGGAGCGAGGGCGACGGGAGCCTACTGACGTAGGTGACCTAGTCCGAACGACGAGAACGCCGCTAGAGACACTTTTGCAACGGTCTTAACTATTAACCTCAAAAAACCGTTGAAAAAGGGCCTATAGCAAGGCCCAATAAAGACACAGGCCGAACGTTGAAATGGGTGCAAGAAGCAGGCGCCCGAGGGCTCCTTGAGGGAGTGCACTGACGTGCATGACCGAAACGGAGGCCGATGGGCAACGAACTTATTGCCCCATTTCAACGTTCGGCATAAAGATCATGGCACATTCAGAATTACTACTACTAAAGCACGTCGATAACCTGGGCGGCGAAGGCGACATCGTCAAAGTTGCCGCCGGCTATGCCCGCAATTTCCTTTTGCCGAGAAAGGTTGCGATTCTTTCGACGCACTCCAATCACAAGCAAATCGAGGCTCTCAAAAAGGCCCGCGCTTCACGCGAATCCAAAGAGCTCGACGGCGCCAAAGCTTTGGGTGAAAAAATCTCTGGTATCACGATCACGCTGGCTGTCAAGACTGGCGAACACAACAAGATGTTTGGCTCTGTCACCGCTCACGAAGTCATCGAGAAGCTGAAGGAACAGGGCATTGAGCTCAGCAAGCGCGCTCTCAACCTCTACCACCCATTCAAAGACCTCGGCAAACATCCAGTCAAGGCGAAGCTGCACAAGGATGTCCACGTCGAGTTCATTGTCGACATCGTGTCAGACGCACCTGTCCAGACAAACGCCTAAAGGCTTCTCCTGGATACAAAAACGCACTCATTGTGAGTGCGTTTTTTTGTCTTCATCTTTTGGTGAGCTTTTCCCTCGGTTGCTAGGGTTGTAGCCTTTTACAAGAAATAACAACTTTCTGGGTTTAGAAAAAAGAACCCGCAAATCGATGATGGCGGTGTCATGGCGTACGTTTCTGTGAGCTGCATGTTGGTGTGGCTGGAGACATCGAGCACGTTCCAGATCGTTGCCTTGAGCGCGTGATCGGGGCAAGCTGGGTAACCAGGCGCTGGCCGAATGCCGCCCTCTACACGAAAATCGCGGCGAACTTTGGCGTGGAGCCATTCTGCAGCGGCCTCGGCGATGCGATCACACAATGTCTTCGTCAAGAGCGCCTTGTAGTCGTCTCCTGGAAGAGCGTCGTAAACCTCCTGACCGCTGGTAACGGCAAAGAGGCCCAACACATCGACTCGTGGCCGCGGTGCAATGAAGTCAGCCAAACAATGGCAAACGCCATTTTGTGGTTTTTTCTGCCGCACAAACTGGAAGGTCGCCAACGGCGTTTCTCCGCTTTCAAAGATCGACACGGAATCGCCATCGCTGTGCGCGTGAAAGAATCCCCAGACGGCCTTTGGACACACACCCATCTCGGCGAGCGTCTGTTGAGCGTCTGCAAACAACTTTTTGGCCTCGTCTCCGTACGTCGCCGACTTCAAGATCTGCGGATAGGCGCCTCTCAGCCCCCAAGCGACAAAAAACGGCGTCCAGTCAAAAAACGGCATCAGTTCATCCAATGTCGGTCGAGCCGTCTGCAGGCCAAGCGCTCCTTGTGGCGTTGCGAAATCCGTCCAATCTAAAGACCCATGAGCAATGCCGTCAAAACTTTGCTTTACGCGAGCCGTCTTTGCCTCATAGGCCTCTGCCAGAGCGACATACTCCTCGCGAATCTTTGCCCAGCCACACTTTTCCAGCTGTTTGCAGACATCTACAACAGAAGCGGCATCCTTGACGTATACAACGGGTCCATGGTACGCCGGCATCAGTTTCAAGGCCGTGTGCAAGGCGCTCGTCGTCGCACCACCGATCAACACCGGAATGCGCAAGCCCTCCGCCTCAAACAGCTTTAGATCGACCAACATCTCCTCAAGAGACGGTGTAATCAGCCCACTCAGACCAATCACGCTTGCCCCCTCACGCCTCACTGCCTCAACAATCGCCTGCCCAGAGACCCGAATCCCCACATCCACTACACGGTACCCGTTACACTCCAGGACAACCTTAACGATGTTTTTACCGATATCGTGCACGTCCCCTTTCACTGTCGCCAAAACAAGGGTTGGCCTGGCATTAGACGCGGAGCTAATGTTGGCCCCTGCAGGGAAAAGCAAGTCTGTTGCCTCTTTCATGACGCGGGCGGTCTTCACGATTTGAGGTAAAAACATCTTGCCCTGGGCGAAGGCATCGCCGACTTGACGCATGGCGCACATGAGGGGCCCCTCGAGAACCTCGAGCGGGGCATAGGTTT
>MIDP01000022.1:60955-65511 GCA_001831095.1 Verrucomicrobia bacterium GWF2_51_19 | reverse complement strand
TTTGACCTTATATTCGCTTATCTTTCGTTTGTTCATCGGCACTAGCAGTATAGTTTATCTTATACTGCTAGTCAAGAGCCATAATATTTATTTATCCATATGGGAAAAAAAACATTTAACAGAACGCTTAAAATTTCTTGAAGACAAAAATAAGAAATCAACAATACAACAAATTATTAATTTTCTGTTTGAACAAAAGTTACCATATGGAGACGATGAAGAATTACTTGGAGCTATGAAAGAAGTAGTGAATGAAATTCCAGAGTCTGGATTTTTGGTACATCTTAATAGTAATAGTAGAAATGACTTTCTCAAAAATGCTACAGATCAATTATACGAGATATTAACAAAAACGTCAAATGACTATTCAATAGTGATTGATGTTATAGCACAACATGACGCTTTAACATTGCATAACAAAATAACAGAAATTGTTTGTGACGATAAAAGTGAATTGAATAAGTTAAAAGAGGCTTATAATGCTAAGATTGATAAAGAAAATAAAAGTAGTAAATATTATCATGTGTATAGTGATGTTTCTTCGATTAAATTAAATGGCTCTAAAAAAAATATTCGGTTGACTAGGATCATAGAAGAGACAAATAGATTAAAAAATCTTCTATCAGGTATTAGAAACATATCTATAGAAAAAAAAGATTATTATGAAATACAAAGATTTTTCGATATAGCACGACCAACAATTATTAATGCTCTCTTAGAAAAAATCAAAAAGATTGTATCCGATGATATCTTTAATGACGTTGAAAAGATACTGAAGTCAGTGAATCCCGTTGTTTTTGATAAATACGCCTTGTTAATTTCGCGGAATATCGTAGAAATTGAGGAAGCTATTAATGAAAAATATGAAAAAGAAACGAAGGAAGAAGTCACAAACAGACTAACTGGTTTGCTTGAAGAAATCAAAGAAATTTGGTCTCTAAAAGAAAACTAAAAGCGAAGACTAAATGCCAATCGCCAATTAAACAATGAAGTGCAACGCTCTAACGAAAAGAGTGTTGCACTTCATTGTTTAATTGGCGTTGGGATCGCGTTCCAATGTGATCGCCTTTCGAATCAGATGCTTGCTTTTTTGAAGCCACGCCAGCCAGGTAGTCGTTTCTGGTAACTGGGCGGGCGGTGTCTCGATATTATTGTCACGCTCTAACGAGCATTACGGCTGTCGATTATTGCGTGCATTGAATAGGGCAATCAGTTCACGGACGGGTTCAATGAAGCGTTGAGTCAGTTCATTGTCGGTATTGCGGAGGTTGTCGAGGGCTAGCATTAGAGAGTCTAGAACGGGTAAAAACAATTGGTTTTCCTCGTGGCCGTCGTTCTCGATGAACACATCATTTTGGGGGTCAAAATCGCGCTGATTCATGCACCAACGAAGGTTTTGTGTAGATATTATTAGATAGGATAATAAGACCTGATTGAAATGATAAGCCGAATGTTCTCCGTCCGCGAGAAGGAAAACCTCGTTATTCCATGTGTGATCATAATCTTCTCTAAAGGTTTCGATATCGGATGCATTCACTAAATTCAGCAACATATCATGGAAGCAATACATAAGGCCTAGGGACATATTGCCTCCATGACGTATCAGCGCGTCGGGGAGCCATGTTTCATTTACATTGTGTGAAAAATTATAATAATTTTGTAGCCAGAGAGCATAGAATAGTGGAAAGTCTGGCTCTCTTAAATTGAAATCTGCTCCACGTTCGGCAAGCAATTGTATCATGTCTTCAATGAAAATGCGGTTATTTTCTTCTATGTTGATATAGGCGTAGTACAGCAGGCCTAATAAGGGTGTGAAGTCATTAGGCCCGTTCCCGACGGGTGTATTGACTCCATTTTCAAAACGGTCGCAACAAGCTTCCAAATAATTTCGAAGCTCTTCATGGGTGCCTAAGAGCGGAAACTCTGGGAAAATTTGCTCGTCGATTGCCTGAAGCTCTTCAGGGGCGTCTACTTCAAGCACAGGGGCGACTTCAAGAACGGGAGCGTTGTTAGGGTTGTCCTGGCCTTCTCTCGGTTCGTTTTCATTCACAGCGAGTGCGAGTGAAGCGTTTAAAATGAAGACAAGGAAGGATGCGTGTTTTAGGTTCATACGTCTTCTATTCGCAGCAGAACTTGTGCCAATGATTCAATCGTGCCATATTTTTATTCACATCAATCATTAGCGAAATTTTATTACCGCGCATCGGTTTCCCGATGCGCCCTCGATGCGCCGTTAGAGAGCTCGGGCGGGTCTTTGGAACCTTTTGTGGCGCACTCCTTCAGCGTTCGAAAGCGGCTTGTTGCTGTAATAACAACACGCAAACAAGGATTGACTGATGTTTTTAGCTAAAGGGACACGATTATAGTATTTTTATAAAAAGTCAAGCTTTTCCGTAGAATTTTTTGCCGCTGCTTAATCTTTACACGACGAATAGAGAGTAGCCTCCATCTCTGCATTATAGGCTGTGACAACTAGAGAACAATCTTCTGCTCGGCGCTATAGGTTGCAACGAGCTTACTGGCGTTAACTCGACGGCTTTGATGCTGCGTCTGGCGTTATAGCGCTGTGCATTTAGGCCAGAAGTATGGCCGCAACTAGATTATGCGCTATGGCTCGACGGCTTTTATGCTGCGTAGGACATTGCAGTACCGTGTCTTTCGGCTCGTAGTATGCCTTCGGCGATTTATTACGAAAAAGCTTGACTTTTTATTTAAAAAATACAATAGATATTAAAATTTAATATTCTAAATCCCTCATCAATCCCAGCCTATTTTCCAAAAATCAGCACAAGCCGCTCTCGAACGCTGAAGGAGTGCGCCACAAAAGGTTCCCGAGACCCGCCGAGCTCTCTAACGGCGCATCCAGGGCGTGTGTGCCACACGCACAGCTTCAAATCGAGTACGTCTTGCAGACGCGGACTGATTAAAAACAAAGACGCAGCCATCATAAGCTCGCTTCCGTCATAGTGCCCTCATACTTGGGAATTTAGGATTATCTAAGAAGCCTTCGAGGTTGCCGCCTCTGGGGCTTCTTTGTGGGTTTCGTTAGAGTGAATTACGTGGTCTTTACTTATTTTTTCGACAGGGATAAATTGTTACAAACATTGAATCTGCTGGAGAGACTTTGCTTGTTTTGGGATCGATCGTTAACCGAAAAATAACTTTACACCAAGATAGTCCGGCGCCATGAATTGATCGAGCTGATCGGCCTAATTGTGGCCCTAGTTCTTGCTCTACTTGAGATGAGTCACTGTTAATGGGTGCGCTCATATCGATGCCTAAACAGTTTGCATTTTGATCAAGCCACGTTTCCCAGTTGATTTCTTTGCGTGAAAACCATAATCCTGTCGAAATATAGCGCTTCTCCCCATTTTGCACCCATAAATCCCATCTCCATGGCCAAGCGTTTTCGAGGGCTCCAGCGAGGATCTTGTCGTTCTCAAGGAATGTAATCTCGTTTATTTTTGACTCTCGAGATACTTCACTCAAAAGCTCTAAAGAAAACTCACTGCCGTTGCTCCTAGAAACCTCCCTAAAAACATATCGGGTGCTGTTCTGAACGGAATAATAAAGGATATTTTGTAGGCGTTCGACGATACTATTTGATTCTAGAAATTGGGTGACTAGAAATACAGATTTCCTTAAGCCGCCATTAGGCCTTCCTGAGTCAAAATGTGTAGATGCCAAAAGAAAGTTAAATCGGCTCAAGAGTCCGGTTGTGTAGTTTGCGGGGATTGTATGCCAGGGAATAATATGTGAGGCAATCCTGTCTTTGACAATGTCTTCATCTTGTTTTAAGATGTCGAATGCGAGTGTTTTTGTTGTCTCAGCAGAGTCCTTAAGCTCCTCTAGGGTGACCGCCCATAGCCGCAGTGCACAAAGAGAAAACAAAACAACGCATCGCAGGCCCCATAGTAGTCTAAAAGCGTTTGTCATTAAAAAATTATGCCAGATGTTCGCGCAAAGACAGTGGTATTCACTCTTCATCGAGCTTTGTGTGTTTCTTTAGTCTTCTTGCGGGGCTTGCTGTAATTGAGTCCTGTATTGATTGCAGTCGTTGACAAAGTCTTGGATCCGCTTAACCACTTCTTGATTGCGAATCAGATAATGTCCGTAAGGTCCACGAATTTCCGTTTGTTGTCTGAATTGATCATAGGACAATATGCCAACGGCCTGGCAAAACTCTTCATTGGCTGATTGGTATTCCTTGAAGAGCACCGGCATTTTATCCGAATCGGTCAGGCCATCCCTGCATTCTTCGTACAAAAAATCTAGATCAATTACCCGAATGACATCTGCGACTGTTAAGGGGCGCGGAGATTGTGCCCATCTTTCGATAAGCGCCAGCTGCGCTTCTCCTGGGGCTGCAAAACTATAAAAGCTGCCAGCAAGAATGCACCCGATGAGAAATGTTTGTTTGACTATCGTTTTCATAATATAAATCATTGTGTGGTATTATCTTAACAAAAGTCAAGAAAAATATTATAAAATCGAGATGGTTGTATTTGATCTTCCTTTTTACAGATGGTGTGGCTTTTAGTCCAGGGACTCAAGTT
>MIDP01000022.1:35955-53455 GCA_001831095.1 Verrucomicrobia bacterium GWF2_51_19 | reverse complement strand
TTGCCAGTATTATGGCCCGTGAACGCTAACGCGTTCACGGGCCTTTTGTGTTTACAGGTGTTACACTTCAGGCTTGAATTTACGATGTTTTGTCTTTCAATTTGACAGAAGTATTGTGGTTTTCTGAGCTAGATGGACTAAAACAAGTTGTTTGAGAACTATTAAAAAATAGAAAAATCATGAAAAAATTAATCTTACTATTAGCTGTATCCTTCGGTTCCTTGTTGGCGAATCAGGACGCTGATGAACGCTTTTTAGCCGCCGTACGCGCAGGAGACCTGGAAACAGCAAAGGATTTAGTTGGGCAGGGGGTTGAGCCGAGTGAGCTGCCTATTGAAAAACTGTTTCAAGGCTATGAATTGATCTCTCTTGAAATGGGCAAATTATTGCTTGAAAATGGAGTGGATGCGGATGCTTTTAATCGGTTGGTGCTCGCTAAAAGTTCGGCAAAGGCTTTTGACGGACAAGGGCTCCCATCATGGCACGAGGTATTTCTTCGACAGACAAGAAAGCCATTTGTTCGACAGAGAAATGAGCTGATTGCTTTAGGCCTATCGCATGGAGCTTCTCCAAATGAACTCTTGTCTAATGTGTTGACGCAAGTGGTAGATATAGACGGATACGATTCGCAAAAAAGCTTCAATGTGATGGATATTGTAGCTCCGATGTCTTTGGTCAAAATGGCCGACCGTTTTGGCGCTAATGTTTCGGAAATCGAGTTGCAACACTTCACTGGCGAATTGCCGTCTTTCGAGCTGGCAAGCTACGTTCTGAACAAGGGCTTAAATCCGACAATGTTTATAAAGGCGATTGAGCGATGTTGGAATGTGACGTCAATAAATCAGCTAAATTCTGCGAAAATAGAGAAAAAAGAAGCCCTGATAGAGCTAGCGCTCGCTAAGGGGGCAGATGTTTCAAAAATAAACTGCGGTATTCTATGGACGCCTGGTTGCGTGCCTTCCGACGATTTGGTCGATGCAATGCTAAATGCCGGTGTCAACCCAAGCAAACTATTTTTTGAGATTCTCGCTATCACTGACATCACGGGTGGCCCTGACTTTACAAGACGACAGAATGATTTGCTGAAAAATCTTAAAGACAAAGGTTTCGTTGAGTTAGAACACATTCCGATTGGGGTAAGTGCTATACGTGATGTGCGTGACGGCAAAACGTTTTTCGATTATGATCAAATAATAAGATTGAAGCGACTTGGGCAGATTTTGGAAGAGAGAGGGAGCCTAACTTTAGCTGAACGCATGAAAACGAGTTTGGGCCATTGTATGGGGTTGACAACTTATTGGTTGCTTAACCCATCGAACCTTGACCCATTTTTAAGTCCCACAATATTTTCAAGCCCGAAAGACTTATCCAAAGACCAGCTCGATCGATTTGAAAGATTTGCCGAAGTGATCGATTTTCTTCAACAACCGTTTCAATATGTGCCTGGTTTAAAACAGATCGATATTGAAGCTGTTTGGCGTGAGGCTATACAGCGGGGGCTGTTACCGAAGGAAGTCGGAGATTTAACGATTAAATATAAAACCGTGTTTGCGGTTAAAACTGCAGAAGAATCCATGGATTTGTTCAAGCGAATACTCCATGAAGGGGAGCTGATGTATCTTGTCTCTGTCGGTCATGTGGTTGGCGTGTTGCTTAAAGAAGGCGTTTGGTATTTTTACGATTCTAGTGCAAATATCGGAATCCTGACATTTCGTGAGCCTAATGACGTTTTGACTTATTTGAGGGAATCCTTCGATATAGCAGAGGATGTCGACGAGTCGTGGCGTTATAGAGGTAGAGGGGTAGTCGTGGTTGGCCCATCTTCCGTTCAAAACCAATACAATGTTCCTGAAAAGTATTTACTTCAAAACATTCAAGTGGACCAAATTGGCCCAAAACCATTAAAAGAGATAATACAGATCTCTTATCATATATACGGTATGCAGAGTATGGATCAATTCCCCGGTTTGGTAAAAGACGATAGCTTTAAAGCCACTTTCCTCATCGTGGCGACTACAGTTAATGATTGTGAGACAGTGAAAGCGCTCTTACAAAAAGGTTTTGATCCAAATGCAGTGTGGACGACAGACACTTATCCAAAAGTAGAGGCAAGTCCTTTACAAACTGCTTCAAAAATAGGATCAATAGAGTGTGTACGGGTTTTGTGCGACGATCCCAGAACTGACATCAATAAAGCGGATGGCTTCACGGGATGGACAGCATTGATGTACGCCGCTGCCACAAACCGGCCAGAAATCATAAGGCTGCTTCTTGAAAAAGGAGCCGACAAGAGTCTCAAGAATAAGGATGGCCAGACTGCTCTTGATTTAGCTAAAAAGTCAGGAGCAAGCGAAGACTTACTCGACCTTCTTATGGATTGAAATAGCCGCTCGTTGCCAGTATTATGGCCCGTAAACGTTAACGCGTTCACGGGCCTTTTTTTTGTTGACAAAAGGTTGGCTTCGTGTTCGAATGGCGTTCTTTATTTTATTCAAATAAAACTATGAAAAAACTAATCTTATTCTTGACGGCTTCTAGCGGGCTCTTGTGGGCTGGTATGGAAGAAAATGAGGCGCTCTTGCGCGCGTGCCGAGGGGGTGAATCTCTGGAGCAGATTCAGGAGTGTGTTAACAAGGGTGCTGATGTCAACTGCACAGGTGTTTATTGCGGCGCGTGTGGATCACAATTGGAGTTGTCGCTCTTCGATTCTGAAAATCCGCGTGTCAGTGAATTGAAGGAACAATATCCAAATGATACGAAAGAGGTTACTCCATTAGCGTTAGTTTTTGACGGCTATTTAAGCGGACAGCGTGACTATATACAATGCGCCGAGTATTTAGTTGAAATGGGTGCAAATGTGCAGAAAGCGAATGAGAGTAACATTGGGCCTCTGACGCTTGTTTTGGAAGCTGCATTTTATCATGATATAAAACAGGCTAAGTTTTTCTTGGACAAGGGGATCAAGCCATCTTTGTCACAAGTAACGCAAGCGATTCAAGGTGGTGTAAAATATTATGGAAAATCAACGGAAGACAATACACGCAGTGAGCGTGAGTATACGAAACCATTGCCTGGCGAGGAGTTTCTGTCTGCGATTTTACCCTACTACACTGACAGAGAGGTTTTGGAAGCTACATTAATTATGCAGCTAAAACAAAAAGACTAAAACGTTCTCTTTGTTTACTATGGCTCTCGTAGGTGAAAATCAAACGAGGGCCTTTTTTATTTGGACTTTGTGAGAAGAAAAAGAGTTTCTTAATTGTGATGAATCATTTGTTAAAAATCTTCAGTGGAGCCCCGATTTGGGTGTGGGCGGCTTTGGTGTTTCATCAATTCAACAATGAAGTGCGGCCCATTCAGCGTTGAAGTGTTGCACTTCGACGTTGAATGGGCCGCACTTGTGTGTTTAGGATGGATGCTCGGAGGTCTTTACCTGCGATCGCGGAGTTTTGCGAGGAGGCGGAGGATTTCGAGGTAGACCCAGACGAGGGTGACCATCAATGCGAAACCGCAGTACCATTCGGCCCATTTGGGAGCACCGATGTCGGCCATGCGTTCAACCATATCGAAGTCGAGAATGAAATTCATGGACGCGATGACGACCACGACGAGGCTGAAGGCGATGCCGGCCGTCGAGCTCTCATGAATAAAGGGAATCGAGGTGCCGAAAAAACCCATGACCATGCTGGTGAGGTAGAGCAGGCCGATTCCGAGTGTGGCGGCAAAGATCATTTTCTTAAAGGTTGGAGTTGCTCGCAGGAGGCCCAACTGATAGAGAATCAACATGGAGAGGAGAATGCTGAGGGTGATACTGACCGCTTGGAGAACGATGCCAGGGTAGGTTCTCTCGAAGTAGGCGGAGAATGTGCCTAGAATGAGGCCTTCAATGAGAGCGTAGGCGGGCGCTGTGATGGGCGACCAAGTTGGCTTGAATGCGGTTGCGAAGGCCACGCCTGTGCCGAGAATCAGCAGACCCCAGCCTACATTCGTAAACCCAGGGTTGACCATTGCCTGAGTCCACGACCAATAACCGGTGATGACGAGGAGGCCGAGGAGAATGAGTGTTTTGTTAGCTGCGCCGCGAATGGTCATGCTATCTTCAGAATGCATGCGGTCGAATTCGCGTATCGTTTTATCGTTGAGTGTAGGATTTGCCATAACGCATAAAGTATTTTCCCAAAAGTATTTTTTTGCAAGTCTTATTCGCGGTGAGGTTTTTGGGCCACCACCCTTAGCGACCGAGGGGAAACATCACCAAAGAGTGAAAAAAGTAGAATCATCAGTCATTGACTGGAATTGGTTTTTCTTGCGCGGACTGTAGGTTCGCGGTGAATGCGAACCGCCGCTATCGCTCCTTTCCCGCCCTCTATCACCCTTGCAGGAGCATCATGCGGAACTCCAGGAGTAACTCCCGGTTGGATTCTTCCTGCGAAAGGAGTGTGGCTAACTGTTGGAGGGCCGCGGATTCCTTGGGCGTGTTGGCCTTGTGAGAGCGCAGGGCCTCGACGACGGCATGCATCGCGTTGCTGAAATCGGTGGGCGAGAGGACGCTTTTGTTGGTGATGTGGGGTTCGATGCGCTTGATGAGGTCTTCGCGCAGAGTGTGCATGTGCAAAATGCTGTACAACTGGCTCTCGATTTGGCCCTCGCTGGGCTGAAACGTCGTGTGATTGGGCAAGGATGAGTCAGAAGAACTGATTGGCTTCTTATCGGAGACGCTTAGCAGGCCGGAGTCCATGTCGAAGAGCTTGTTGGGTTTATTCATTGTACTAAAGATATTTGCAAAATGTTCGTAGCGTTCACTTCCATTGCGTAAAGTGTCAGAACTTCATGACCTATGCAAAATGGCGTCAAAGCTTGCTTTTGCGCGAGCACGACCTGGCGTAGCGGCAGGGCTTGCCCTGCACCCTTGGATACTGCGTATCCACTTTTCAAAAGTGGATGTGTGAGCATCCTAGGTGGTACGGGGGCTGTTGCCCCCGACGCGAAACGAGCTTTCACGGTATTTTGCATAGGTCATGCAATTCTTTGAGTTGATCTAAGGCCTTATAGATGTCTGGTAATTGGAGGTCGTTTTTGTTAAAACGGAACAAAAAGCCCAAAAAGTTGTTTTCGGTCAAGATGGGGTTAAAGAGGCGGTTGAAGTCGAAAGTCGTTGTGTGCGACAGGTTCAGTGCCTTCCAGAGCAGGCTATCGGTGTCGTGGGCGTAGTCTTTCAGGAGGTAGATGAGGAGGTGGTTTTCGTTCGTCTCAAAAAAGAGCTCGCCGACGTTCTCGATCGACAAATGAATGACACCGTGTTTGTTGAACGCGAGCCCAGGAATCCCGATGTTTTCGCCAAAAGTTTGTATTTCGTCTGTCATGAATTCTCCTCAATAATACACTGATCGAGTTTATCCTGAATCGCCTTCAAGAGGGTTTCCTTCGATTCCGGTTTGAGAAAGGTGTTGTCCGGCATGCGGTTACGGATGAAGACTGTCAGGGCGGTCAAAAAGTAAATGCGTTCTTCGAGCGTGTGTATGTCGAATTTTTTCAGCATTTTATCGACTTTTTCGACGTCGACCCACGAGCTGAACGACAGCTCCAATAAGTACAGCGTGAGCTGCAGGGCGGTTTCTTTAACGGCATCTGGAGATAGGTGTTTCATGTGACTAGGCAGAACTTAGAGCCGTTTGCATGCGCTCGATCATCATACACAGTGCTTTTTGTAGGCTATCAACACTGCTGGCCCCCTGGAGGACCTTTCTGAGTGGCGCGAGAATTTTGGATTCCAGGTGGGGGATTTCGCCGCCGATCGTTTTCGTCAGGACATCGAGGTTTGCCTGAAAAGCCGCCACTTTGTCATGGGAAACGGTGTTAGACAAACCTTCCTGCAGGAATTGCAACACTTCTAGGGCAATGTGTTCGCTGTCACCCAATTTAAAGCACTTGTCCAGCAGCAACGAGGTGAAATCCTTTTCGGAGCGCAACAACGATGAAGGGCCCTTCTCTATGGCCCCTTGCAAGACAGGAATCGTTTCATAGGCCTGATCAATGGAGTCGCTGTGTTGGTTCCACAGAGCATCCAGATGGCCGAGCGTGGCCTCAAGATGATCGCACTTAAACTTCTCTTCATCGGTGGCTTCACCCGATGATGCTTTGGTTTTCAGGGTTGCAAGGTGCGCTTCAGCCTCTTCTATGCTCGGGAATCCCAACTCATTGACCAAGTGTGAGAGCAAGAAATTATATTGTTCAACGGCGCTGGAGGGTATCTCATCTGACCCGAAGACGCTGTTGAACATCTCGCGGATTTCGCCCTGCTTCCCCATGCGCCGCAGCTTGTCGGCGTAATGGTTTTTGTGCGGATCTTGGTAGCCTTTTTCGAGGTTCACAATAGCCTCAACGGTACGTGGCTTCTGTTTTTTTTCTGTATTTTTTGTATCCTTCTTGTTCGTCTCCTTTTTTTTATCTGTTTCTTTAGTATCCGGCTGATTGATCTCTATCTTGACGGCATTCAGACGCTGGAAATAGGAGGGTACGTACGATTTGACGCGAGTTTGTGAGTCACCCAAAAGGCCTTTTGCAAAAGCGAGAGGGCCGCCGGAGTCCTGGTTGTGCGTCACCTTGTCTCCTCCGAGCGTACCCGTACGTGTTTCCTTAGCCACAGAAACAGACTCTGAAACGACTGTGCCTATTTTATTACTATCAATTCCTACCATAAACTAACATTATTGTATCCCATAGAAAGCTTTTCGTCAACCACAATCCTTCAGCGCCTAGGCGTGGTTTGGATGCTGAGTGCCTGAAAAACATAATTTATTACTTTACATTTTAAATAAAAAACATAATTTATATGTTATGCAGTATAAAAACATAAAAGCGCTGAAACAAGCAGATGCAACTTTAAAACCATGGTTGGCCTTACGGGACTCGGACAAGCCACACAAGGGTTTTTTGAGGCTCATCCGGAAAGCCTTGAACATTCCTGTCGCCATTTTAGCCAAAAAGCTAAAGGTGAGTCAACAGAATGTGTTTAATTTAGAACGAGCGGAGTGCCGTCAAAACATAACGCTCAAAAAACTCAATGAAATCGCTATGGCCATGGACTGCATGCTCATTTATGCGATTGTGCCTCAAAAAGGCACCTTGTCTTCATTCGTGGATTCGGTTGCTCAGAAAAAGGCCCATCACCTTTTAAAGAAAACCGAGCATACCATGGAGCTAGAAGGGCAAGCAAACAAGTTATTCAAGGAGACTAAAGGCCTACTGAAGGAGCGGGTTAAAGACGGATCACTGAAAAACATTTGGAATCATGAGTAACACCTTGCTGACGCCCGAAGAGCTAGCGGGGCTCAAGCTCAGTATTACCACGAAACAAGCATTGAACAAAGAAGAGCACCTGAATATTGCAGCAGCTCAAGCCTACTTTTTTAGCCAACGCTTTTTAAGAAAAGAACATGAAATGTCAGAAGGTTTTTTGCTAAAATTGCATCAAAAGATGTTTGGGGATGTCTGGAAGTGGGCCGGTTACTACAGAACTCAAGACAAAAACATTGGAGTGCCTTTTTACAAAATCCGTGAACAAATGAAACTTTTTCTTCTCGATGCCGAGTATTGGAGGCAATCGTTTGTTGTGGAAGAATACGCTGTACGCTTTCACCATAGGCTCGTACAGATACATCCTTTTGCAAATGGTAATGGTCGGCATGCGAGGATGGTTGCCGATTTTATTTTGTTTTCAAAACGCCATCAATGCCTTGGTTGGGGCGGTGGCACGATTCAAGAAATGGGTATTTTGAGGAAAAAGTATATACAGGCATTGAAAAAGGCAGATAACGGGAATTTTGAGGATTTAATGGCTTTTGCCATGGACGGAATTTGACGTATCTGGGTGTTGAGAAATGCCATCGTCAAAAAGATTCGTAAAAAGCTTGCCTTTTTTTCGTAAAAGCGGGAAAATATCTTCTTAGCTAGGAAAGGTTCGCTTACAAAGAGGGTCGTTCCGTAGGGAAAAAGTCAACTGACTTGATTTCTATCGACAGACTTTCAGGAATCACCGAAGGACTGGCAATGCGTACAACGGGCCCGATGCCGATGTGCTCCTTGCCGGAAGGTTTTATGAAAAAAGAAGTCAATAAGCTCCTAAAAAGTTTAGGAAAGTCGCTGGGGTTGAAAAACCTCATTCTGGACGACAACAATCATTGTATCTTACTTTTTGACGAAAAAATTGTGTTGAACTTGGAGCTCAAAGAAGAAACTGAGCGTTTAGTGGTGTATGCCTACGTTGGGGAAGTTCCGTTAGAGGACAGGGAGAATGTATTTGAATGTTTACTCGAGGCCAACTGCTTTTGGAAGGAGACGGGTGGGGCGACTATCGGTATCGACAAGCAATCTCAGACGATTGTGCTGGCGTACTCAGTTGACCTGCCGCTGAAAAAGCCGGAGGCTTTTGAGGAAAATCTCGCCTCTTTTGTCGAAGTTGTGGAGACTTGGGTGGATCGTTTAGAAAAAATGGCTCAAGCGGCCGCCGAGGTCCTTGGGGATGACGAATGAAACGCAATACATTTTCTTTAAATCATTTCTACAGATGGATTTCGAACGCAAAAACCTCTTCAAAAGGGTCTATGGCAAGGCCTCCAGAGGTATTTGTGTAGCATTTCTACAGATGGATTTCGAGCGCGAAAACCTCTTCAAAATGGGCCTATAGCAAGGCCCGACGAACGAGGGCGACAGGAGCGTACGATGGTACGTGACTTAGCCAGAGTGAGGAGAACGCCGCTAGAGGCCCATTTTGAAGAGGTTTTCTGCAATCCAACAAAAAGGCATAACAATGACTGTTACTCAACCAGGAAAGACCCTTGGGGGTTGTTCCGGGACACCGGACAACACCTATCACTTCTGCAAGTACTTGAGCGAGAGCGATTTCGTCAAGTTGGCAAAAAGTGTTTCTGGGGGAAATATTCGCTTTCAGCTCAAGGCGCTCGCGTCTAGAGTTGTGGCGAAAAGAGCTTCGTGAGGTGTTTTAAGCATTGACTCGAAGCCCGAAGCCGTAAGGCTTCAATGGTGTGTGTATTGCGAGGTTGAGGGCAAGTTATGGCGATCACGAAGACAAGGGACGATTTGTTGGATGCAGAAGCTTCCGGAATACAGGAAGAAGATAGAGCCCTTGTCGGGAGGATTCGCGATGGCGATGTCAAGGCTTTCGATGTTTTGGTTAAAAAATACCGCGAGCGCCTCTATGCCGTCATCTACAATATCACGGGCAATCGCGAAGATGCGTCGGACCTCACGCAGGAGGCCTTCATTCGCGCCTACCGCTCGATTCTGAAGTTCAAAGAGCAGTCATCCTTTTTCACTTGGCTCTACCGCATAGGCGTCAATACGGCACTGAACTTCTTGCGCAAAAACCGTTTCCGTCGCTTTTTCAGTTTCGAAAACATCGACGAAGAGGCGGCCTCGTCGGAAATCGTAGAGAAATTGGCGGTCAAGACGGGCGGTGATCGAACGACCGTTTTGAAAGAATTACAAGAAAAATTGAACGAATCTCTTCAAAAGTTGTCTCCTAAGCATAGAGCTGTAGTGGTTCTTTTTGAAATTGAAGGGCTCAATCACACGGAAATAGCCAACGTTTTGAAGTGTTCAGAAGGGACAGTCCGCTCTCGACTCCATTATGCCAAGGAAGAGTTGAAGGCCCTGTTGCAAGAATACCAAGACCTATGCAAAATGCCGTGAAAGCCTGTTTCGCGCTCCGCCGACTGTCTCACGTACGTCTATGTACGCTACGACAGATCGTGCTCGCGCAAAGCCAAGCTTTGACAGCATTTTTCACAGGTCTTGATTTGTTGATGCATAAAAAAACAAACTTAATATTTTTAAACATTTTCGATTCCACTTCAAAAACTGGAGCAGTCTATTTTTAATTATGAAACAACCATTATCCGATGAGCAATTGACGGCGTTATTGCGCCTCAAGCGTCACGAAAAGCCCGATGCGTCTTTTTGGGTAACATTCGACAGCGAGCTGAAGGAAAAGGCTTTTTCGCACCTCCTCCAACACCGTGAGACCCGCCTGGCCTTTTGGCTGAAGCTCATGTGGCAACGCTTACGTCCCGTGATGCCGGCAACGGCCTCGCTGGCAGTTTTGTTTATAGTCATCAGTCACCTACAGGGAACGCCAGCCGCATTGGCCACCGAGGCTCAAGCAGACTTGTCGACGCTGGTGCACTCACTCGATGTCGGTAAAATCTCATCGCTCGCCCGCGATAGCCGCCTCGTCGCATGCCAGAGCATTCGCCCGCTCACCCAGGGCATTGACTTTTCTGCTGGCTCCATTGTGACGGTTGCAGAAAAAGCTTCCCTTTCAACCCGTTTTTAGTACTAATAGAGTGAATGAAAGGCCTGCTTGCCCTTATCCTGTTTTGTAATGTTGTTTTTGCCTCTCTGCCCGAGTTGCAAAATGGCCTACTTGACGTCGTCCAACAAAAGGAAGCGGCACTCGTCCGCGTCAATGCCGTTGTCAGAGATCCGGATAATGGCGACAAGAACCTTCTCCGCATGGGGACTGGTTTTTTCATAGAAGATGGGCTGATCGTCACCAACGCCAACTCGGTTTTTTCGGCCAACCGCATCTGGATTGACTACAAAGGCCGTTCGTATGAGGCGGTATCGCTCGGATCCGACCTGATCACCAACGTCGCTGTCCTGAAGACCAAGGAGAAAATTGCACCCTTCCTGGTCCTTCAAAACACCGATATCACCATGCCGCCCGTCGGCTCATTTCTCGTCTCGCTGTCCTTTAAGATGGGCCTGAATGTTTGCCCGACACTCGGTTTGGCGACGGGTCACAATATCGAATATGTCGGCAACGTCTGGCCAACAACCTTTCTACGCAGCAACATTCCGTCCGAAGGCGGTGACGGTGGGGCGCCCGTCTTCGACATTCGTGGCAACTGGGTCGGCATGATGATCATTTCGCTGCCGGAATTCCGCTCCAGCTACACGGTTCCCGTACGCGCGCTGCGGCGAATCGTCGACGACATTGTCTTTACTGGAACGGTCAACTACGCCTTTGTCGGCATCGATATCGATTTCAACAGCAAAGACCTCGTTGAAAACATCGTTATTTCGAACGTCGTTAAAAACAGTCCAGCAGAAAAAAGCGGCCTGCTCAAAGACGACGTGCTGATCTCTATTGGCGCTTTCACTATTCGCACGCGCGAAGACCTCCTCAACGCATTTTTCTTCACTCGGCCAAACGAATCACTCCCCGTTGAAGTCGAGCGCAACGGCAAAAAACTAACTTGCGTCGTGCATACGGAAGCGAAAAAAGACAGTCGTTAAAAGACCTATGCAAAATGACGTGAAAACTCGTTTTGCGCTCCGCCGACTGGCCACGGGGAAACCTTTTATAGAATAAAAGGTTTCCCCGACCCCCTTCCAAAACACTTTTTAAGCGAAACACAAAAATGCATGCATTTTTATATTTCGCAAAGCAATGGGCGAAACCTGAGGGATATCACTGCCGCTACGGCAGCTCGCGCAAAGCCAAGTTTTGACGCCATTTTGCAAGGTCTCGGTAATGAATTTTGATAAAATTTGTTTTTCTAAAAACAACAGTTGACAGTTTTTAAAAATTCGCTTCGAATTGGGGTTTACTTAAGGAAAGACCGTTAGGAAAATGGGCCTATAACAAGGCCTGAACAAAGCTAGAAATTATTTTGCAATGGTCTTTTTGTGGTTCCCATTTAAGCGCGACAGAGCCGGTTGTTGCTTTGCAAGCATAAGTAAACTTTCCACTGTTATTAGATACAGGCCACGCGCATTGTTTTAGGTTTTTTTGACACGATCTCATGATAGAAGATAATAATGAAAAAGGAGACGTCATTGTCGTCTCTGGACTGCTCGAAGTCGAGGACCACGGCAAACGTGGGCATATGCTCGACCCCCAGCGTAATGGCCGTCCTCGCGACGAAGACCCTTACGTTCCGGCGGAGATCATACGCAAGCTCAACCTGAAGTCGGGCAGCTTTTTGCAAGCTAAAGCGATCAAGCACGCAGGGCACGCAAACCCCAAGGTGATCTTTGTCGACACGATTGACGGCCTGACGCTCGACGCCCGCAACCAGGCTCCCAAGTTCGCTGACCTGACGACCGTTGCCCCCGACAAACAGCTGAAGACGGAGCTCGAAGGCAAGTTGACGACACGCATTCTCGACCTCTTTTGCCCCGTAGGGAAAGGCCAACGCGGTCTCATTGTTGCCCCGCCGCGCACAGGCAAAACGACGCTGCTGCAGGACATTGCCCTTGGTGTTTTGAAGAACGAGCCCGATTGCCACGTCATGATCTTGCTCGTCGACGAGCGACCAGAAGAAGTCACGGACTTCCGCCGCAATGTGCCGGCCGAGATTTGGGCATCGTCGAATGATGAACAGCTCAAAAGCCACGTTCGCATCGCCGAATTGGCCATTGAGCGCGCCAAAAAGCTCGTAGAGGTCGGCCGCGACGTCGTCCTTCTGCTTGACTCCATCACGCGTCTTTCCCGCGCCTACAACACGTTCCATGGTTCTGGACGCACGATGACGGGTGGTCTCGACATTCGCGCTCTCGAAAAGCCGAGGCAGCTGTTTTCGGCCGCTCGAAACACTGAAGAGGCTGGCAGTCTCACGATTCTCGCAACGGCGTTGATCGAGACGGGCAGCCGCATGGACGAGCTGATCTTTCAAGAATTCAAGGGGACAGGCAACATGGAGCTCGTTTTGGACCGAAAGGCGGCTGAAATGCGACTCTTTCCTGCCATCAATGTCAACGCTTCTGGAACGCGCAAAGAAGAACTTCTCTTGGCTCCCAAAGACCTCGAAAAAGTCCATTTCTTCCGCCGTGCGCTCGCGTCAGCAAAGATCGAAGAGGCTACCGAGGCCCTGATTGCACGCATCAAAACCACTCAAACCAACCGCGAATTTCTCAATTTGTTGAAAATCGGGTGTTGACTTTCTCATTAAAGCTAAATCAATTGTAAGACCTATGGTAAATGCCGTCAAAGTTCGTTTCGAGCGAAGCCAAGAGTGCATTTTCCATAGATCCTAAGTCAAAGAGTTTTTTACAACATTCATTAATTATTGTTTATTTCATAAGGAGCAAGGCAACGCGCAAAATGGGACTATAGCAAGGCTCGAGGAGCCTACTTAAGGTAGGTGACTTAGCCCGAACGACTCGAAACGCAGCTAGAGACCATTTTGCGCGTTGCCTGACGATAAATGCAGAATTTTGCCGACCAATGTTTAGACATGGCCCGTTCCATTTTGGGTCATAATTTGCAATTTATTTGCGAAGATGGCACTGTGACGCCCGTTGAAGGCGAAGTCAGCCGTCTCGATGAAGCGGGCCACGCGGCGCTCACTTTGGGCGAGTATTTCCGCTCGACGCGCGAAACGACGCTGCACGGCTTTGATCTGCTTGATCTTTCCGCTCGCTGCATTACGGCGCAAGCGTTTGCTGAGGGCGACGACACGGGCCTCGGTTATGCGGCATTGGGGCTGTTATCATTTGGCCCGGCGAAAGATCGCAATGAGGTCTGGGAACGGCTTCTAGAGCCGACGCGCAAGATGATCGATAAACGCATGCTCACACGGACAGACACGTTTGGACACAAGCAGGCCTTCAATATTGCCAAGGCCGTGGCGCGTTTCAGCATGGGTCTTTCGAAAAAAGATGAGACATCGAAGCTCATCGACCTCTTTATTCAGCGCATCAACGAGGGCAGTACGGGCGGTTTCGTCGACGACACTGTTGGCGAAGGTCTACCGGGCGTCTTTGACGTCATGGGGCTAGCCGCGTTCATTTTCATCCGTCAGGCGCTCGATTCGCACACCAACATGCACCTGCGCGAGCACAAGTTGCCGAGTTTGCGGACCTTTGTTGAAAAGTACATCAAACTGATGCCCGACATCGTCCGCAGTGATGGCCTGGCCTGGGCTTATGGCGGTTACATTGGTGTCTATGGTCAGATGTTCTGCATCAGCCTGATTTTACAGGGCCTTCGCGACGGTTGGATCGCGCCCCAGCAGCAATACATCTACATGGACCTCCTACGCCGCATGTTCCATTATTTCTTCATGACCTATTTGGATCAGGAACACGGCGTCCTTATCATTCGCGACGAAGAGCGCAATATGCCTGAGGCATTCACTTCACGCATCGTCAACTTCGACGCCGCCCGCTTTCTCTGCCAATGGGCACGCCTCGCAAAGAGCATCGACAATCCCATGCTCAACAAGCCCGTTCCCGGCAAAACAGGCGGCCGCTACGTCAATTTCAACAAACACAGTCAACGCGAACAGGGCCTCTTTCTCTATCAAAATGCAAGCACGGGCCTGCATGTCCAGTTGCCACTCGTCGCTTCCGGCGGGCGCAAAAACTCCGATTACCTCGCGTTTCCGCACTGTCCGGGCGTCTTCGATTGGCCTGTTGATAGCTATCTTCCCATCCTCATGCCCGAATTGACTTTCGGCGACAAGGTTACCATCCCCTCCTATTACGGTAAACACTGCGTGGCCGGCATGGGCCTCCGTCAATCGTTCTATTTCCGCTATGAGCAGCCTGACCTCATCACGGTCGACGAAAAAATTGTCCCCAATATAGCATCTTGTAAGGTCTCTTGGACCTTTGGTGAAAAGGTTGTCTGCGATTTTGTCTACACTGTAAAGAGCCCACTTCAGATGGACCGTATGCGCTACGTAATCGCCCTGGGAGCCCCGCACAGCCATTACCGCATCAACACGACCTTTACTTTGGGTGAGGGCAGCGTTGGGGCAGTCGTCGTCAAAGACGATTTCAGCGCAGAATGGAAACCCATACAGGTGGTTACCGAAGACCCGCATTTCCGCACCTATTACGGCAAAATTCACTATTTACAAGTCCTCGAACGCGACCATCCCCTCATTCTGCGCCCCGGAAAGTCTTACCGTCTTACGATCGAGCTGCAACCCGACATCATCATGGCCGAATAAAGACCTATGCAAAATAACACTAACAGGTCTTTCATCGCTATTGTTGGCAGGCCAAACGTAGGCAAGAGCCGCTTATTTAATAGGCTCATTGGACGGCCGGTATCGATCGTGCACGATCAGCCAGGAGTGACGCGCGACATCGTCAGCCAAGATTTCCCCAATTTCACGTTGATGGACACGGGTGGCATTGGTTTGGAGCCATCGATGACGTCACAGGAGCTCAAAGAAGCGACGGAACAGCAGGTTTATTTTGCCATTAATATGGCTGATTTGATTCTCTTTGTCGTCGATGCCAAAGACGGCTGTACGCTCTTGGACGGCACATTGGCGCGCGATTTGCGGCGTTTTGACAAGCCTGTTTTTTTGGTGATCAACAAGGTGGATTCGCAGGTGGCGCGGGCCAATCTTCACGATTTCTTCCAGCTCGGTTTTGATAATATTTTTGAGGTTTCCGCCGAGCACGGAACGGGCATGTCGGCCCTCCAAGACGTTCTGCAAACGCGTTTTCCCATACCCGAGACGGTCGCCGCTGAAGAGAGGCCGCTCTCGATCTGCTTTATCGGGCGTCCCAACGTCGGCAAATCATCGATAACCAATAAGCTGCTCAAGTCGGACCGCCTCATCGTCAGCGATATTCCTGGAACAACGCGTGACGCTATCGCCCTCAGACTCGATTACACCAACCCGCAGACGCAGAGACGGCGTCTCTTCGAGCTCATCGACACGGCGGGTGTTCGCACCAAAGGAAAGATCAGCAGCAGCGTCGAGTTCTTTTCTGTCATGCGCACGGAGCGCTCCGTCGAACGAACCGATGTCGCCATTCTCGTCCTCGACGCCATTGCCGGCGTTACAGAGCAGGACAAAAAGATTGCCCACAACATTCTAGAGGCCGGCAAACCGCTCGTTGTGGTCGTCAACAAGTGGGATATTGCCTACGAAACTTTTCGCGAAAAGGGCATCGAGGGCTACGATTCCTTTGATGACTTTGGCTTCGCCTTCGAAAAGGCGGTTGCAGAGGCGCTCTTCTACACGGCCAAGGCGCCCGTTTTATTTGTTTCTGCGAAGACGGGGACGGCGATTGAGGCCATTCTCGACCTCGCCCAAGGGGCCTACGCGCGCGCCCGGACACAGATTTCCACTGGCCAAGTCAACCGTTTCTTTGAAAGGGCCTTTGAGCAACGTCCGCCAGCGGCCTCGTTGGGTCGGCGTTTCAAGGTCTACTACGCCCTGCAGGTCAGCAGTAATCCACTTACCTTCAAGATCTTCTGTAACAACCCAACCCGCCTCCAGCCGACTTACAAGCGTTACATTCTCAACGAGCTCTACAAAGCCTTCGACCTATACGGCTGCCCTGTCAAACTAGAGTTCATAGGCAAAGAAAAGAAAAGCCCATCTTAAATTAGACAGATGCAAAATGGACGCCTGCCCTTTTGAAAAACAACACCCGTCGCAGTTGCAAAAAGATGCCTTGTTTTTTATGCAGCTCGCCTACAATCAGGCCTTAGAGGCCTGGAAGATCGATGAAGTTCCGATAGGGGCCATTGTTGAGAAAGACGGCCACATTCTCGGCATGGGCTACAATCAAGTTGAACGCACTCGAGACGCGACTGCGCATGCAGAAATGATTGCCATCACACAGGCCGCCCGGGCGCTCGGCGATTGGCGTTTGGTGGGTTGCCATCTCTATGTCACGAAAGAGCCCTGCCCGATGTGTACGGGTGCATGCATTTTGTCTCGCCTAGATACGGTGCACTACGCCGTTCGAGACCCGAAAATGGGTGGCCTCGGCGGCGGCTTGTCGATACATGACATCGCTGGCCTCAATCATCGTTTGAAAATCGACATCGGTGTTCTAGAGGAGGAGTGTAGGACTCTGTTGCAAACATTCTTTCACCTCAAACGATAAGACCGTTGTAAAATGGTCTCTAGCGGCGTTCTCGTCGATCGGGCTAGGTCACGTACCGCATGTACGCTCCCGTCGTCCTCTCTCCTCGGGCCTGGCTATAGAGCCATTTTTCAACGGTCTTATGTTATAGTCAATCAACTCGATCAAGACTCAGGGAAAATAGGTGTCCGAGATTTGGTATAAACTAGACCGATGCAAAATAGATGCAAAAATGTGGCTTTGCGCGAGCACGATCTGGCGTAGCGTACATAGAGGTACGTGAGCCAGTCGGCGCAGCGCGAAACGTATTTTGGCGCTATTTTGCATCGGTCTTAACCGTAAAAACCGTTATAAATAGGCCTATAGCCAGGCCCGAGGAGAGAGGGGTCTGACTGGCATATTGTAACACAAAAACCTGTGTAAAATGCCGTCAAAGCTTGGCTTTGCGCGAGCACGATCTGGCGTAGCGTACATAGAGGTACGTGAGCCAGTCGGCGCAGCGCGAAACGTATTTTGGCGCTATTTTGCATCGGTCTTAACCGTAAAAACCGTTATAAATAGGCCTATAGCCAGGCCCGAGGAGAGAGGGGTCTGACTGGCATATTGTAACACAAAAACCTGTGTAAAATGC
>MIDP01000022.1:0-35937 GCA_001831095.1 Verrucomicrobia bacterium GWF2_51_19 | reverse complement strand
GTGTAAAATGCCGTCAAAGCTTGGCTTTGCGCGAGCACGATCTGGCGTAGCGTACATAGAGGTACGTGAGCCAGTCGGCGCAGCGCGAAACGAGCTTTCACGGCATTTTACACAGGTTTTTAGTAGCCTTTGATGGTGAAGAGACTAGAGACACTAGCATTATCGTGAATGCTTACAATGGCCTCGGCGAGCATTTTGGCGACACTGAGGCGGACGATATTGAGGCCTTGATCGTTGTAAGCTGTTGTGTTGGTTGTGACGAGTTCGTCGATGTAGTCTTCCTTTAGGCGTTCGTAGCCGAGAGGGTTGATGACACCGTGACTGACGGCCGCCCGGACGCAGAGTGCGCCCTTGCTCTTGAGGAGTTTGGCCGCGGCAGTGACGGTACCAGCGGTTTCAACCATGTCGTCGACGAGGAGAATCTCGCGTCCATCGACTTCGCCAATGACGTTCATGGCCTCGACGTCGATGGTATTTTTGCGACGTTTGGCAATCATGCCGAGTGGGCAGCCCAGCATATTGGCGTAGGCAGAGGCCATCTTCATGCTACCGGCGTCTGGCGCGCACACGGTCCAGTTGCCCTTGTCGTAGGCCTTGAAATACTTGTAAAATACGGAGGCCGCGAAGAGGTGATCGACAGGGATATCGAAAAAACCAGACAGTTGTTGCGAGTGAAAATCGACGCCCACGATGCGATCGGCACCGGCGGTCACGAGCAGATTGGCGACCAATTTGGCGGTGATTGGCACGCGTGGTTTGTCTTTGCGGTCCTGGCGAGAATAGCCGTAAAATGGAATGACGGCCGTAATGCGGGCGGCTGAGGCTCGTTTAGCGGCGTCGATAAAGATCAGAAGCTCCATCAGATGATCGTTTGCTGGAGCGTTGGTGGGCTGTATGATAAAGACATCTTTGCCTCGAATATTTTCACAGATCTCAACAAACGTTTCGCCGTCTGGAAACTTGCCCACATGCGCTTCTCCCAGTGGCACTTCGGTGTATTGGCAGATCTCGTGAGCCAAGGGCGTGTTGGCATTTCCAGAAAAAATCTTCAGCATCTTCGTCGTCATACCTCCTCTTTTAACAAAAAATGGCCCGTGTTTGCGAAACAAAAATGTGTTTTTTTGTAAAAAAAGCTTTTGCCGGTCGCCGTTTGCCTTACAATCAAAATCAATGAAGCATCGAATCCATGGCGCGGCGTTGATTTGTTTGATCGTGTTGTACGCCGCGGCGCTGTTCGCTCCTGTCTTGGCGCCCTATGAGGTTTCGCTGCAAAACTTGAAAAAGAGCTATCACCCGCCAACACGCCTGATGTGTAAAGATGGTGGACTGCACGTCGCTGTCTATGAGGCAACGCCAGCTGGTTACACGGCCATTCCAGGCGTATCGCGGCCGCTCACCTGGTTCCCGTCTTGTAAGCCATACAAGCTCCTGTGGGTATTGCCGCTCCAGCACAAGCTGTTTGGCGTAAAGTCGGCTGACGACGTTGACCGCGTCTACCTGTTGGGCAGCGACTCGACCGGTCGCGACGTCTTTTCTCGCCTTCTCTACGGCGCCCAGATCTCGCTGAGCATTGGCTTTATCGGTATTTTGATCACCTTTACTTTCGGATTTCTGATCGGCGGGCTCTCTGGCTATTTTGGTGGAAAAGTCGATTTTCTCGCCATGCGCGGCGTCGAGTTTTTGATGGCCATTCCGACGTTTTACCTGCTCTTGGCGCTCCGGGCCGCGATCGCCGAACACTTCGAGTCCGGCCAAATGTACATCATGATTGTCGTGATATTGGCCTTTATCGGGTGGTCGAGCACGGCCCGAGTCATTCGTGGCATCACGTGTTCCTTGCGACAACAGCCGTTCATTCTCGCTGCCGAAGCGATGGGACAGTCGCCCCTGCGCATCGTTATAAAACATGTTTTGCCGAACCTCACCGGGTACCTCCTCGTGGCTGGCACTCTCAGCATTCCGGCCTATATTCTCGGTGAAGCGGCACTAAGCTTTCTGGGTCTCGGCATTCAAGAGCCCACCGCCTCATGGGGCCTCATGCTGCGCCAGGCCCAAGAGGACATGCGGATCTTTATGCTCAATTACTGGTGGATGCTCTCTCCGGGCCTCGCCATCTTTATATCTGTCATCTCGTTCAACCTCCTCGGCGACTCCCTCCGCGACTCCTTTGACCCCAGATGTCATGTAAAAAAAGGCTGACATGTGTTAATTTTTACGTTGTAATAAAAAGTTGTGGAGAGCGCACATTATACAATTGATGGGGAAGTGTTGCGAGTGGGCTTGCGTGGGGCCTGGGTGCTGCAGGGGCAACAGGTGTATGAGTCGCCAGCGGCTGTTTTGAAGGAACGGAGTGGGGTTGAGCGCGTCGCGTTTGACGCAAGTGCGCTGCAACAGTGGGATTCGCGCCTGGTATTGTTTGTCTTGGAAGTGTTTCAGGCGGCTCGCGGCAAGCAAATCGACACGCGTGGACTGCCGCGGCAGCTGTTGGAGTGGATCGCGCTGACGGAGGCTGGCGAACGTTTTCAAGCCAAGACGGGGCCGGTTAACTTTTTTGCACATGTTGGCGAGCGGGCAGGGGACTTGTGGTTGTCTTTGGCCGGCTACTTTCGCTTTTTGGGCGAAGTTGTGATGGCTCTGGTCAACAGTGTCCGTGGTCGCGCGCATTGGCATTGGGACGACGTTCTCCACTTTGTCCAAAACACCGGTATTGAGGCCCTTCCGATCGTTTCCCTCATCAGCTTTCTCGTCGGCCTGATTTTGGCCTTTGTTGGGCTGGTGCAGCTGTCGCAGTTCGGGGCGAGCCTCTTTGTCGCAAACCTCGTCGGCCTAGCTATGGTGCGCGAAATGGGGGCGATGATGACAGGGGTTATTATGGCGGGGCGGACGGGGGCTGCCTTTGCGGCGGCGATCGGCAGTATGAACGTGTCGGAAGAGACCGATGCTTTCAAGGTCATGGCGATTTCGCCCGTCGAGTTCTTGGTGATACCGCGTCTCCTGGGCCTGTTTTTGATGATGCCGCTGTTGTGCCTCTATGCGGACTTTGTGGGGATCTTGGGTGGCATTTTCGTCGCCGTGACGCTGAAAGGCCTCTCGTTGGTCGAATATTTGAACCAGACGCGTGGAGCGATCGCCCTCAACGACATCTTTACGGGCCTTATAAAGGGGACGACTTTTGGCTTTATCATCGGCTTTTTGGGCTGTTACACGGGCCTGCGTTGTGAGCGCAACTCGGCCGCCGTCGGTTCTTCCACGACCAAGGCCGTCGTCTACAGCATTACCGCGCTCATCGTCGCAGATGCTATATTTGCAGTGCTCTTTAACGCCCTCAAAGTATGACACTTATCAACGACAGAACAGACGCTATCTATGTTGAAAGCCTCACCATGGGCTACGGCGACACGGTTGTTCTCAAGGACGTTGCGTTTTCGGTCAAGCGAGGGAGCATTTTTATCGTCATGGGTGGCAGTGGTTGTGGCAAAAGTACGCTGTTGAAACACCTCATAGGGCTCAAAGAGCCGCTTGCCGGCAGCGTTTTCCTGTCGGGTGTCGACTATTGGAACGCCGATGAGGCCACGCAATTGAGTGTTTTGCGCAAACAGGGCGTTCTCTTTCAAGGAGGGGCGCTCTGGAGTACCCTGACGCTTCTGGAAAATGTTGCCCTGCCGCTCAAGGAATTTACAACGTTGTCACAGGCTGATTGCAACGCGCTCGCCCGACTGAAGTTGGCGCTCGTCGGCCTGGTTGGCTTTGAAGACGCGTACCCGGCCAACATCTCTGGAGGAATGAAAAAGCGCGCCGGTCTGGCACGAGCAATGGCCCTAGATCCCGACATTCTCTTCTTCGACGAGCCCTCTGCAGGACTCGATCCCGTCACTTCGAGAAACCTCGACGACCTCATTCTCAAAATCCGCGATTCCCTCGGCACGACCGTTGTGATCGTCACCCACGAGCTCTCCAGCATCTTCAACATCGGTGAGGATGCGATCTTCCTCGACTCGCAAACAAAGACCCTCTTGGCCCAAGCTTCACCCAAAACCCTCGCCCAAAGCGGCCCCCAATCCGTTAGGGCGTTTTTGACGCGGATATAGCTCCCCACCTTCCCTACAGAGTCTGCAGGTGGATATTTTCGACTTTGCTTTTGCGGGCGGAGTCCATGACGAAGGTGACGTTGGAGAGCTTGGTGTCGCGGTCGGCGGCGACGGTCAGGTCTTGGTTGGGGTTGAGAGTGCCCAAGAGTTGGAGGGACTCGAGCAATTGTTCTGCTGGCATGCTTTTCCCATTATAGAAATAGCCGCCGGACTTGTCGATGGTGACCGTCACGCGTTGGGCGTTGCTTGTGCCGGCCGTCTCCATCTGCGGCAGTTGCACGTTGAGCGAACGCATGTTGCGAAACGAAAAGCTCATCATGAAGAAAAACAGCAGCGTAATCAGCACGTCGACGAGCGGTACGATGTTGACGCCGAGGACATCTTTTCTTTTTCGGTGCAGAAAAGGCGATGGTGACGTGTTCACTTCCTTTGCTTGAACGCTCTTTGCTTTCGATGACATGGAAAAAGTTCTACGCTTTTTTATTTTCTTTTTCCAGCATAATCCTTATCTTTGCAAATGAAAGCTTTGTGTTACAGTGAAGCACTCTTCTTTACTTTACCCCAATGTATGCTGAAAACTTGGCAATCTTTTAACAATCAACAACAAAGACCTCTTCAAAATGGGCCTATAGCCAGGCCCGAGGAGCGAGGGCAACAGGAGCCTACAGACGTAGGTGACTTAGCCCGAACGACGAGAACGCCGCTAGAGGTCATTTTGGAGAGGTCTTTATGATGTACTTTTACTTATTCAGGCACTCGTCCTACCTCGCTCATTTTATCTCACAGGCGACGGCGGCCATCAACAGTCATTTCGTGCGCAATCTCGCCTTTTTGAGCGCTGCGACACTCTTGGCGCACGACTTCCGTTGGCTGATTCTGGGTAACGGCCTATTTCTCCTCGGATTTTTGCTGAGTCAAGTCAGTTATGCGCGGTTTGACTTTGCCAAAGCCTCCTTTCGGGCGAAGCTGCGCTGGTCAGAAACGGCCTGTGTGGGCCTGTTTTTGGTCGCCTACTATGAGGACAGCGCGTTGCTGTATGCTATCAGTACGCTGTGTCTCGGCTTTGAGGGCGGCCTCTACGCGATTTTCAAATATGCTGTCCTGCCAGAAGTCATAAGCGAACGACACCTCTTAAAGGCCTATTCGGTCCTCCACGCAACGGGCGCCGTCTGTCTCTTTGGCGGTCTGTTTTTGGGGACGCAGTGGGTCTTTGACCGTGAAACGGCCGCGTTGCCGATATTTGTGCCCTATGCGATGTTTGCGCTTTCCTTGATCGGTGCCCTCCTGAGCAAGAGTGGGCCGACGATTGTCTATGATCCAGCGTACAACCTCAAGCGGACGTGGTTGTTTTTGAGAAAAAAGGTGATTCTCAACCTCAACATCAATGGCATTGCTTGGATGGTGGCCCTGTTGACTGCCATTGTGAGCGGGCTGTTGATCCTCGACTTTCCATCGGAAGTGCGCCTGTTGTGGATCGGCCTGTTTCTCTTTTCTCTGACTATTGGGGCCCTGTGGACGTCCCATTTTACTCGCAACAAGGCGACGCCACAGAGCATTCCGCTGAGTTCGCTCATCATGACGGCTGGCCTGCTGTTGTTCGCCGTCGGTTTCCCAGAGCCCGAAAATCTTTTAAACGCGGACATCGAGTTTTTTGCCCTTTATTTTATAGGGATTGCCGGCCTAGCGCTCTCCGGGGCCGCCTGTGGAGTGTCGTTGACGGTATTGTACACGTCTCTTGAGCTCTACAGCCGCGAAAAGATGCGCCTGCACTTTATCGCCGTCAGCCATACTAAAAACGCGCTGTCTGTCCTTTTTGCCTGTTCCGTTGTCTTGACTGCCGCCGCTATGGGCATCTCTTGCGCTTCTTTCCTCGTTTGGGTCGCCTTTATCAACGGCCTCCTCGCCCTCTACTTGGTCAAACTGATACCGGACTCGCTCTTGACAACCCTGTTAAGGCAAGTCTTTAAGCGCGTTTTCCGAGTCGAGGTTCATGGCCTATCGCATTTCTACAAGGCGCCCAAAAACGCCATTTTGCTCACCAACCAGACCTCGCCGCTAGACACTCTGCTCTTGGCCGCCTTTCTGCCCGATCGCGCGACCTTTGTGTTTTCAACCTTCTCGCGCAACCCCTTCAATAAGTGGTGGTTACGGTGGATTTTCAGCGCCATTCGGACCTACACCATTGTCCCGGAAAAGCCCATGGGCATCAAGACCCTCATCGACTTCGTTAAACAGGGCAACCGCATCGTCATTGCGCCGGAGGGACGTCTGAACGTGACGGGCAGCATCATGAAGGTCTACGAGGCGCCTGGACTGATCGCGGAAAAGGCCCATACCCTCCTCCTGCCGGTCCGCATCGAGGGCACACAGTTTTCAAAAATGTCTGTAATCAATGGCGCGTACAAAAAGCGCTTTTTCCCAAAAATCAGCATCAACATTGAGGCCCCGATCTCTCTTGAAAAAGAGGACACCAACGTTCGCAAGACGCTGTCAGACAAGATCTACCACATCATGACCGACATGGCTGTCAAGTGCAGCCCCACTCACGAGACCCTCTTTACTTCGCTCCTGAAAATTTCAGAAAAGTACGGCCGCTCCTTTCAGGTCGTCAACGACATCAAGTTTAACCCACTCAACTACCGCTCGTTGATCGCCAAATCACTCGTCCTCGGCAGCATTTTTGAAAAAAAAAGCCTGGCCAAAGATGATCCTATCGGACTCCTCTTGCCCAACAGCACCACGGGCGTCGTCGCGTTTTTCGCCCTCCAGTCGAGACACCGGGTCGCCGCTATGCTGAACTTCTCGTCTGGAGCCAAGACCATCCTGTCGACCTGTAAAACGAGCTGTGTGCGTCAGGTGTGGACCGCTAGGGCCTTTGTTGAAGCGGCAAAGATCGAGGATGTTGTCCAGACACTCGCCGACAACGGTATCGCCGTCTGCTACCTCGAAGACCTTATCCCAATCAAAAAGTACTTCTTGCCACACCTGATCGCCGCCATCATCGCTCCACGCTGGTTCTATAAAAAAATACAGAAAATAAGACCCGTTAACGCCAAGAGCCCCGCCGTCATCCTCTTCACTTCAGGCTCCTCCGGCACCCCCAAAGGCGTCGTCCTCAGTCACGAAAATTTCCAGACCAACCGCCATCAAATGTTGGCCATTATCGACTTTTCATCCAAAGACCGCGTCTTCAACGCCCTGCCCATGTTCCACTCCTTCGGACTCACCGTCGGTACCCTCCTGCCAATATTGTCAGGCGTCTATGTCTTCATGTACCCAAGCCCGCTCCATTACGGCGTCATTCCAGAACTCGTCTACCAAAACGACACCACTATCCTCTTCGGCACCAACACCTTCCTCCAGGGCTACGCGAAAAAAGCTAACCCCTATGACTTCTACGCCGTCCGGTACGTCTTCGCCGGCGCCGAAAAACTACAAGAGTCTACCCGACGCTACTACAGCGATATCCTCGGCGTGCGCATCTTCGAGGGCTACGGCGTCACCGAAACAACCCCAGTAATCAGCTGCAATACCCCCATGTACTGCCGCGTCGGCACCGTCGGCAAACCCCTCCCGCTCATCGATTATCAACTCGAGCCCGTTGACGGTATCGACGGCCATAAACTCCTTATTCGCGGCAACAACGTCATGCTCGGCTACCTCCTTCACGACCAGCCCGGCGTTCTCCAACCACCCCCAGATGGCTGGCACGACACCGGCGATATCGTCCAAGTCAGCGAGGATGGCTTTATCAAGATCGTCGGACGCGCCAAACGCTTTGCCAAAATCGGCGGGGAAATGATCTCCCTGGCAGCCGTCGAGGAAATGATCTTCGAACTCTGGCCTAACTCGATGCACGCTTGCATCACCCTCACCGACCCAACAAAAGGCGAACAAATCCTCCTCGTCACCGATTGCCCCTCTGCTACCCTCAAGGATATCCGCACATTCGCTAAAGACCGTACCTCCGAACTCTGGCTCCCTAAACAAATCCAAATCGTCACCGAACTCCCTACCCTCGGCGCCGGTAAACCCGATTACGTTACACTCACCCGCTTGTACGCCCAGTAGCCCCAGGAAAACCTTTTATAGAATAAAAGGTTCTCCCGGACCCTCTCCAAAACACTTTTTTTGCGAAATAGAAAAATACGGAGTATTTTTCTATTTCGCCTGTAATTTATGAAAAGACGACAGAAAACTTCATGCGATCAAACGCGCGAAAGGAGCGTCGAGAAAGTCACTCTAGCCAGGCCCGAGGAGCGAGGGCGACAGGAGCCTACTGACGTAGGTGACTTAGCCCGAACGACGAGAACGAAGCTAGAGGGCCTTTCGGGACGCTCCTTTCGCGCGTTTGTGGGGTTTGATGGGTGCATAGATCGAATGCTAAGTGCGGTTGACCGTCGATGGGGCCCAGGCGACGCGTTTGAGGCGATTGAGACGATAGGTGCGTTTGCCGACCGCATTGCTCGAGCAAAGGGCGCCGGGACGAACATTGAGTTGTTTACCAAAGAAGAGCGCGTGGGCGGCAACGGTCCCAATTTCTGCAACGGGCTCCTCGGCGGCGGGGTGGAGGTCGAGTGCGCTGGCCTGTTTGGAAATCACCCGATCTTTAACGATTTTCGGGCGCGCGTAAAGACATATTCGGTCGGCGAACCTGGCCTGACGGAAGCCCTCGAGTTTCGCGATGGCAAGATCATGTTGGGCTACACCACGCAGCTCGACGCGATCACCTACGAGAACCTCGTGGCGGCCGTCGGTGAACAGCAGCTGTTTGAGTCGCTCGACCAGGCCGATCTCGTCGGTTTTATGAACTGGACGATGTCTTTTCACCTGCCAGACTTGCTCAAAAGGCTACAAAAGGGCCTCAAACCATCGTCGCAGCGCCTCTTTTTCTTCGATATCTGCGATCCCGCTAAACGCACCGTCGACGAACTCCGCGACTTTTTGCACTCTTTAAAAACCTTTCGCCCCTTTGGACGCGTCGTGCTCAGCCTCAACCGCAGCGAGAGCGAACAGGCCCGCTTTGCCCTTTCAAAAGAATCCGTCGCCTGCTCAGCCGAAAATATTTTGGATTATGCCAAAACCCTCGGCTCCCTCCTCGATGTCGACCTCATGATTCTCCACCTCACCGACGGCGCCGCCGGCTACGATCGCAACCAGGCCGTCTACGTCGAAGGCCCCATCTGCAAAATACCTAAAATCACCACCGGCGGTGGCGATATCTTTAACGCTGGTTGCGCCCTCGGCCTCCTCCAAAATCTCCCACTCAACGATACCCTCACCCTCGCCCGTAACTACGCCAACTTCTTTGTCAGCACAGCCGAACTTCCTACCTTGGAGAAAATTTTACTATAGCGGCCACCGGGGAACCCCTTTTATGGAATAAAAGAGGTTCCCCGGACCCCTCCCCAAAACACTTTTTTAGCGAAATACAAAAATACTGCGTATTTTTGTATTTCGCCAAGTGTTTGATTGCCACTGGCTTTGCGCGAGGACAAGTTACCAACGAGTAACGACCGTTGAAAAAGGGCTCTATAGCAAGGCCCGAGTACATCACTTTGAGCAATAACGACGGAAGCAAAATAGATGCCACTGGCTTTGCGCGAGGACAAGTTACCAAGCGTAACGACCGTTGAAAAATGGCTCTATAGCAAGGCCCGAGGAGCGAGGGCGACAGGAGCGTACGTTGGTACGTGACTTAGCCCGAACGACGAGAACGCCGCTAGAGACCATTTTGCAACGGTCGTTATGGGACGGGGACGGCGTCAAAGATCTTCTGGACCAGTGCCTCGTTGGTAATGTCTTCCGCCTGGGCTTCGAAGCTGGCGATGACGCGGTGGCGGAGGACGTCGAGGCCTATCGTCTTGATGTCTTGTGGCGTGACGTAGCCGCGGCCCTTGATGAATGCCCAGGCTTTCGATGCGAGAGCGAGGGCGATGGTTGCTCGTGGTGAGGCTCCAAAGGCGACAAGGGCGTCCATATCGAGCCCAAAAGCGCTCGGCTTGCGAGTCGCGAGGACGATGTTGACAATGTAATCCTTGATTTTTGGATCCATGTAGATGGACTCTAGAAGTGTCCTGGCGGCGAGGATTTGGTCGGGCTTAATGACAGCATTGACTTTAGAAATCGGGTTTGCCTTGGCGCGACTCTCGAGAATGAGCAATTCTTCTTCCTTGGACGGGTAGTCGATCTTTGCCTTGAGGAGAAAGCGGTCGACCTGGGCTTCTGGTAGGGCGTACGTTCCTTCTTGGTCGATGGGGTTTTGCGTTGCCATGACGAGAAAGGGCGAGGGGAGGTCGTAAGTTTCGTTTCCGAGTGTCACCTGACGCTCTTGCATGGCCTCGAGCAGCGCGCTCTGGACCTTTGCCGGGGCGCGGTTGATTTCATCTGCCAGGACGAGGTTGGCAAAGATCGGCCCTTTTTTGGTATAAAAGCTGGCCGTTTGCGGGTTGTACATGAGCGTTCCAACGATGTCTGCTGGTAGGAGGTCGGGCGTAAACTGGATGCGCTGAAAATGGCCGTCGATGGCCTGTGCGAGCGTCCGAATCGACAGTGTTTTAGCCAATCCCGGCACGCCCTCAAGCAGGATGTGGCCATTGGCCAGGATGGCGACGATGAGGCGGTCGACGAGGTACTGTTGGCCGACGATCACGCGCGCCATTTCTGTCTTTAACAAGCTCACCCAAGAAGAAGCTTCTTGTATCTTCTCATTGATTTCAGAAAGGTTTGTCATACACCTTATTTTAATATGGAATCGGCCTCCATTTGCAACTCAAAAAACTGCATTGCCGGCGTGGTAGGAGGAGCGTACGAGGGGTCCCGATTCCACGTGAGCAAAGCCTAGGGCGAGGGCGAATGTTTTCCAGTCGACAAATTGTTGCGGCGTCACCCAACGTTTGACGGGCGCGTGTTTTGGGGTCGGTTGCAGGTATTGCCCCAGGGTCAGTCTTTGACAGCCGACCTTGCGGAGGTCAACCAGGGCCTCGCGAACCTCGTCATCGGTCTCTCCCAGGCCCAACATCAGGCCGGATTTCGCAACCAGGCCCGCTTGCGTCGCGTACTGCAGGACTTTTAGGGAAACGTCGTAGCGCGCCACTTTCCGAATCGACGCCTGCAACGATTTTACCGTTTCCAAATTGTGATTGAGAACATCGGGCTTTTCGCGAAAAACGATGTCTAGCAGCTCCTCTTTGCCCCAAAAATCGGGAATCAGCACCTCTATCCGTACCTGGGGCGTTTGGGTGCGAATGGCGCGAATCGTGTTGGCCCAGTGTTGAGCGCCGCCGTCGTTGAGATCATCGCGCGTAACAGACGTGATCACCGCGTAACGCAGGCCCATGGCCGCTATTGCCTCGGCGACGCGTTTGGGCTCGTCCGGGTCTGGAACGAGTGGAGGGCGGCCCTTCTGTATGGCGCAAAAGGCACAATTGCGCGTGCACACGTTACCCAAGATCAAAAACGTCGCCGTCTTCTGCGCCCAACATTCGCCGATATTCGGGCATTGCGCGCTCTCGCAGACCGTGTGTACGCCATTCTCCCGGACGCACTTAACCGTCTCATTGTAGCCATCGCCTCGTGGGAAAATGGCCTTTAACCAGGTTGGCTTGTCTTGCATTTTTTTTAGTTAACGTCGATAGAGTGCAATGCGTCAAGCCTGTTTTAGATCAATTCAGGATATTGTGTCGCAGAATAGCCCAAATGGCGGCCACGGCGTCTTTGCAGGTGAGTTTTTTCCCTTCGGCGTAGGACCGGCCATTGTAAGCGATGCCGACTTCGTAAAAGCGACAGCCGAGTTTTGCCAATTTGGCCGTTAGTTCAGGTTCGACGCAGAATCGCTTTTCGGTGAGTTGGATTTTGTCTAAACAGGTCTTTCGAAAGGCCTTGTAGCCCGTTTCCATGTCGGTGAGGTTGAGGTTGGTGAGCATGTTGGAGAGAAGCGTGATGCCCCAGTTGCCGACGCGGTGCCAGAAATATAAAACGCGGTGTGGCTCGCTGCCGACAAATCGTGATCCATAGACGACATCCGCCCGGTTGAGGACAATGGGGTTGATGAGTTTGGCGATATCGGTTGGGTCGTACTCGCGGTCGGCGTCTTGCACGACAATGATGTCTCCAGTGGCCGCACGAAAGCCCGTCTGGAGAGAGGCGCCCTTGCCTTGGTTGCGCTCGTGACGCAGGACCGTGCAGCCCTTCAACGATTGTAACAGCTCTGTTGTTCCGTCGGTCGAGGCGTCGTCGACAACAATGATTTCCTTGGCCTCAACAGCCGCCTTGACCGCTGCAATGACCTCGAGAATCGTGCTGGCTTCATTGTAGCAAGGGATGACGATGGAGATCGAATATTTTGAACGCATAAAGCTTATATTGTGTGTCAATGTCACCTTATGCAAGTTCAGAATGAGAGATGCTATTGCGAACAATATTATTGACTTTTTGTGTCTTAAAAAAGCGATGAATATCCTTGCGTTGTTTTAAAAATCAGCCTTAGCTAGATTTTCGGTATGAAAAAGCTAACATTAATCGGTTGTGTCGCTCTGACACTCACAGGATGTGGCCATAATTTTGGCCCTAACATGGTTCGCGAGACCCACCCCAGTTACAACGAAGCCATTGCCAACACGCTCAATGAGCAATTGTTGGTCAATATTGTTCGCATGCGCTACCGCGATAATCCTTGTTTCTTGGATATAGAGAGTATCACTTCAACGTATGAGATGAGTACGAATGTAGGGTTCAATGCAAGCGTGCCAGAAGGAGATAGTAACACTTACACGTTTCCGGGTTTTAGCTTGTCAGTCTCCGACAAACCGACTGTCACCTACAAGCCGCTTGAGGGAACGTCTTTTATTACAAAGATGTTGCGTCATATGCAGCAGCCGATCGTCGTGCACTTGATGCAGTCTGGATGGAATGCCGACCGCGTGCTCATGCTCTGCGTGGAGCGCGTCAACGACGTCTTTAACTTCCCAGAAGCCTCTGGACCGACACCTGCAATGGCACCTGATTGCCAGAAGTTCAAGCGCGCTGTTGAGATTTTGCGCGATTTTCAAAAACAACACATGATGTCCGTTGGCCTGCAGTCCAATGTCAACTTCCCAAAACAGGCCCTCGAGTTCTATCCGAGCGACGCCACACAGGGTGAGTTGAAAGAGTTTAAGAGCATTCTCGGCCTGTCGCCCGACTTAAACCAGTTCAAAATTGATACCGACTTCCTCGATCGCAGCCCGAAAACCCTCACCTTCCGCTTCCGTTCCGTGCTGGGCATGCTGTTCTACATGTCGCAAACGGTTGAGGTCCCCAAGGCCGATGTCGAAAAGGGCCTCGTCAATGTCACCAAAAACGCAGATGGAACGCCATTTGACTGGAATCAACTCATCGGTCAGTACTTCAAGGTTAAAGTTTCTGACTCAAAGCCGGACAACGCCTTTGCCCGCGTCTACTACCGCGGTCACTGGTTCTACGTCGCCGATAACGACCTCGATTCTAAGACAACCTTCTTGTTCATGACCCAATTGTTCAGCCTCCAGTCAGGCGATGTTAAGGATGCTAGTCCGATCTTGACTATTCCAGTCAGGTAAAATGGCATTGCAAAATAGGTAGCTGCGTTATGACCATTACGTAGCGATAAAAAGACCATTACAATGGGTTGCTGAATCTTAGCTTCGCATGAGTGCAAGTTTTGATTCTGCAACAAGTTGTGATGGTCTAGTTTTTTTCAGAGATCAACTACAATCCCATGCAAACAAGGGCTTCGCCGTCGATGTCGAGGGTGATGGTTTCGAGGCGAAAGGCGTTGCAGACGCTGTTTTGAGTGAAGAAAGAGAGCTTGATGTTTTCCATTTCGTAAGTGAGGCCGCGCGATGTGACGGTTGCCTGTGGAAAGCCGAAGAGGGCGAAAGGGGTGTTTATGGGGGCCGCGAGCGCGAGGGTTGTGTCTTTTGCGAAGAAGATGCGCGTGGTGCGCGTGAGGAGCGACAGGGGGCGGTGGGTTTTATAAAATTGACGCAGAAACGTGCAGTTGATCAGGGAATGGTCGATGCGCTCATCGCTCCACGCGTTGTAGACGTCGATGGCGCTGAACGGTAGTGTTGCGGCGTATTCGAGGGCCTTTTCGAGGTCGGTCTTGTTTTGATCTGGCAAGTGGAGAATGGGCACGTTTTTCGTGCGAAAATATGTGAGGGCTTCTGGACTAATGGAGTCCAAGTCGCCTAAAATGAGGTCGGGTGTATAATGTGTATCGACCAGGGCATTCGCGGCCCCATCTAATGCCCAAAGAGACAGTTTGCAATCTTTGGAGAGCATCGGATAACTCCAGGGTTCAAGGGGTGGATGATTGGCCAGAATTACGAGTTGTTTTTGTTTTGACATCGGTGTGAGGTTGGCTGAAAATCAAAAGAATTATGTCTATCAGTATTTTAAAGGGGCTTTTGTCGGCGTTTGGCAAGCAAATTGGGCTGGGAAATCTCGAGCCCGATAGCGATGGTTACTGCTGTTTGGCGGTCGATGAGAAGCTCATTGTGCACGTCAAATACGATGCCGACAAGGAAAGCCTGATTTTTTTAAGTAAAATCGGTGAGATGCCCGCCGGCTATTTGAATGTTTACAAAAAATTGCTTGTCGTCAATGGGAATTCGGAAGAGACCTACAACGGCGTCTTTGCCAAGGCCGTCGACTCCAACGAGATCACGTTTGCTGTTCAAAACCCCATTGATAAGCTCGATTATCCGCGGTTTGAAGATACGCTCAAAAACTTCATCAACACCGTCGAAAAATGGATGCAGCAATTGCCTGAACTCGGCAGGGATTTTGGTGATGAAGACATGGACGAGTCCTCCAATGAGAGCGATCTGGGGGATGTAGGTGAAATGCCCTTTATGCGCGTTTAAGTGCGGTTTTGAGTTCTTCTAGGCCTGATCCCTCGAGGCAGGAGATGGAAATGGGGCGAATGCCATGTTTTTTCTGAAAGCGTTTGAGGTGTTCGGCGCTGTCAGGCATGTCCATTTTGTTGGCGACGACGACCTGTTTCTTTTCCAGGAGGAGTTGGTTGTATAATTCCAGTTCTTTGCGCAGTTGCGTGTAGTCGTCTTCTGGTTTTCGGCCATCTTCAGCGGCCATGTCGATCAGGAAAATCAGCGTGGTGCAGCGTTCGATGTGCTTGAGAAAACGATGTCCGAGGCCACGATTTTCGGATGCGCCCTGAATAAGTCCGGGAATGTCGGCCATCAGGAGGCGTTGGCCGTCCGCGTATTCGAGAACGCCAATATTTGGGTGCAGCGTGGTGAAAGGGTAGGAGGCCGTTTTTGGGTGAGCGTGCGTTATGGCGCCGATCAGTGATGATTTACCGGCGTTTGGAAAGCCGACGAGACCAATATCGGCAATGGTTTTCATCACAAAGCGAAAGTGGCCCTCCTCGTGAAGTTCGCCGGATGTCGTTTGCCGAGGGGCCTGATTGATGGCGTTTTTGAAGTGAATGTTGCCCTTGCCGCCTTTGCCGCCCTTTAGGAGGACGACTGTCTCGCCGTCGTTCAGCAACTCTGCAACGGGCCGGCCCGTCTCTTCATCGATCACGATTGTTCCGGCGGGAACCATCAGGATGCAGTCCAGGCCGTCCTTTCCGTGCTTTTGGCGACCTTTGCCGGATTCGCCGACTTCCGCCTCTGCGTGCGGCTTGAAGCGATAAGGTGTGAGGTCAGCCCATTGCACGCTGCATTGCAGAATGATGCTGCCGCCCTTGCCGCCATCACCGCCGTCGGGACCGCCCTTCGGGATATACTTTTCTCGGCGAAAGCTCATGCAGCCGTCACCACCATTGCCTGACTTTAGGAATACACTGACTTCATCTATAAACATAGCGCCCTCTGGAAAATGTCCTCTAGCGGCGTTCTCGTCGTTCGGGCTAAGTCACGTACCAACGTACGCTCCTGTCGCCCTCGCTCCTCGGGCCTTGCTATAGGCTCATTTTGCAGAGGGCTTACGTTGTGACTGCGCAGAAGTAATAGTTTTACAGACATATTTGAATTATAAAAACTTTATAAGAGAATCATTTCCTCTTCTACAAGAGAGTCAAGTTTAGAACTGAATAAAAAGTGGTTTGGGTGTGTTGTGCGAAAAAAATTTGCAAAAATTCCCACAATAGGGTATACTAAGTTATATATGGACGCGAACGAAAACGAGCTCAATGACGTTCTCCTCAACGAAATCGCATTGGAGGCAAAACAGGCTAACGAGCAATTTTCAGTTTCCCTGAACGCACTCGTACACCAGCATCAGGCGTTTTTGAAAAATATCCTGCCATTGCTGAATCAGGCGGATCCACCGTCGGAGGCGCTGAAAGAGGAATTACGGCAGTTTTTGAAGACACTGTCGACTTCATCTAACAAAGTTACAGAAGAGTGGGAGGCCGTTAAGGATGTACTGGACACTGTATCGCTTTTGGAAAAGGGCTGACCCATGTAAAAGTGTTAGAAGGCTCGCTTTGCAGTTTTTCGGGGGCCCATTTAACGTTGAATGGGTCGATTGAGGAAGATCGATGCAAAATGGCCCACGGCGTTCTCGTCGTTCGGAGTCCACGTACCGCATGTACGTTCATGTCGTCTTCGCTCCTCGGGCCTTACTCTCGCAAGTTCGCCGCTACGAATAGCGATTTTTTCAAAAAATTACCCTTGACGCTCTCGGGAAAATCCATTTCCTGGAAGGTATTGAAAGTGGGGTCGTAGCTCAGTTGGAAGAGCGCCACAATGGCATTGTGGAGGTCGTCGGTTCGATCCCGATCGGCTCCACCACTTTTAGTAGCGAACCCGCTGGGTTTGATTAGAAAAGGGTTCCATGAAAAGAACACATACTTGTGGTGAACTGAGACAAAATCATGTTGGCGCGCGGGTCAAGCTCGCTGGCTGGATCGAGACGATACGCGACCACGGCGGCCTTTGTTTCCTAGACTTAAGAGACCGCGAGGGCATTACACAGGTTGTGTTGGACCCTCAAAACGCGTCATATGCAAAGGACCTAGCCATGTTGCGGCCGGAATCGGTTATCGGCGTTGACGGCGTTGTCCAATCGCGTCCAGCAAACACGGTCAATAGCAAGATCAATACCGGAGCCATCGAAGTCGCCTGTGAGCACCTCACGATTTTCAACATCGCCGACGTCTTGCCATTTCCCCTGGATGAAAAGACTGACCGTGTGAGCGAAGACCTGCGCCTGACCTACCGTTACCTCGACCTCCGCCGGCCCAAGCACCTCGAGGCCCTCAAAAAGCGTCACCGGGCGGCCACGAGTGTTCGCAACTACCTGAACTCCAACGGCTTTATCGAAATCGAGACGCCCATGCTCTTCAAGAGCACACCGGAGGGCGCCCGCGAGTTTCTCGTGCCCAGCCGACTCAACCCCGGCAGTTTTTACGCCCTTACTCAGTCTCCGCAGCAATACAAGCAAATGCTGATGGTTGCAGGCCTTGAGCGTTACTATTCGCTGGCCCGCTGCTTCCGTGACGAAGACCTCCGCGCCGATCGCCAGCCCGAGTTCACCCAAATCGATCTCGAGGCCTCCTTCATAGACCGCGAAGACATCTACGCGCTCGTCGAAGGCATGCTCAAACGCGTCTGGAAGGACGTTATCGACGTCGATGTGCCAACGCCATTTCCACGCATGCCATTTCAAGAAGCCATGGACCGATACGGTGTCGACAAGCCTGACACACGTTTTGGCCTCGAAATTCACGACTTTTCCAGCGTCTTTAAAGCATCGGGCTTCAAGGTCTTTTCGGAAACCATCGCAAATGGGGGCGTCGTCAAGGCGTTTAACGCAAAAGGTCTTGCGGACCTCACACAGGGCGAACTCAAGGGCCTCGAAGATGTCGCTAAAAGCCTGGGAGCCAAAGGCTTGGCCTTTATTCGCATCCAGAGCGGCGAATGGAAATCACCCCTGTCGAAATTCTTTTCCGAAGGCGAAAAGGCCGCCCTCACTCAAGCCCTCGACATGCAGGACGGCGATATGGTGTTTTTCGCAGCAGCGCCGTGGGAAAAGGCTTGTGCCATTCTCGGTCGCATACGCCTCGAGTCCGCTGAACTGCTCCAAAAGCGCGGCAAACTCAGCGTTCCATCAAATCAATACAACTTTCTCTGGGTCATCGACTTCCCGCTCATGACCTACGATGAAGAGGCCGGACGCTACGTCGCCACGCACCACCCATTTACATCGCCTGTCCAGGAAGATCAACACCTCCTCGACTCCGACCCCAAAAAGGTCCGCGGCCAGCATTACGACATCGTCCTCAACGGCGTTGAGCTCGGTGGCGGCAGCATTCGGATTCACTCTCCCAGCTTGCAAAAGAAGGTCTTTGAAGACGTTTTAAAAATCCCAGCTGACGTCGTTGAGACGCGTTTTGGATACATGTTAAAAGCCTTCACATTTGGCGCACCCCCGCACGGCGGCATAGCACTCGGCCTCGATCGTCTAGTCAGTATTCTCTGCGGAACGCGCTCGATCCGCGACGTAATCGCCTTTCCGAAAAACCAAAAGGGCCAGGAAATGATGTCTCAATCGCCATCGCCCGTCACGGAAAAGCAGCTCAAAGACCTCTTTATTAAGACGATCTAAAAACGACTGGCACTTCATTGTTTAATTGGCGTGAACACCCAAATTTCAGGTCCTACGGAAAAGCGCACGCTGTGCCTCCTTTAGAGCATCTTTTGTCTTCAGGGCTTCGCGCTTGTCGAACAGTTTTTTACCTTTGCAGATGGCAATTTCGAGCTTGAGCAGCCCCGATTTCAGGTAGAGCTTGATGGGGAGAACAGCACGACCACCGACCTCCATGGCGGCGCGGAGTTTTTGGATTTCGCGTTTTTTCAACAGCAGGGCGCGGGAGCGTTTGGGGTCGTGGTTATTGACGTTGCCAAAGGAGTACTCTTCGATGTAAGCATTGAAGAGGTAGGGTCTGTTTTTTTCAAAGCGGACAAAGGCTTCCTTTATCTGTGCCCGGCCCTCTCGAATGGCCTTAACCTCGGTCCCCAACAAGACAATACCGGCCTCAAAGGTCTCCTCGACAAAAAACTCGTGGAAGGCCTTTTTGTTACGGATTTCCGTAAATGGCTGTGGATGTTTGCTCACACATCTATTTACAACTCGTAGGAGAGCTTGCCGTCAATAATCTCCCTAAGGGCGATATCTTCTGGGGCCTGTACCTCGAGGGATTCAATGAGAGGCGTCGCGCCGTGTCTGAGTTGAGTCGTTCTGCGCGCGACAACGTTGACCAAGACATTGGCGTCCGGTATTTTTTTCTGAGCTTCTTTTAGGTAATCGTCTCTCATAATAAATCATTCTGTCAAAAAAAGTGGAGCCGGCTATCAGAGTTGAACTGATGACCGTCCGCTTACAAGGCGGGTGCTCTACCACTGAGCTAAGCCGGCCGATGGTACCTGACCGGGGACTCGAACCCCGAACCAATTGATTAAGAGTCAACTGCTCTACCGATTGAGCTAGTCAGGCACTCTTTGAATGATTCGAGAAGCTATGGATTTTTTCATCAAATGCAAGGTTTTTTCAAAAAGATCGTGCAAGACCCTCAATCATTAGCGAAAAATAAATCTTATGAGATGCGTTTCCTTTCTAATTGAGGCCCGCATGGTCATGAGTGTTCTAATTTAAATTGGCTCTTGACTAGCAGTATAAGATAAACTATACTGCTAGTGCCGATGAACAAACGAAAGATAAGCGAATATAAGGTCAAAAAAATATTGGGAAGTTTTTAAAACGGTCCGCGTCTGTAGGACGCTCTCGATGCGCCGTTAGAGCGCTCGGCGGGTCTAGAGCGTGTTGTCACACGCAGAGTTGGGGTGAGTTGGTACTTCCAATTGCGCATCGGAACACCAATGCGCGGTAATAAAATGTCGCTAATGATTGAGGTCGATCTTGGGGCGACGAAAAAAATCATTGCCTTTTTAGGGGTTATCTCTAAAACGTGAGTGTATGAGTACTGTAAGAGTCAGGTTTGCACCGAGTCCCACAGGTTTTTTCCACATTGGAAGCGCCAGGACGGCACTGTTTAATTGGTTGTACGCGAAGCACACTGGCGGCACATTCATTTTGCGCATCGAAGACACCGATACCGAACGCAACACCGATATCGCGTTAAAAGTGTTGATCGATGGAATGCGCTGGCTCGGCATGGATTGGGATGAAGGGCCAGAAGTCGGTGGTCCCTATGGTCCCTATTTTCAATCTCAAAGGGCAGATATTTATCGAGAGTACCTCAAACGGATTCAGCAGACGGGTCGTGTCTACGAAAAGGAGGGCGCTCTGTTGTTTCGCGTCTCCGAAGAGGCGCAAATCATCAACGACGCCATTCGTGGTCGCGTGGAACGCAAAGAAGACAAGGACTTTGTCATCGTTCGCTCAAACGGCCAGCCAGTCTTTCACTTAGTAAACGTCGTCGATGACATCGCCATGAAGATCACGCACGTCATTCGCGGCGAAGATCACTTGTCGAACACCAGCAAACACGTCGAACTCTTCAACGCCTTTGGAGCGCCTATGCCCATCTATGCACACATTCCGCTGATTTTGAAGACGGAGGGCGCTGGAAAAATGAGCAAGCGCGATACGGGTGCCCTCATCGAAGATTACCAAAAACGCGGCTTTTTGCCAGAAGCGATCCGCAATTTCCTCTGCTTGCTTGGCTGGTCTCCAAAGGACGATCGCGAAATCCTCACCATTGAAGAGCTCATCCGGCTCTTTGACCTTCCTGCGATCAACAAAAACAACGCCCGTTTCGACGTCAAAAAGCTGTCCTTTATCAACACGGAATACGTCCGCACACTGCCAAAAGACGTCTTTTTCGAAAAGGGAAGGACGGCCCTCCACCAGGCTGGCATCGATTGTCCTGACGAAGCTTACATGCGGTCCGTACTCGTCATTACGCAGGAAAAGGTCCGCTCATTCGAAGACCTACCGCACTTCATTGATTACTTTTTTACCGACACTTTTCAGGTCGACACCGAGGCTCAAAAGAAGCTCAAAAGCGACAGTGCTAGCCGTCTCCAGGAGTTTCAGCAAGCCATCTTGAACATCGACTGGACCGAGGCCGCTCTAGAAAAGGTCGTGCTCGATCTCGCCAACCAGCACGGCGTCAAGTCGGGTGACTATATCCACGCGGTTCGCTTTGCCGTCTCCGGACGCTCCGTTGGGCCCAGTTTCTATTCCATGCTGTATGTCCTCGGTAAAGAGAAAACCCTCTCTCGCCTGAAAAGACCATTGTAAAAGGGATAGCGTTGTTCTGGCTAAGTCGCGTCAGTGTCCTAGCTTCTCGTGGCCTGGCCGCCAATTTTTCAACGGTCTTTCCTGTCGTGAGTTGTTCATTCGTAAAGGCTAGCTGTTTCATGCTGCCAGAATGGATTGATAAGAAAGCGCAAAGCCAGTTGCGTCTATTTTGTGGCGGTCTTGCGATGATATGCCACACTGATTTAAAAATGTTTTTTTAAAGATTCGGCATGCCGTTTGCTCATAAAGAGAGATCATGGATGCACTGATACAGCCTCATTGCAGAAAAAGCTTAACGCTCAAAGATCGTTTATTTTTGCAAACCATACACGGAAGGTCGATTCCGGAACAGACGCTCGACGAATGGCTCGATCATGAGAGGACCCTCCATGTCCTGCTAGATTCTCCAGAAATTTTTGATATTTCGAGCTCTCTCTACTTCTACGTTTTGAGTCGTCAACTACTCATGAAGCGCGACATCGATGATCGTGATCTCGCCGATTACATGGCTTCTTTACTCTGTCAGGGAATGTTCAGCCGTTACTTTTTGGACTTTTCTGGAGGTTCTTTGCATTTTTACAGCTTTGATGTTTTGGACCGCATTGAACGTGCCACCAACGCATATGAACACTTCTCGCTCGGCGTGCAACTTGGCAATATCAGTCTCTTGCTCACGGGACTATTCCCGGACTTTTTGGAGCAACGTGCTGAACGTAATGGCGCGCCCCGCTGTTCCTATTACGAAAATATCGGCCGCGCTCAATTCTATGCCGCTGGTGAACATCCTCTTGCAAAGCGTCACGGGCTGAGTCAAATCTTTGCCAACCTCGCCGAAAACTTTGATGCCACAAAAGAAACCATCACCTACATCAGCAAAAATGTCTGCTTTTTGGGAGAGGATTTTTGGGCCTATCAGAAGTTTTTGTCCTAAGGATTGAGGCGCTCGAAAAATATCATCAAAAAAACATTGACAATGTTAGTTAATATTAATTAACATCGATTCCATGAGGACAAAAAAGCAACAGGAGATCATGCAAATTGGCGTGCGGCTGTTGGGTGAATGCGGGTTGCGGGGCTTGCGTTTAAAAAAGATTGCAGAGGAGCTTAAGGTTTCCGAGCCGGCAATTTACAGGCATTTTGAGAGCAAGGAGCACCTCGTTCGGTGCATTTTAGACTGGTTTGATGAACTCACCGAGCAGGAGCTGCGCCAACTCGACGCCGCCACGCCATTGCAAAATTTGGAGCAATTTTTTAAAAACCGCGTACAGTTTTGCGAAAAACACCCTGACATCGCCCGTCTGTTGTTTTCGGAAGAGCCTTTTGGCAAAGAGTCCTACAGTGCCCAGACCTTTGAACGCATGCAGAAACACCGACAGCGACTCGGCACACTCATTGAGCAGGCGATCGCGAATGGCGAAATGCGGCAGATGTCGAGCTCCAGCGCCTTTAGGATTCTTTTTGGCTCATTGAGACTCTTGATCAAGCAATGGTGCCTGGCGCGTTTTTCCTTTTCACTCAACAAAGAGGCCGAGAGCCTCTGGTGCGACCTAAAACGAATCTTAACCCATTAACCTATGTACTGCTTCCAATGTCAAGAAACGGCCAAAAATCAGGCCTGTGTCCTTCAGGGAATCTGTGGTAAATCATCGACGATTGCCGCTTTGCAAGATGTGCTCGTCTTTTCAGCCAAGGGGCTCGCGTGGGCGGCCATTCACGAGGGTAAGCGCTCCAGTGCGATCGCCCAACAAGTCATTGCGTCGCTCTTTGTGACCATCACAAATGCGAACTTCGACGAGGCTGCCATTCGGCGTTACATTGAGGAAAACATGAGGCTCAAAAAGCAGCTATTGGGCTCATCGTCGACAACGGGTGTGCTCGAGGCGGTGCGGTGGGACGGTGGCGATTTCCTCGCATGCGCGGCCAAGATTTCGCTCGACCAGCACCCCAATATCGACATCCGCAGCCTCACCGAGCTCTTGATTTACGGGCTCAAGGGCATTGCGGCCTACGCGCACCATGCCTTTGTTTTGAAGCGTGAAGATGCGGACCTGAACAACTTTATTTTGGAGAGCCTCGCCTACACGCTCGATCCGCACACGGTTGAAGAGTTGACTCAGCGTGTATTGAGCGCTGGTGCTTACGCCGTTCGCGCGATGTCGTTGCTCGACGCCGCCAACACCGACACCTATGGCCATCCTCAAATGGGCGAAGTCAAGCTCTCCGTTGGACAGCGTCCAGGCATTCTCATTTCCGGACACGACCTGAAGGACCTCGAGCTCCTCCTCGAACAAACGAAGGACAGCGGCGTCGACGTCTACACGCATTGCGAGATGCTCCCGGCAAACTTTTACCCGTTTTTCAAAAAGTACAAAAACCTCGTCGGGCACTACGGCAATGCTTGGTGGCAGCAAAACAAGGATTTCGAGTCCTTTAATGGCCCGATTTTGATGACGACCAACTGCATTATTCCGCTCAAAGACAGCTACGCCAAGCGCATCTTCACGACGGGCTGCACAGGCTATCCCAACGTTCCGCACATCGAGGACTCGCCCAACGGCAAAGATTTTTCCAAACTGATCGCCCTGGCCAAGACCTGCAAGCCGCCTGTGGAGATCGAGCGTGGAACCATGCCCGGTGGCTTTGCCCACCATCAGCTAGAAGCGCTCGCCGAAACCGTAATCAAGGCCATTCAATCGGGCGCCATCAAGCGTTTCATTGTGATGGCCGGTTGCGATGGCCGCCACCCGAGTCGCCAATACTACACCGACGTCGCCAAAAAACTGCCCGCCAACACCGTCATCCTGACCGCCGGATGCGCCAAGTTCCGCTACAACAAGCTCGGCCTCGGCACGATTGGCGGAATTCCACGCGTCCTCGACGCCGGACAATGCAACGACTCGTATTCGCTGGCCCTGATCGCGTTGAAGTTAAAGGAAATCGTCGGAGCGGCCAACGTCAACGACTTGCCCATATCATTCGACATCGCCTGGTACGAACAAAAGGCCGTCGCCGTCCTCCTCGCCCTACTCCACCTCGGATTTAAGGGCATTCGACTCGGACCGACATTGCCAGCCTTTCTCAGCCCGAACGTCGCCAAACTCCTCATCGACACCTTCGCACTCAAGCCAATAGGCACTCCCGAGGCCGATATCGCCGATATGCTGGGTTAGAGTTTGTCGTAGTCGACGCGTTCAAAGACGTCCAGGGCGGTCTGTCGGGACGCGTTGAGAATTTGGCGGCCGTCGGCCTCGAAGGCCTGCTTCGCACAGATGAAGGCCTTGTATTGCTCGTCGAGACGTGGCTGCGTCCAATAGGATTGGGTCTGACGGTAGTTGGGATGAAAGTGGTTGACCTCGTTGGCCTGCTGCAAAATCACTTCACCGGCAGCCGTCTTTTTGCCTGTGTCGGGCGACGCCGTAAACTTGAAATCGAGACCCAATAGGTACAGCGTCTGAATGCCCATATAATAGGCCATTTGCATGAGCGTGTACACGACAGTCGCTCCACCGTAAGTGCCTACAGACAAGTCTGTTGAGAAAGTCGCCACGCGATTTCCGTCGACGACCGGTGATGGCAGGTCCCTCAACCATAAAATGTCAGTGTCATGAATAAACGGCCTAGTGACGCCGCTAAAAATCTTGGTTGACCGAATTTCGCGGACCTTTTCGCTCATATCTTGAGCCACTAAACGATCGATGATGGAGTAGTACGTCGGTCGCCAATCCGTCTGATCAAACGCTAAAAAAATCTTGTTGCAGGAAAATGTTACTTCACCTACCAAACGGTCCAAATCACTCACTTTCAAACTCGGTCCCGTCGCAATAATAAAGCCACGTTCACCTTTATGTATGTCTTTAAATTCCTCAAACATAATAACGGGAAAAGAGCCTTTTTTAGTTCTTTCACAAAAATCCCTTTCCATAAAAAATTTGGCTCTTGACTAGCAGCGTTTGAATTTTGGGAGAGAAGAAAAGATAATCTCTACGAGATTATCCATTCTATGATTAAAGCGAAACTCGCATTCTTTCAAGCGCAAAATGAAAGTAATTGCAAGTTCAAGTACGAAGTGCATGCAAGTTCAAGAGAGAAGTGCACCAGGCGAAAGGATAGAAGGGAAGGATTGAAAAAAGAGAGGAGAGATGCAAGACTGGCGTTTTTTTTAAGACAATAAAACCAGTAATATGTATAAGCATCTCTCCAAAGAAGAAAGATACACAATAGAAAAACTCATACGATGCGGAAAGTCAAACCGAGAAACAGCGGAGATCTTGGGACGGTCGGCATCGAAGATCAGCCGCGAGATTAAGCAAGATGAGGGTGATTGGAGGTATCGCCATGATAAGGCGCATGGGTTGGCGGAATTGAGGCAACAGTGGGCGCGTCAGTCGCGGATATCGGAGCTGGCATGGAGTCAGGTGTTTGAGCGATACAATGAGGATCACAGCCCCGAGATATGGCGCATAAGCTAACCGCAGCCCAGCATGCGAGAATCGAGATTGTTTTTGCGGATTATGTAAATATTAAAAGAGCTTTTGCCGCGCCGAAATTTTTTACGAAAAAGCTTGACTTTTTATCTAAAAACAGCGACAAATCCATTCCAATATCTTGTTTTTTACAGCCAAAGCCGCTTCCGAGCGCAGAAGGAGTGCGCCACAAACGGCTCCCTAGATCCGTCGAGCTCTCTAACGGCGCATCGAGAGCGTCTTGCAGACGCGGACCGGTTAAAAATCCAGGAGAGCGTTTTTTCACCATTTGGTGAAATTTAAATTATAACACACCTGGCCATGCAAGCCTCAATTAGAAAGGAAAAGCGGTCGACATGACTTGTTTTTCGCTAATGATTGAGGACTAGAAAGGCAACGCGACCGATAGGACTTGTTTTTCGCCAATGATTGAGGTGGTTCGGGCTTGCAGCTTTCACCTTTTTTACCTTGCTATTTGGGACAAGAACTCCAAAACGGTAAGGAGAAAACGCGTGAAAATTGATTATACAACCGAATCTAATGGCAGCCAACAGGGGCCCTATACTTATTTCTCTGAGCCGCAAACCGTCGATCACTACTTTCGAGCGACGGCAAATGTCGGGTTGTGGACGTCTGAACGCGCCGTCATTGAGTCTTGCTTGAGTAAAACGGATGCCCTGCTCGAGCTCGGCTGTGGAACTGGACGCATCACTTTTGGTCTACACAAACTCGGCTACCGTGACATTACAGCCGTCGATGTCGCCCCGGGAATGATTGCCGCAGCTCTCGAAGTTAATATGGCCCTGGAAACTCCCATTCGCTTTTCAGTTGAGGACGCCACACAACTTTCCTTTGATAATGAGGTCTTTAACGCCGCCATCTTCGGCTTCAACGGCTGGATGCAGATCCCGTATGCACGCAATCGTGAAAAGGCCCTTGAAGAGATTCGCCGCGTCCTCAAGCCCCACGGCCTGTTTATTTTCACCACACTCGATCAAGACATCACGCTCTGTCCGCATGGGACTTGGGAAAACGAGGCCAGCCATTGGCAGTCTCGCGTGCCGTCATGCTTCGACCTTGGTGACATCCATATCGCGACTCCAGACGGCTCGCACTTTATGCATGTCCCGACCTTTTTGGAAATTCGCAAGCTCCTCAAAACCAACTCCTTCGAAGTTCTCGACACCTTCTTACGCGACGACCGCTTTGTAGAGTCCCACAACGTCGTCAACTTCGCCGACAACCTCCGCTTCTGGATCACGCAGAAACAAAATTAGATGCTTTTCAACAGAGTGTTGCACTTCATTGTTTAATTGGCGAAACTTGTTGACCCAATAAACAGGTTGTCGTTGCGGACTCTATCTCGATTGTGAGTAATTGCCCAAGATCGGCATTGGAGGCGTCAAAGAAGACTTTTTTAAACTCGGGTGTTCGGCCCCAATAGCGGTTGTTGCCGCGTTTTGCCGGACCTTCGACGAGCACCTCGACGCTCTGCCCAACACAGGTTCTATGAGAGGCCAGTGAGCGCTGAGCCAGCTTTTCGATCAAGACTTGGTTGCGACGCTCTTTTTCTTCTTCCGGTATGGGATCACCCAAAACTTCCGCCGGAGTGCCCGTCCGCAAGCTGTACTTGAATAGATAGGCCATGTCAAAGCCAACGGCGTCAAAGGTTTCGAGTGTTGCCTGAAAGTCCTCTTCGTTCTCTCCGGGAAATCCGACGATAATGTCTGTCGAAAAGCAAATCCCTGTCCTGGAGGTTTTCAAGCGATCAACGATGTCCCGGTACTTGGAAACCGTGTAAGGCCGCTTCATGGCTTTTAAAATCTTGTCGGAGCCACTCTGCAACGGTAAGTGGACGTTTGGACACAGTTTGTTCAGCTCGCCAAACGCCTCGATGAGGTCCGCGCGAAATCCCGATGGGTGCGGCGATGTGAAACGAATGCGTTTGATGCCGTCTATCGCTTCAATGGCTCGCAATAGTTGCACAAAGGGCGACTGTTTGTTTTGAAAAGCAATGCTGCCAAGACCGTACGAAGTCACGATTTGGCCCAAAAGAGTGACTTCCTTTGTGCCGGATTGTGCGAGCTGCTGGACTTCTGCAACGATGTCAGTTATGGGGCGAGAGAGCTCACGGCCACGCGTTTTTGGGACAATGCAATAGGAACAGCCCATGTTACAGCCTTGCATAATCGAGACAAAGGCCGATGGAGGTGTGTCCAATCTGCCTGCCAGCGCGTTTTGAGAGTCCACCTCTTCTTCCAGGGCGCAAATGGATTCACCTTGTTCTAAAAAATCTGGAATACGGTGCATCTGCTGAGTCCCGACAATGAGGTCGAGGTCCGGCAACGTTTCCAGGAGCGCCTCGCCGCGGTTTTGAGCCATACAGCCCATAATCCCGACAACCTTGTTTGACCCTCTGCGATTCAACAACAAGCAGGCCTTTCCGATCGCCTTTTGTTCGGCCACTTCACGCACACTGCAGGTATTGAGCAATACGATGTCGGCCGAATCTTCGTTTCCCGCGCGCACATAACCACGGGCAACTAACAGCGCGGCAACAGACTCCGAGTCGCGTTCGTTCATCTGGCAACCGTATGTCTTGATGTAGAAAGACCGCTGCAAACTGGCGCCAAAATGCGTTTCGCGCTCCTGTAGACATTGCTCCTCGTGCCTGGCCAAAAAACCATTTATCACAGGTCTTATGTCGTTGGTATTCATCTAGTTAGAATAAAGACCGATGTAAAATGGATGCAAAAATGTGACTTTGCGCGAGTACGATTTGCCGTAGCGTACATAGACGTACGTGAGGCAGTCGACGCAGCGCGAAACGCATTTTGGCGCCATTTTACACCGGTCTTGCTTAGGCTTTGATCTTTGCAATCAGAGCTTCAAAAGCCTTTGGATCTTGAATGGCGAGCTCGCTGATGGCCTTGCGGTCAAGCTCGATATTGGCCTCTTTAAGGCCTGAAATCAAGCGACTGTAGGAGATACCAAGTGGGCGGCAAGCGGCGTTGATGCGGACAATCCACAAATTACGCATCATTGACTTTTCCTTCTTGCGGTCGCGGAAAGCGAACTTCCCAGCGCGCTGAACGGCATCCTTTGCGTATCGGAAGAGGCGGGACTTGTTACCGAAGTAACCCCTCGCGCTCTTCAACATCTTTTTACGACGACTGTGCGTCGCGACAATATTAGTAGCTCTAGGCATGTTTTTTTATATAAGTTAAGTGGATCTTTGGGTCGCCAGATATCTTTTACCCAGAGAATCCTGATTGTGGTTGTGTTTTTACAAGGTTTTAGGCGTCGAACGGCATCGCGTGTCTTACTTGAGCTGCAAAGCCGCTGGAAACAGAACGATCGACTCCTGCGAGGCGCTTCTGTTTAGCGGTCTTGTTTCTCATGAAGTGACGCTTACCGGCCGTACGGCGCAAAATCTTGCCCGTGCCAGTAACCTTGTACTTCTTCGCAATTGATTTTCTAGTCTTTTGCATGTTAAAGAGCCCTATATCAAGTCAAAAGCGACCGCGTGTAAAGAAGAAATTACTAAAAATTTGAATACAGCCATTTTACGCAGGTCTTTTTTTCCAGGCGAATAGGCCGTATACGCATGTCAGTAGAAAGAAAGCAAAGAGTGCTGTTTGTGGCCAATCTTTTTGGAGGGCGTTGTGGGCGCACCAATAGGCGTTGGTGACGAACCAAAAATAGAAGCCTTCGCGGCGGCCATGAGCGTTGAGGAGAGTGCCTACGATGGTAAGCAAGAGGACTGTCCAACTGAGCATAATACGTTCCTGTTTGATTGAATGTTGAGATCGATGTCGCGGATGGATGAAAACTGGAGGCGCGTGAGCCTATCCCCGAGCTCGTCGGCGATTTGGTTGATAATGTACTGATAGCGTCGATCGATTTTGCGGCGAAAATCCTCGTTGGTTGAGCGAACTGCGTCGCCGATGCTGTTGCTGAGCACGTCGTCGGCCTCGACGAAGATAACCTGATTGTAGCCCTTCAGCCAATCGAGGCAGAAATCGCGGAAACGGCTCATGTGTGGGACCATTTTGCAGCAATCATCGGTCATGCCGTCGTAGACAACAGAATCAAAGGCGCTTCGGTCGCAGACAACAACGTTATAACCGCGCTGTAGGCCATTGAGCTCCTTGAGGCAGTGGTTGAGGGCGATCCACAGGGTTGCCTCGTGCGACTGGCCCTCATTGATGCGGAATGGGCACTCGCGCGCACTTTCCTGAACGACAATGGCGTTGTGTCCCGCCTTTTTGTATTCCGTTGCGATGCGCAGGGCGAGGGTTGTCTTTCCAACGCCGTGTGAGCCCACAATGGCGATTCGATGGACTTTTCCAAAATTCATGTTTTTTAAAAATAGGTTTTTATGATCGGACGTCAATAGAACAAAAAACATCCGCGCTACTAATTTTAGAAGATCATTGTAAAGAGTTCTCTAATAAAGACCTATGCAAAATGTCGTCAAAGCTTGGCTTTGCGCGAGTACGATCTGCCGTAGCGTACACAGACGTACGTGAGGCAGTCGACACAGCGCGAAACGAGCTTTCACGGCATTTTGCATAGGTCTTCTGAGTTGGCGTCGAATAAGTTAAATATAGCCGCCTCAGAGAGTTCCAAAAACTCATTAGGGCGAATGCAGCGGTCGTCGACGTAAAAGGCGTTTTCGGCGTACGGCTTGCCGAATTTGAGGCCGTCAAAGGGGACGTTGTGCTTGCGGAGCCACTGGAGCGTGACATCTGCAATATTGGCGACAATGCTGGCTTCGTCGTTGTTGAAAGTGCGCATGCGGCGGGCTGTATAGATGACAATATTGTAGCCTTTTTCCTTGTATAGACGCATCTTTTCAATGACAGCCGTGTTGGGCAACTTCTCGCTATAGGGCCTGGCGTCGTCGATAGTGATGGTGTTGTCGAGGTCAATGACGAGCGTTTTTTTCGGCGAATTTTGTTGTTGCAGGGCCTTTGGGGAAACCTTCCAGTAGGTCTCGATTTGTTCTGGAGTGCCCATCGGCTTGAAGGGGTTTGCCCGCGTGATGACGATTTTTTCGCCCGCAGCAATATATTTTTGATAGAGTGGGGCGACAAAATACTCTTTGTGCGTCTCAGTCAAGGCCTCCTGTGTGCGCTCTAAAAACTTTCTGGTGTCTCTAAAAAAATACAAACCGACGGTCGCCCAAGGGCTGATTCTTTCCTTTTCACGAATGTCGAGGACGTTGTTGGCGCCGTCGATTTGGCAAAACGACCAATGCGTGCCCGGCTCTTCAGAACACGGAATGATGCCCTCTATCGACGTGTCAAACATTGCTGGCAAGAGCGCTTTGGACTGAAAATAGGTGTCGCAGTTGAAAATGGCTATCGGCTTGTTCTTGTCCAATAGGTCTTTGGCGAGGTAAGCCGTCTCGAGTTGGCCACGAGTGCGCGCTTCGAGCTCGACCCATTGAATATTGACCACTGGGTATTTTTCCAAAAAAATCTTTTCCATGCGAACCCGCAGGCCATGCGCCTTTTGCGTCAAAAAGATCAGTGTGTCGCCCGCGTGCAGCGGCAATGATTCTACGGCCCACTCCAGTAACAGTTTCCCATTCAGCCGTATGGTAGCTTTTGGCATGGGCAATAATTCTTGAAACCGCACACCGTCGCCGGCGGCACATAGTATGTATTGGATATCCACCACTAAAATGCATACACGTGTGTGGTGAAAAAATCAACAGAAAATCTTGACAAACACCGGTGTTGGAGATGGTTTTAAAAACATGAGCAAGTTAGATACGATTTTTAAATTACAAAAGGAACTGAATGAGCGTATCGGCGTTCACGTCGATAACATGGACCGCGATGACAAGATTCAATGGGTCCTCAATTATACCCGCGCCATGCAACAAGAGCTGGCAGAGCTCGTCGACTCCGTCCCGTGGAAATGGTGGGCCAATTATCAGCAGTTCGATGAGCAAAATGCGCGTATCGAAGTCGTTGACATCTTCCATTTCTTGATTTCGTTAGCTCAAGTCTTGGGGCTTTCTGCCGACGACCTATACCAGATTTATCTCGAGAAAAACAAGGTCAATCACAAGCGCCAAGATAGCGGTTACGATGCAAAAGACGAGGCTGACTCTCGACATATTGATGTTAAGCTCGATAGGGCCTGTATGCGCTATCCATAAATAAAGACCTATGCAAAATGCCGTGAAAGCTCGTTTCGCGCTCCGCCGACTGCCTCACGTACCACTCGTACGCTACGGCAGTTCGTGCTCGCGCAAAGCCAAGCTTTGACACCATTTTTAACAGGTCTTTATAGATTTAGCAACTTGCAAAAGCTATAGATCATTTTTCAACTGTCTTAAATCGGCCTATGCGCATACTGATCATAAAACCATCCTCGCTGGGCGACATCATTCATGGACTTCAAATGGCGGACGTGTTGAAAAAAAACCTCAACGCGCACATCACTTGGGTGGCCCGCGATTGTTTTGCGCCCATCGTTCGAGCCTGTGAGGCCGTTGATAACATTATCGTTTTCGAGCGCAGTTGTTGGGGCTTTTGGAAGGTGATGCGTGCCATTCGGGCGGAAACTTTTGATGTCGTGTTAGATCTCCAGGGATTGGCGAGAACGGGCTTGTGGACCTTTTTTGCGAGGGCAAAAGATAAGTACGGCCGCAGTGATGCCAGGGAGCTGTCGGGCCTGTTTTATTCGAAAAAAGCAGCATTGCCATCATCGGAAGTGCCACACGCGCTAGACATCTTGTTGAACTTTTTGCCCCTGTTCGGCCAAAACCCAGAGGTTCAAGTCCCGCTCGCCTTTAAGCCAACTCCCGTCGCTCCTGAGTTAATGAAGGCCATTCTGCTCTTTCCAGAAAGCCGGCGTCAGGAAAAAGAATGGCCGCATTTTGAAGCCCTGACCGAGGCCCTCATCGCGCATTTCCCTCAAACCCCCATTGCGTGGCTCGGCAATGTTTATAAGCCGACGCAGTTGAGCTCAGCTCACTTTTTTAACTTGATGGGGGAGACGGGATTGGAGCTGTTGCCGTCCTTGATGCAGACATCCGTGTGCGTGGTGGCCAATGACAGTGGCCCAATGCACCTCGCGGCAGCCCTGCAAATGCCCGTCGTGGCGCTCTTTGGTCCCACCGATGAGCGTCGTTTTGGCCCTTACCCTCTCTCCGAGAAAAGAAATACGGTTTTATCTTGCCAACCACTGGCAAAATTGCCTGTAAAGAGAGTGTTAGAAGCGATTGTCGAATGCATACAGAAACGCCCAATTTATACATCATAGGCTTTATGGGGACAGGAAAGACCACCATAGGGTTTCGCGTGGCCAGAAAGCTTTGCATGCAGTTTCTCGACATCGACAGTGCCATTGAGAAACAGGAGGGGCTCTCCATTCGCGAGCTCTTTAAGCTGGCTGGTGAGGAGCATTTCCGACGCATCGAAAGCGTATTTTTTGAAAACAACATACCCGCTCACGGAACGGTCGTCTCTTGTGGTGGCGGTTTGCCTATTCCAGAAAAGATTTTGGCGCAATTGAAGTCGACGGGGATAGTCGTCAGTTTGTTTGCCTCTCCAGAAACCATCAAAACGCGTACTGACCGTACTGACAGACGTCCCGTGCTCGACAATAAACAAATGGGCGATATCGAATCACTTGTAAGCGAGCGCGAGGAGCTTTACCGCCAGGCCAATGTCTGCATATCGAGCCACGATCGCCCTATTCCAGACGTCGTCAATCATGTTGTTCGGCTCTACAAACGCATGATGACCACTACTTGCGCCCATATAAAAAGCTCATAGAGATCGCGCCCAATACGATGGCGCAATCGGCGATATTAAACGTTGGCCAATGGTAAAAAGGCAGGTGTACGTCGATAAAATCAATCACGTATCCGTAGCTGAGGCGGTCAAAGAGGTTTCCCAAAATACCACCGACGAGCGCCCCCATCAAGCCCTGTGAAATTTTGCTATTTATCCAGGTTTTTCTAAAGTAGAAGATGGCGAGACAGGCGAGGATTGCCAACGCTGCAAGCACAAGGGAGGCGTTTTGAAAAAGTCCCCAGGCGGCTCCTGTGTTGTGGACGCGCGTAATGTAGAATCCTTCAAAAACGCGGATGGACTCGCCCACTTCGAAGTGCGAAATGAGCCAGTTCTTGGATATCCGATCGTCCGTAAAGACGATGAAGGCGATGACTAGAAATAAGGGCATCTAGGATTAACTGACTGACTCTCTACTGAACCGAGATTCCGCCAGTGCATTTGCGATTTGGGCTGTTGGCTTTTGTTGTTGTTGTGAGAGTTCGAAAATGTTCATCAAGCTGGAGTAAATGGTCTTGACGTAGTTGAAGATCGAGTTTGGTTCGACGTTTTGGTTAAAATACTCCTGGTGGACGGAGATGAGGCCACCGCCGTTGATGACGTAATCGGGCGCGTAGAGAATACCCTTATCGAATAGAAGTTGATCGATGCTGTTGGATGCGAGCTGATTGTTGGCCGCTCCGGCGACGATTTTTGCTTGCAGCTTCTTAACGGTAGACTCGTTTAAAATACCACCCATGGCGCAGGGAGAGAAGACATCGACATCGAGAGCAATCAACTCATCGACCGTCTTGGCTTGAATAGAAACGTCTTGGCTGTAGGTCTTTTTCGCTTCTTCGATAAAGCGAGTGATCTTTTCCTGGACGATGTCGGCGATAAAGAGTTGCGCACCTTCTTTGAGAAGCATGTGGCAGAGGTGGTATCCGACGTGTCCAATGCCGAGGACAGACACCCGAATGCCCTGAAGGCTGTCGCGGTTCATTTTATGAGAAACGGCTGCGCGAATGCCCTGCAAAACGCCGTAAGCGGTGTAAGGTGAAGGGTCGCCGAGGGAGTTTTCGGTATTGCCCATGCCGCAGACAAAGGGGGTTTCTTCGGCAATGTAGGTCATGTCGTTGACGGACGTGCCGACGTCTTCTGCGGTGACGTATTCGCCCTGGAGGTCGTGGACGAAGCGGCCAAACGAACGCAATAATTCGGGTGTTTTGTTCTTTGGGTGACCGATGATGACGGCCTTGCCTCCACCGACGTTTAGCCCGGCGATAGCGGCTTTATAGGTCATGCTTTCAGAGAGCTTGAGGACGTCGTTGAGGGCCTCCTCTCGGGAAGAGTATGGGTACATGCGACAACCGCCCAAACTGTTGCCTAGGCGTGTGTTGTGAATGGCGATAATGGCCTCAAGGCCGGATTGTGGGTCCTCGCAGAGCAGGACCTTTTCATGCGTAGTCGACTCTATTTCTTTAATTTTCATCCCCTCTTTCATAAGAGAGATAAAAAATAAACACCAGCAAAAAGGAAGGATTTTTTCAGGCTGCTGCATTCTCTGGCTATTGCACTTCTCTCTTGAACCTGTCCTAAATTATTAGCTGTCCTCAATCATTAGCGAAAAATAAATCATGTCGGTTACGTTGCCTGTCTAATTGACGCCTGCATGGTCATAAGTGTTGTGTTCTAATTTAAATTTCACCAAATGGTGAAAACGCTTTCCTAAAAATTTAATCGGTTTGCGTCTGCAAGGCGCCCTCGATGCGCCGTTAGAGAGCTCGGCGGGTCTCGGGAGCTGTTGGTGGCGCACTCCTTCTGTCTTCGAGAGCGGCTTTGGTTGTAAAAAAACAAGATATTTGAATGGATTTGTCACTGTTTTTAGAAAAGAATCTTCAAATATAGTATTTTTATAAAAAGTCAAGCTTTTTGTGATTTTTTTGCGCTGCGGTATAACTGTTATTAACGCATAACCCACAAGTAATAATCTCTATTTCCGCGTACTGGGCTGTAGTTAGCTTATATGCTATATCTCGACAGCTTTGATGCTGAGTTGGGTGTTATACAGCTGTGTATGTCGGCCCTGAATATAGCCTCGACGATTTATTGCGAAAAAGCTTGACTTTTTGTTTAAAAACCATATTAGACATTAAATACAAAAATTTGAATATTTAAAATCATCATCAATATCCGATATTTTTTAAAAAATCAGCCAAAGCCGCCTCCGAGAGCAGAAGGAGTGCGCCACAAAAGGCTCCCGAGACCCGCCGAGCTCTCTAACGGCGCATCGAGGGCGTGTTGACACACGCAGAGTTGGATGGAGTCAATACT
>MIDP01000021.1:241-22531 GCA_001831095.1 Verrucomicrobia bacterium GWF2_51_19 | reverse complement strand
GCTGAAGTTGGAAGGCTTTGCTGTCAACGACTCCGACAATGGCGAAGAGGGCCTCGTCAAGGCCATGAATGAGCAGCCCGACCTCATTTTGTGCGACGTCATGATGCCAAAAGTCGACGGTTACGAGGTGCTCTCTAAGGTCCGCAAAGAAAAAGGCCTGCGCTACACGCCCTTTGTCTTTCTGACGGCTAAAGCAGAACACGGCGAAGTCCGCAAAGGCATGAACCTCGGCGCCGAAGATTACCTCACCAAGCCAGTCGATCGCGAAGACATTCTCAACGCCATCCATGCGCAATTGTCCAAACAGAAGACTCGAGAACGCGATCAAAGTGAGCGATTTGACGACATCCGCATGGAAATCGCCTCCAGTCTGCCTCATGAGCTCGTAACGCCCCTACACGGCATCATCGGCATGGCGTCCGTCCTCGAGAGCGAAGGCGTCGAAATGGGCGATGCGGCGCTCAAACACATGGCCACCGACATTCGACAATGCGGCGAACGTCTCCATTCAACTATCGAAAAGTTTCTCTATTACTCCGAGCTGCAATTGCTAAAAAGCTCCAGTCTTGAACAGCATATCGAGTTTGAAAAAGTCAACAGCAAACAACTCGTCATTCAGGCCGTTACCCACTCTCAACAGTATTATCACCGCGAGAACGACATCCAGCTCCACCTCGAGGATGCAATTATCGAAGTTCCCAAAAAGTACATCCACAACCTCATTGTCCAATTGCTCGACAACGCCTGTAAATTTTCACAACCAGGTACGCCCATTGTCGTCCGCAGTCATACCCACGAAAATCTCTGGATTCTCGATGTCTCCGATTCCGGCCTCGGTATGTCGCCAAAGACCATTGCAGAAATCGAGGCTTTCAGACAATTCCAGCGCAAAAACAACGAACAACAGGGCTCCGGCCTCGGTCTGAAAATCGTCCAACTCACCACCTTCCTCCTCAACGGCACCCTTCTCATCGAGAGCCAACCCCAAAAGGGCACCCTCGCCCGCGTCTCCATGCCCTGTCATAATTTGTGAGTATCGTCAAACAAAGCTGTCGAAGTGAACCGCTAGAAACCATTTTGCAACGGTCTTTTACGGCATTGGCGCCGATGCGTGGTTTGACGCAGGGTCTCACGAAGATTGTGTGTAAATACGGCCCGCCCGACTGCTTGTTTACAGAGTTTTTCCGCGTACATAAAAATTACTGCCTGGAAGAGGATAATCTCGCACTCATCGTCCAAAAACAAGTGGGTGTGCCAGTCATCGCCCAACTCATGGGTGAAGATGAGGCGTACCTCGTGGAGGCCGCTAAAAAGCTCGTCGCGATGGGGGCTGACGGCATTGACTTCAATTTGGGCTGTCCGGCGCCACGCGTTTTTCGAAAGAACGTTGGTGGCGGCCTCCTGCGCGATTTGGACCGCGTTGCAATCATATTAAAGGCATTGCGGGCCGAGTTGACGTGCACCTTCTCTGTCAAGACGCGCGTGGGCTTTGATTCCGACAAGGATTTTGAAAAGCTTTTGGAAATAATCCAAAACGCCCAGATCGACCTATTCACGCTGCATGGGCGGACGGTCAAGGCATTCTATTCGGGTACCGTTGACACCCGCTATTTTAAACGCGCGGCCCAGGTGCTCCCATGTCCCGTCGTGGCCAATGGCGACATCCAGACGGCCGAACAGGCAATTGCGCTGATTGAGAACACCGGTTGTCGTGGGGTGATGATAGGGCGGGCGGCCATCCGGAATCCGTGGATTTTCGGGCAAATACGCTCGCTTTTGAACGGCGAAAGGCCTTTTCAGCCAACCTTGTCGGACGCCCGCAAATACGTCCAGGACTTATACGATGCACTTCCAGACGTTTCTGACGCCATTAAGCTGTCTTCGCTCAAGCCTTTTCTCAACTACATTGGCATCGCCGTCGACCCCGATGGCACTTTTTTGCAAAAAGTCCGCCGGTCGACCTCAACGAGCGAAATGCTCGCCCTCTGCGACACCCACCTCCTCGGTCCCCACGCCGACAAGCCCTACGCCACTCCCTATGCCGGCCTCATTGCTAGACCCAATCGGGAAAAAGATTCTGCTTCTGATGATCTCATTCCTTAGAGAAAAACAAGGCATATCGCCGGTCTTTCTAATTGAGGTTTTCATCTAACTTCCAAGCTAGTGGGCACTATGGCGGAGATGGCTGCTTATGGCATATTGTTCTCTCGCGCGTACCGCAGGTTCGACTTTTTGTTCAAAAAAATTTAAAAAAAACTTGCGTTTCGAAAAAAACGGGCGATAATCTATTGCTATGCCAATCAAGGCAGATCTGCTCCGCGGGAAATCTCGTGGGTAGTTTCGAAACAAAAAAACCTAAAACAAACAAAAAATGTCTAAAACAAAGATATTCTTGGTAACTTTGGCGAGCTTCGCCGGAGTTGCTATGAGTTACGCTGATGGCGAGAACCCTGACCAGCTCAACGCGCTCAAAGCGCGCGTCGCTGCTCTCGAATCTCAAATGAGCGCAACTCCTGCTCAGAAGGACGCAGCCAAAGGTGCTATGTCCTCCTTGTATAACATTGACTTCTACGGTTACGTAAAAGCCGATGCCATTTGGTCCGGTCAAAAGACTGATACGGATGGTGCTGGCAATTATGTTCTAGGTGGTACTGCTGCCAATCAGGAGCTCTACAACCGCAATCAGTTCACGATGACAGCCAACCAGACACGCTTCGGCTTCAACATCAAAGGCCCAGACGCATTGGATGGTAAATTGACAGCCAACATCGAGTGTGACTTCTGGGGTAAAGATGACTCCACTGATACCGACACGGGCAACCTCCGCTTGCGTCATGCTTATGCCACGTGGAAAAGCGGTGATTGGTCCGTATGGGCTGGTCAAACTTGGGCCTTGCTCAAGGGTGTTGGCTCTGTCAGCACGATCAACTTCAACTGCGGCATCAAAGAGGGTGAATTGGCCAACATGCGCCTGCCACAGATTGGTGTTGGAAAGGCTTGGAAAGCTGGCGATGTTGCAATCAATACAAAGTTGAGCATCAATAAGCCCACGGGTGGAACAACAGCCAATGCTTCTAGCGGAGTTCCTCACATACATGCTTATATTGATTCACAATTCAAGATGTTGACCAGCAAGCTCACCAAGATCAGTCTCTCCGGTGTCTTGGGGGCTGAAAAGGAACCCACCAGCACGTCACTTCACAAGCGCTATAACGTTTGCGGTGCCCTCGCTGGATTGGAATTGCCCATTGTTGATTGGTTGACAATCACTGGCCAAATCTACTACGGTAAGAACCTCGGTCAATACGGAAGTGGTAGCGGCATCGGTTTTGCTAGCAGCATGAACACGACAGATCACAAAGACATCCGTGAATTGGGTGGTTTTGGACAGATTCGCTTATTCCCGATCGACAAGCTCACCATCAATGCTGGCATCGGTTGTGCAGCTCCCAAGTATCTCGATGTCGTGGCTGCTGCTGATCAAGCAACAACGACTGCTTATCGTAACGCGATCATATTCGCGAACGTCAACTATGACTTCACGAAGGCTCTAAGCGCTGGCTTGGAATATGCTTACCTGAAGACATGGTACAGAGGTGTAACAGAAGCAACAGACACAACTCGCAACACGAGCCGTTTGCAAGCTGCTGTAACCTTCAAGTTCTAAACGTTATACACGTTAAAGCTTAAAAAGAGCGCCCGTTGGGAAACCAGCGGGCGTTTTTTTGTTTACACTGGAATGCCGTTGTTCTCAGGACAAGGTTCTCAGGACAAGGTTCTCAGGACAAGGTTCTCAGGACAAGGTTCTCAGGACAAGGTTCTCAGGACAAGGTTCTCAGGGCAAGGTTCTCAGGACAAAGTTCTGTGTGGCAAAGTTCTGTGGGACAAGTATCTGAAGTGAAGGTTCTCAGGACAAGTGGCCACGAAGGGAAAGCTTTTCCAGATGTTTTTTTACATTTTAGGGTTGGCTTTCTGCGAAAAAGGGTTTGAGTAGCAGTTTGGAGAACTCGAAATAGGACTTAGATTGAGTGAATCATCGATTAATTTGAGTGAACTGCAGCAATTAACCTTAGGGCCCAATTGGGATGTCAAGGCGAAGCAGCCCGTTGAGCGGCAAGAGTCGCGCAGGCCGCAGCAGAGGCCGAGACGGGAACACTTCCGGAAAGAGCAGCGGGCGCCCTTTGTGCCCAATGTCGATGTTTTGTTTTACCCGAGCGACAAGCCCTTTCAGGTGTTGACGAAGGCGATACGGACGTCGTGCAAGACGTACGAGCTCTTTCACATTGCGCAGTTGTTGTTGGAAAAACCGGAGCGCTTTGTCGTCGTCATAAAGAGTCACAAGGCCGAACAGACACCGCCATTCTATTGTTCGATGCCAGACGGCATGCCATTTGAATGCGAAGATGAGGCCATCGAACACGTTTTGGAAAAACACGCGGACCGCTTTTTCAACGTGGAGTCGGTTGAACTGGATGCGCCGAAAGGCTCCTTTCAGATGATCAACAAGTGTGGCGTGACGGGGGCCCTTTTGGCTCCGCCGAACTACCACCGCTATAGCGAGATCCTGCGTTCTCACCACCAGTCGCATTGTCCTCACATGCCCTTTGAGGCGTTTGTTTCACGCGTCGAGAGCGACCGCAGTCCAGAGACGATTGCCGCCTGGTCGGAGCAAATGAAAAAGGGCGTGCGTTACACGGTTAAAAACGTTGCCGATGGCCAGCAGCCAGAGGTTTTTCAGATGCGCGAAGAGGCTCGACGTTATTTGGTGCGCCTGGGTAATTCCGTCATTCGTGCGACGGACACGGTTCGGCTCGAAGGAGAGCAGCTGGCGGCGCTTCCGAAGGGTCACTTGTGTCGTTGTGTTGAGTATTTTCTCGAAAAGCAGCGGACCTTTCCGCTCGAGACAGCCAATAACCTCCGCGGTCGTCTGCGTCGGTTGAATTTCAACATTTACAAACGGGGCAACAAGGGCACGTCTTTTGTGTGCATGGTCAAGCGAAAGTTCCGCACGGAAAACTCAATCTTTGCTGAAGGCATCCAGGCGTTGATTGACTTTGTTGAAAAGCACCCGAAAATGCCCGTCAATGACCTACCCAAGGCCTACCTCGGCTTGCAGCAAGAAGAGGGCGTTGCGCTCAACCCCGAGCAGGCTAACGCGCTCAAACAGCTGCACATCGACCTCAAATGGCTGGTGCACGAAGGCTTTGTTGTCGAGTTCGAAAACGGCACACTCTTTGCGGCGCCCGTCGTGAAAGCGGCCTCTATCGCGGGTCGCGAGCCGGCAGATATCGAGGAAGAGTCTCCCGATGTTGTTGAAACGACTGATGTTGCCGCTGAATCCGCTGTCATTGAGGAATCCGCTGAAGAAGCTTCACCTGATGTTTCAGAAATCGTCACCACAGAATGAGATGGAAAAGGGTCATTGTCCCATTACTTTGCCTTGGGCTATGCGCTCACGCCAAGGTTGAGCTGGGTATTGATGTGCTTTCAGGGCAGTCGTTTGAGTGCCTACAGGGCAAGCGCGTCGGCCTTCTGACACACGCGGCGGGCGTCAATGGCGATGGCGTCTCAACGATTAAAGTGCTCTTGGAGGGCAAGGTTAACCTCGTCGCCCTCTACGCTCCCGAGCATGGCCTCTATGGCAGTTTTAGGGCCGGTGAGGCGTTCCCTAACAGCAAAGAGGCGCTTTCTGGCCTTTCGGTCTACGCTGCCTATGGAGAAAATGCCAAGCCGCCGAAGGAGTGGCTCGAAGGCGTGAATGTCGTTGTGATCGACCTGCAGGACGTCGGCATACGTTACTACACCTACGTTTCCTCGATGCTGTACATGATGGCTGCCTGTTTTGAGAACGATATAGAGGTCGTTGTGCTCGATCGCCCCAATCCCCTTGGCGGCGAACTCGTTGGCGGCCCGGGTATCGATCCAGACAATCAGTCCTTTCTTGGCGCCTTTCCAGTTCCGCTGATTCATGGCCTGACGATGGGTGAGCTCGCTCTCTTTGCCAAAACCCTTGACGACTGGACGCTTCAGCCCAATGCTTACCGCACGGAGCGCGTTTGCGGCCTCAATGTTTCCGAAGCAACGATCAGTAAAGGCAATCTGAAGGTCATTCCGATGAATGGCTGGAAACGTTCCATGCGATGGGAAGACACCGAACTCGCCTGGCATGCGACTTCCCCGCGCATTCAAGACATTACCGACGTCTATGATTACAGCGTGTTGTCACTCGGGACCCTCGCGGCCAACTTTTTAAAACAATTCTCGTTTCAGAGCGTCAATGGCCACGCGTTCCGCCGCTTTTCGGCAAAAACGTGGAGTAGCGACAATCTCCTTGAGGCCATTCAGGCTTTATCGCTCAGTGGACTCACCGTTAAACGTGTCGACGAAGCCTACATCGATGTGATTATCGACGATTTTAAAGCCGTTGAGCCGGCGACCCTCAGCGCCTATATGCTCTATTGGGCCCGACTGCAAAACAAACAGCCTTTCGCCCTCGACGACGAATCAGAAATCCTCTTGAAAAGACACCTCGGTGACTCCGCCTTTTGGCAAAACCTCCAGTCCTCCAACCCCAACCCGACACCCTTTATCCAAAAGTGGAGCGCCGCCGCCGCAACGTTCCACAAGAACGTCACGAAGCTCTATTGAGTGGGTGAAAAGAAAACTCACTTCGTATGCATGACGAAGACTCCATCCCAGCCGGGTTCGGGCGGTTCGCTTTTCATTTGTTTGCAGCGCTGCAAGAAGAGCATGGTGGGGTTGAGTGAGACACCGGCATCGCGGCCTGGCCGTAGCGGTTCGAGTCCTGCCGAGCGTTCAAAATAGCTGATGGCCTCGTCCCACTCTTGTAAGAAGTATTTTTTGAGGCCCTTTTCAAAGACGTCGATGCACTCAAAGACAGAATCTTCGAGCTGGTTGCGCAGGCCCATGATCTCGTAGACTGTGACGGCCTTTGTTCGGCCCTTGACGACGATGCGGTCGAGTTCGCGAAAAACGACGTCGTTGCCCTGCTGCGTGGCGACTGACTGTGTGTCTTCGGTACACATCGAGTAGACACCGTAAGCCTTGGCTCCGCTCTCACAACGGGCTGCGAGGTTGACGTTGTCGCCCATCATGGTGTAATTGAAGCGCACTTCCGACCCCATGTTGCCGACGATGCCAACACCGGTGTTTACGCCGATTCGCGTGCGCATGCGACTGACTTGTTTGGGCCACTTATCGCCTTCCACGCGCCATTTTTCGCGGAGTTTGTCCTGGATTTGCTGCATGCGACAGGCGGCAACGCAGGCCTTCAGAGCATGGTTTTCAAGGGCCAATGGCGCGCCAAACATCGCCACAATGGCATCTCCGATAAACTTGTCCAAAGTGCCGCCCTGCTCCTTGAGGATTTGGGTCATGGCGGTCAGGTATTCGTTCATGAGTTCGACCAACTGATTGGGTGACATGACTTCGGAAAAGGACGAAAAGCTCTGGATATCGCTGAAAAACGCCGTGATGTTTTTCTCGACGCCGCCCAATTGCGGTTCTTCACCGGCCTCGATCATGCTGTTGACGAGCTCTGGAGAGATATAGGTGCTGAAAAACCCGCGAATGCGCCGTTTTTGTTTACGTTCTTCGATGAGCTGAAAACTGACGCCCCAGCCCAAGGTCGTCAAGACGCTTCCCAATGGCGCGATGAGCGGCAAGACAACCGTAAAGTTGTAAAAGGCGTACAGATTTAGGCCAACATAGGTTAGCAAAATCAGCATAAAGACTCGCGTGCTGATTGGCGAACGTTCGTTGTACAGAATGCTGAGCGCGGCCAGGCTGTTCAGAATGACGAGAATGAGGAGATTGCCCCAAGGCGGCAGCCGTTGGATAAAGTTTTTGGTAAAAAACATTTCCAGCAGATTTGTCTGTACGACGGAAGCTGGCACTTCTTTAAAATCGATCGGCGTGTGAATGAGAATGTTGCCCTCTGCCTTTTCGTTAATTAAGAAGACGATACCGCCGTTGAATTGTCCAAAAAAGTCTTTAGCGCGGCTCTGCTGTTCAATCGTTCCGTTGGCCATCCAATGCCTCGCCTTGATAACGTTCGCCAAGCTGATATGCGACAGGGCAGCATCATTCCACTTTCGTGACCAATGGATCTCGACCAGCTGCTCGCGCGTGAGGGGAATTTCCATCAAAATCGTGCCATTGACGCCGAGTAGAATGACGCGCTCTGGGTAAAGTTTGACGGCCTCTTTCGGCAATTGGTAATAGAGGCGTGACATTTCCAGGGCCATGTTCAAGAAGAGGCCATTTTGCGTCTGCGAAAACAATGGCACCCAACGCGGAATGGCTCCAGCGCTCATGTGCTCGTCGACATCCGTTAACCCGTAATTGGCATTAACGCCGTCTGAAAGGCTCTTGCGCGCGATCGTCGGCGGGCGGTTTTTCGAAAGATCCTCGTGGCCATTGTAGAGGTAAGGGAAAGGGTTACCGTTGACCTTGCCGCTGATAGACTCGTGTAAAAGGCCATCGTACGTGGCGCCCAAGACAAAGTACGGTGAATGCGCGATGACGTACTTGAAGACGTCGTGGTCTTTTTTCAACTTTTCGCTGTCGACCAACTTGGAATAGGCGGTCTCGGCAAAGATCATGTCGGTCCCAACGACTTTCACAGTGCTGTACCGAAAGAGCGCGTCGACCGCTTGAGCGTAAAACATCAGCGGCACGGGCTCTTCACCCATCAGCTCGATCGCCTCTTTGTCGATGTCGACGTACATAATTTTCAACGGCGACGCTTTTTTAGGCGCGATCCAGAAATGCAGGTTCATCACCCAATTGTCGGCAAAATGCAGGTAGCCAAGGCCGTCCATCAAAATCCATGTCAACGGAATGAGCCCCAATATCAAGATCAACCTCGATAATGTGACTTCGTTTTTGTCTGCGTGTAGTTCAGCCATATGTCTACTTTAAATCTTTGTCAAATAGGACCACCTCGTCGCCTTGCATCTTCGTCAGGGCGAGTTCTTTTTCTTCGATATTCCGACCGCTGGCCTTTTCGAGCAACGCTAACCACGTTTTTTCCGCTTGTTGGTAAATCGGGTCATTGTGCAGTAAAAAACGATTCTTTCCAACACGAAAGTTTTCCAATCGGTGTGCCCTATCTTCGAAAATATCCTTAATAGCCTTATCCAATCCACGCATTCCCAAACTTTTGTCGGAAAGAGTTGCCCAGGCGGATTTAAGCAGCTTAGTGTTGTCTTTAAGCGGCTCCAATTCCTTCATGAGGTCCTCTCGAAAATGTTTGAGATCGTTTGAAATATGTTCTTTTTTAGCGAGTGGATCGTTCATTGGGACAACGCCAACGCGGCGTAAAATGGCCGTTACAAAGTTCATGGCGTGCCGAATGCGGTCGCTCGGGGCCTTCAATCCGTGCTCTTCGAACTTAATAAAGGTCAAACCATTTTTGCCTAAGCGCTTCGTGCCATCAGTGTCCTCTAAGCGCCCGAAAAGGGCTGTCTTTGCGCCGAGAGGAAGACCATTGGGCTCGTTGAAATCCAGGCCCTTGTGGACGCCATCGAGCTTGAAGGCGTTCAGCGCTTTTTTAAACAACGACTGGGCTGCTTGAAAGGCTGAAAAGTGCGACGAATCGCGGCTGTAGCTGTCTTCGCATTTCTTGAGAAAGTTAAAGATTTTGCTTCCCGAGTCTTCCAATGTCATCATACCTTTGTCAAAGGGCGTTTTTGATTTTTTGGCCGCTTCGTTGCGCAAGAAAAACAAGAGACACGAGGCGTTTTCCTTTGTTTTGTCTTCATCGGTAAGACCATCGTTTGACAGTTTTTTAAAAAAGTCTTGGCCCGACTTTATCTTTTCGGAATAGGTCTTGATTTGATCCTGTAAGCCTTTCAATTGCCCTTTTTTGATGTTTTGCAAGCTCATTGCCGAAATCAAGAGTGGGGAAACATTGTCAGGCAGACGTATTGTTTGACGCGTTTCCAGCGGCTTTCCTGTCTCTTTTAAAGTAATTTCCAGACTTTTCTCGGTATACTTTACAAATACATTTTTATCTGAAAAGACCTGTTTATTGGTGTCCCATTGTGGCGTACTGGAAAAAGAAGGACCTTGGATATTTGACATAACGAGCATTAAGTATAGTTGGCTACTCGCTGCGAATCAAGTGTTTTTGTGTTTGAACTTGCCAAGGGCTCTGGGGTGCGCTTGTATGTATGCATGAAAATCATGATAGGGATTGGCGTCCTGGTAATGGCTGCGATGGTCTATTTATTCTTTTCGATGGGGCTCTCATTGGGCGAATGTTGGGTGTTGATGCAGGAACTGTTGCGGCGCTTGGGCGAAGTCCACCCGATCTACATGTGCCTCTTGATTGTCGTGGGGCCGGCGATCGGTATGCCGGTGTCGGTCTTGTACTTGTTGAGCGGTGCCCTGTACGGTGTCAAGGCCGGCCTGCTTATTATCGCGGTGGGGCTCTTCGGAAACCTCTTGTTGACCTACTTTTTGTCGGCCAAAATCTTTCACAAATTTTTCAAAAAAATGCTCCTCAAACGTGGCTTTAACCCCGTCATCAAGGAGTCCAACATGACCAAGCTCGTCCTCCTAATCCGCCTGATTCCTGGAACGCCACTCGTTGTCCAGAATTATCTCTTGGGGATGTTGAAGGCGCCACTCAAGTCCTACCTCTTTCTCTCGTGGGTCCTGCTGTACCCGTGGGCCATCGTCTTTTTGATGTCCGGTAATGCGGCTGTCGAGGGTCAATTTCGCCTGTTGGCACTCGGAATAGCGCTGTTTTTCGTCTTTATTTTTTTAACCAAATTTCTAACATCTCGATATGTTGAGTCCAAGCGAAAGAGCGTTGAGTGATCAAGTTAACCAGGTCCTGTCGGTTTCGGACTTCACGTTAAACCTCAAACAGGTGCTCGAGGGGCATTTTGCCGAGGTCTGGATTCGGGGTGAAGTCTCCAACTGCCGTCAACAGTCGAGCGGACACGTCTATTTTACGCTGAAAGACGAAAATGCCCAAATTTCGGCCGTTCTATTTAAGGGCCACGCATTGCGCTACGCCAACCTCGTTAAAGAAGGGCAGCGCATCGTCGTCTTTGGCAACGTCAGCGTGTATGCCCCCAAAGGCAATTACCAGGTATTGGTCCGCTTTGTGGCTTCCGATGGCATGGGAAAGCTGCAACTCGAATTCAACCGGCTCAAAGAGCAGCTTGGTAGGGAGGGTCTCTTCGATCCGGAGCGTAAAAAGCCACTGCCGCTCTTGCCAAAAAAGATCGCCCTGGTGACGTCCCCAACGGGCGCCGCCATTCACGACTTTATCAGCATTCTCAAACGGCGAAAGTGGGCAGGCACGGTCATCGTCTTTCCATCAAAAGTCCAGGGAGAGGGGGCGAAGGAAGAGCTCGTTACGCAGATTCAAAGGGCTGACGGAATGGCCGTTGACGTAATCGTCGTCTGTCGAGGCGGTGGAAGTCTCGAAGACCTCTGGCCCTTTAATGAGGCCGTTGTCGTTCGCGCGATCGCCGCCTGCTCAACACCCGTAATCTCTGCCGTCGGGCACGAAATCGACTTTACTTTGGCAGACTTCGCCGCAGACTTTCGAGCCGAAACGCCTTCTGCGGCAGCTGAAAGAATCACGAGTGATCGCATTGCCGTGCTCGAGCGCATCGATGGCACCAAACACTTTCTCGCCAAGGAAGCCAAACACCGCCTGGCCGTTTGGAAATCTCACCTGCTCCGCCTGCAAGCGGGCCTCAGTCCAGCGACATTGAAGCGCACTTTTGAAAACGCCATACTGCATCACGATGACCTCACCCGCGCCTTTGCCCTGGCCCTTCAGCGACACCTCGACCAGAAAAGGACGCACTACACGCACGTCCAACACCGATTTGCACAAACACACCCAGAACACGCCCTGTCTCAAAGCCGCAACCGCGTTCAACAAGTCGAGCACCGCCTTCACAATTTGAGTTTTGCTCACACCCTCCAGCGCGGATTTGCCCTGATCCGCGACCCACACGGCCACCCACTTGCCCGCAAAGCACTGTTCGGCGAAAAACTCATCGTCGAAATGGCTGACGGTACAACGGCCGTCCGCATGGATTCTGGCCTCAATGATTAGATTTTACACACCGTCAGAATTGTGTACTCTTCCTTATTCATTTTTTTGCTTGCCAGGTTAAAATAGATCTGGCACAAGTAAGAGGTATGCCTAGGGCTCTGTCCACAAAGCTTTTAAAAAACAAAAACGCCATTTTCCGACGCGTTGTGGTTGCCCATTGTCTGGGCGCAGAGTAATTTCATTCCGCTAAAAGTTTCTGTCTCGCAGCGGCTTTTGTATGTTGTGTTACGATACATATGTTTTGGGAAACCTTACTTGCACCTATGTCTTCACCGACGTCGGCCTGGTATCCTTTGAACCAGAGGCAAAAGCAACAAAATGGCGTCCCTCGGCGGATTGGCGACGTCGGCTAGACGACCATTTTTCGGGCAAATCCAAGTTGACGGACTTTGATATGGCGGGAACGGCGTTTCAGAAAACTGTTTGGCGAGCGATTGCCGACATTCCCCGTGGTGAAACGCGAACCTACACAGAGCTCGCCCAAATCGTAGGAAAACCCAAGGCTGCGCGCGCGGTCGCTTCGGCTTGCGCCCAAAACCCCCTGTTGTTTGTCATTCCATGTCATCGAGTCGTTGCCAAGCACGGACTCGGCGGATATAAATATGGAACAGCGCTCAAACAACAATTATTAGAACAAGAACTATGTTAATCGTCGAGAAAAGTTCTTTTTGCGCTATACCGATTTGTGCTCACCCAAAGCCAAGTTTGGCCAGCATTTATCATATGTTTTTTATCAATAACTTACGAAATATAAGACCGTTGAAAAATGGCTCTATAGCAAGGCCCGAGGAGCGAGGACGACAGGAGCGTACGTTGGTACGTGACTTAGCCCGAACGACGAGAACGCAGCTAGAGGACATTTTGCAATGGTCTTATTAGAAAGCGAGGGTGCGCAATGGACACCCACACAGATCATACCCTAACTCGTTACCCAGAAGGCAGCATACGTGAATTGCTGACAATTGCATGGCCGTTGGCACTCAACGCTATGTCGACGTACCTCATGCTCTTTTTCGACCGCCTGATTCTGTCCTACTACTCTTCGGACGCCATGAACGCCGTTGGAGCGACTGCCGTGTTATTTACGGCCCTGCAGTTTACCTTTCTCTCGATTGCGATGATTGCCCAGGTCTTTGTCGGCCAGCACAACGGCGCGAAGCGCTTTGAGGCGATAGGCAACACCGTCTGGCAAATGATCTGGTTTGGCCTGTTGTCGGGGATCGTCTTTTGTGCAGTCGGCATTTGGGGCACGCAATGGTTGATCGCGCGGACCTACGAAGGGCTGACGGTGCGCTTTTTTCAAATCGTCTGTTTCGGCGGCTTTTTGAGCATCATCAACGGCGCCATCACCTCTTTCTTTATGGGGATTGGAAGGACGCGCATGGTGACACTCGCCGTTGTGATTGCCAATATCGCCAACATTATCTTGGACTTCGTGCTGATCTTTGGCGTTGGTGACTGGATTCCCGCAATGGGAACCACCGGGGCGGCTTTTGCAACTGTCGCCGCTTGGCTCATACAGGGCATCATCTTGTTTTACCTGTTTTTCAAAAAAAATATTCGCAAGAAATACCACACGACCATCTGGCATTTCAATAAAAAAATCTTCATGCGCGCCCTGCACATTGGATGGCCAAGTGGCCTCGTTCACGCACTTGAAATGGGCGCACCGGCAGTCATTTTACAGTCCTTTGCGAATGTCGGCGACCCTTACATCACGACGTTTATTATAGGCCAAAACAGCTACTTTTTGTACTGCTTCTTTACGGAAGCGATCGCCAAAGGCATGACGGGTCTGACGTCCAACTTTATCGGCTCTAAAAAGTACGACTGCATCCACAAATCCCTGATATCGGCTGTCAAAATTGAGTTTGTTTTGCTGTTTTTTCTCTCCCTCATCATGGTGTTTTTCCCGGACATTCTCGTCAACCTCTTCACCCACAACAACGACACCGGCATGGACACCGAACACCTACGCATTCTCATTCGCGACGGCCTGTTTTGGTTCTGGATCAGCTTTGTCTTCGATGGCATGATCTGGGTGCTCTACGGCGTCATCATGGCGGCCACTGACACACGCTTTCTCCTCTGGAGCATCAGCCTGTCTTGTTGGATACTGTACGTGATTCCGTGCATTGTCCTGGTCAAGCTCTTTCACTTCTCGCCGACGCTCATGTGGAAAATGTTGCCCATCTACACCATCGCCCTGCTCATCCCATTCTTTCTCCGGTATAAGCGTAAGAACTGGGCTCACGCCAACATCTAATAAAGACCTGGGTAAAATGCCCACGGCGTTCTCGTCGTTCGGGCTAAGTCCGAGTCCACACATTTTTAGCGAAAAGCCTGGACTTTTTATTTAAAAGCAAAAAAGTTCCAATCCATGAAAGAAGAGCCAAAATCATCCATGCGTCGGGAAAACCGCCAGGCCGTCATTGAGTTTTTGTACATGTGGGAGCTCAATCCACAGAAAAACTTGCCCAAAGCGATGGATGCCTTCTTCGCAGAAAAGGAAAAACCTCGGTCGCATTTTGCGTTTGCCGGAGAGCTGATTGACGGCATTTTGCTCTTTATCGACGAGATTGACGCCGAAATCAAGCAGTATGCGGAAAACTGGAAGTTCGACCGCATTGCAAAGATCGATCTGTCTATTCTGCGCCTGGCCATTTTTGAGCTCCTCCATCGCGAAGATATTCCGCCCGTTGTCTCCATCAATGAGGCCATCGAATTGGGTAAATTGTATTCCATTCCAGACTCCAAACGCTTCATCAACGGCATTCTCGACAAGTTTAAGGACAAACTGAACCGCCCCCTGCGCTAAAAAAAGCATCTTTTTTAGTTGATTTTTCGTTAAAAACCTGCCATTAATAAAGCCAGGCCGCCAGGAACACTCAAGTGAATTTGGTGGTCACAGAGACTGCAGGAAAATGAGCATTCACATGGACTGTTCCAATGTCATTCAACGGTAGTCTCTTGCGCGATACTTTAATCCCAAAAACAGGCTACTTATGGACTCAAAAAAGTTTTATGGTACGCATACGGCTCTCGTCACCCCATTTAAAAAAGAAGCCGTTCACTTCGATGACTTGGCTAACCTCATCGAGTTTCAAATAGCCAATAAGGTTCAGGGCGTTGTCGCCCTCGGCACGACCGCTGAAACCCCCACCCTCACCCCAGAAGAACGCGAACAAGTGGCACCCTTTGTCATTAGACAAGTCAAGGGCCGCATACCCGTCATCGTCGGAACGGGCTCTGCGTGCACCACTTCCGCCGTCAAGAAGGCCCAATTGGCCGAAAAATGGGGTGCAGACGCCATATTGGTCGTCACTCCTTACTACAACAAGCCCAGCCAGGAAGGCCTATTCCTCCACTTTTCGGAAATCGCTAAGGCCACCCGCAAGCCCATTATCCTCTATTCCATTCCCGGCCGCTGCAATATCGAAATCTCGATCGAAATTCTCAAACGCCTCCGCGACCACTATGACCACATTATCGGCATCAAGGAGGCCGGGGGCGCTTGCAACCGCGTCACACAAATGGCCAAGGAAATGGACTCCAATTTCGTCATTCTCAGTGGAGACGATGCTCTCACCCTTCCATTCATTGCCTCCGGCGCTAAGGGCGTTATCAGCGTCGCGTCTAACCTCATACCGGCAGAAGTCGTCGCCATGGTCAATGCTGCCCTTGCCAATGACCTCGAAACAGCCGCTGAACTCAACCGCAACCTCTACCCACTCTTTAAGGCCCTCTTCCTCGAAACTAACCCAGTCCCCATCAAACACGCCCTCTTTAAAAAACAAAAAATCTCCAACAACTCTGTCCGCCTACCCCTCTGCGATATGCAGCCCAGCAATACCAAGGCCTTGGAGAAAGTCCTCCAACTATTTTAAAGACCGCTGTAAAATGGCGCCAAAATGCGTTTTTCGCTCCGGGGGCTCCTCGCCCCCAAACCCCTCGCCAGGAGCAGCGGCCCCTGGACCCATTGATTACGCAAAGACCGAAGCTATTTTTGCAAATGCAAAAATAGCTTCGGTCTTTGCGAATAGGGCTCTCTGCGCAACGCGCAGAAAAATATTAAAAGTTTTTAGGAAAGGGTCCGGGAAAACCTTTTTTGCCTAAAAAAGGTTTTCCCGGTGACTATGGAACATTTATTAGAAGCATTTCTGACGTACCTTAGCTTAGACCGTGGTTTGGCGAAGAACACGGTGGAGAGTTATCGTGAAGATTTGGAGCAGGTATTGGCGTTTTTGGAAAAACGTGGGGTGAAGGACTGGCGGGAGTTTAGCGGTGAGTGGGTAGCGGAGTGGATTTGCGAGAGGGGGGTCGATTTGGAGCCGGCGAGTTTGGCGAGGAAGTTGTCGGCGTTGCGGTCATTTTCAAAATTTCTGGTGACGGAAAAGGTGTGTGACGACGTGATGGCGAACTTTGACACGCCCAAGCTTTTCCGGAAATTGCCACACGTATTGACGTCGCAGGAGGTCGACCAACTGATGGCGGCCCCCAATGTGTCGACTCCTATCGGGCGGCGCGACCGGGCGATGTTTGAGTTGATGTACAGCAGCGGATTGCGGGTTTCCGAGCTCTGCAACCTGACGTTTCACAACCTCAACCTCGAGGATGCCTTTTTGCGTGTGCGCGGAAAGGGTTCCAAGGAGCGCATTGTCCCGATTGGTTCCAAGGCGATTCAGGCGATCCGCGATTACCTCAGCGTTGGTCGGCCGATCCTCGTGAAGTCGCAGACGGCCGATGCGCTCTTTTTGAGCCAGCGTGGCGACCCGATTTCGCGTAAAACATTCTGGTACAACCTCAAACAAGAAGCCAAACGGGCGGGCATTCAAAAAAATATCAAGCCGCATAGCCTGCGACATTCCTTTGCGACACATCTGTTGGAAAACGGTGCTGACCTCCGTATGATCCAGGAACTCCTCGGCCACGCCGATATCTCCACCACCCAAATCTATACCCACGTCGACGCCACCCAAATCCTCAAAACTCACCACGAATGCCACCCGCGAGCTGACTATATACATCCCTTCAAACGTATATCATAAAAGACCGAGGCAAAATGGCGCCAAAATGCGTTTCGCGCTCCGTCGACTGGCTCACGTACCTCTATGTACGCTACGCCAGATCGTACTCGCGCAAAGCCACATTTTTGCATCCATTTTGCCTCGGTCTTGCCAGATTCACCAATCTGTTGCGAAACATAAAAAGTTTCCGCATTTTCTCAATACCGGTACATATCGGCTTTAAAGGGGCCTTCTTGTGGGACACCGATATAGGCGGCTTGTTTAGGGGATAGGGTGGTGAGGCGGGCGCCGACTTTATCGAGGTGAAGTCGGGCGACTTCCTCATCGAGGATTTTTGGAAGGGTACGGACTGTTTTTGTGAGTTGTCCGCGTTTCTGCCAGAGGTCGAGTTGAGCGAGGACCTGGTTGGTAAAGGAGTTGGACATGACGAATGATGGGTGGCCGGACGCGCAACCGAGGTTGACGAGGCGGCCCTCGGCGAGCACAAAGATTTGGCTGCCGCTGGGTAGGGTATAGCGATCGACCTGGGGTTTGATCGTCTCCTTGCTCACGCCTGGGGCGACGTTGAGGGCGTTGACCTGGATTTCGTTGTCGAAGTGGCCGATATTGCAGACGATGGCCTGATTTTTCATAGCGAGCATATGATCGAGTGTGATGATGTCGCAATTGCCTGTGGCGGTGACGTAGAGGTCGGCTGTTGGCAGGACGTCCTCGAGACGGACGACGTTAAAGCCTTCCATGGAGGCCTGGAGGGCGCAAATGGGGTCAATCTCTGTGATTTTGACATTTGCTCCGACGCCGCTTAGGGCCTGGGCGCAACCCTTACCGACGTCGCCGTAACCGCAGACAACGGCGGTCTTTCCGGCTAGCATGACGCCCGTAGCGCGTTTAATGCCGTCGATGAGGGATTCGCGGCAGCCGTAGAGGTTGTCGAACTTTGACTTGGTTACAGAGTCGTTGACGTTGATAGCTGGGACGAGAAGGGTGCCTTGTTTCATGCGCTCATAGAGGCGATGGACGCCCGTCGTGGTTTCTTCGGAAACGCCCTTCCAGTTGGCGACCATGGGAGTCCAGTAATCTTTGTTATCGGCGTAGATGCGCTTTAAGAGGTCTTTGATTATCTGTTCTTCGTGGCTCTCCGACGACGTATTGACCCAAGGACTGTCGTGTTCGAGCTCGTAGCCTTTGTGAATCAAGAGAGTGGCGTCACCGCCGTCGTCGACGATGAGGTCTGGGCCGGCTTCACCTTTCCAATTAAGGGCCTCAAAGGTGCAATCCCAATATTCCTCGAGTGTTTCGCCCTTCCAAGAGAACACGGGAGTCCCGGCCTTTGCGATGGCTGCCGCGGCGTGGTCCTGCGTTGAAAAAATGTTGCAACTTGCCCAACGAACTCTTGCCCCGAGGGCTTCCAGTGTCCGGATGAGCACGGCGGTCTGGATGGTCATGTGCAGCGACCCCGAAATGCGTGCGCCCTTGAGAGGTTGTGACGAGCCGTATTTCGCCCGCAACGCCATCAAGCCAGGCATCTCGTGCTCGGCCATTTGAATTTCTCTTTCACCCCAAGCGGCTAATTCAATGTCTCTAATCTTCATCTATTTTCATTCAAAATCATTGAAGAACGTTGTCGAGAGTGAATTCCAACATTTTACTATGGCCTTTTTGAAAAACACATGTCATGATGTTTACCACTCGGAGTCAGCGAATATGAGAACAACGATGGAACTAGAAGCGGAGGTCAAGTACCTTCAGAGAGAGATCAACCGATTGAAAGACTGGAATGCTCACAAAACGACGCCCCAGGCGAGCTTTGACGAGGCTGATAGTCGTTATCGTAAAGCCCTTGAGTCGTTTGGTGAAGCCATTTTGTTGGTCGATGCAGAAACAGAGACCGTTGTGGAAGCCAATCCCATGGCAGAAACTTTATTTGGGCGCACGAAGGGTGAGTTGGTTGGTTGCCATCACACTCAACTCTATAGCCTCCCACCTTCTGATGGCAAACAGGTATCCTATTGGGATTTCTGCCGCAAACAACTGCTCAATAATGCAAACATCTTCTATCGAGAGGCTTCTGTGGCTAGCAAGGCGGGTCGCGAAATCCCCGTTAATGTCAGCATTTCCGGCTGTCTATTCAATGGCCGCAACATACTCATTCACATTTTTAAAAAGGAAACACTCGCCGAAAACCTCGTCAAGACGTTCACGACGCGAGAGCCAGAAAAACCACGCTGGTCGTCCGAAGCGAAGACTGACTTTCTCTCAGCCATGAATCACGAGTTGCGCACGCCACTCAATTCCATTATGGGCATGCTCGACGTCCTCAGCGACACTTCGCTGAATCAAGAGCAAAAAGACATTGTAAAAATCATCAAACAGGGCAACGCTCGCCTACTGAATTTCATCGCCAACTTGATTGACTACAACTCGCTTGAAAACAACACTTTCCGCGAGAAGAAAGAGGCCTTTGTCGTTGAGGACGTCGTCGACGGGGCGCTAGACTACATCGAAAAACAAGAGTTTTACCACGACCTCATACTCTTTTCAAACATCGATGAAAAATGCCCAAAGGCGCTCCTCTCAGACGGTGAAAAGCTGGAATCCATGTTGAAAGTGCTCTTGGAAAACACACTTCTTTTTACGCGCGGCAAGCAAGTCGGTATTCTCGCCAAGACTGTCTTGGACAGCGGCAAGTCCTTTTTGCAGTTTGAAATCAACAATTCCAACATCATTCAGGCAAAAATCGATTATCTGCTAAAAACCTTCGTCGACGCCAGTGATACGAGTGTGCGCCAATACGGAGCGTCCTTTTTGGGCTTTGCCATGGCGAAAAAGCTCGTCGAAAGCTTGAAGGGGAAAATCTGGCTCGATAACGCCACAAAAAATACCCTTAACATCTTTATCCGGGTCCCCGTTGAAGAAACACTCGAATCCTCATATGGCATACGGAGAAAGCGCAGCAACGCGGCGGTCGTCAATCACAGATTGGGGGAATCCTGTCCGCTGAAAATCCTCGTCGCCGAAGACGATATTCTCAACCAGCGCGTTCTCTTGACGCTACTGAAGCGTCTGGGCTACAACGACGTCACGCTGGTCAGCAACGGGACGGAGGTTTTGGAACAAACAAAGATTGCATCATTTGACCTCATTTTGATGGACCTCTTTATGCCGCTACTCGATGGATTTTCGGCCGCTGAGCGCATTTTCGAGTCCCATGTCGGCAAAGATCGGCCCAGCATTTACGCGCTCACTTCAGACACCATGCCGGAAACACGCAGTCGGTGCTTTAAGATCGGCATGCAAGGCTACCTCACAAAGCCGTTCTCATTGCTGACTCTACAAGAAGTGCTTCAGGGCGTTAAAAACCCGCTGAAAAATAGTTAGCCATCAATCTTGATTCACTTTAGTTCATGCCGAGTGTTGCACTGCCTTGTTTAATGGGCGTTTTTAAAATCGGTCTTATTATGGGACTATTTCGCCGCTGTCTGGAATGAGGCTGTCATAGTGCTGAGGTGGCTGACGGTGTCTTCGAGTTCGTGCCCGTCTGTCTTCAACGCTCCACTGGCGGTTTTCATCATGTCCACGGCGGAAACCAGGTTGTTCATCTGATTGGCGATTTGCTCGATCTTCATGGTGCTGTCTGAAACGCTCTGTGTGACGTATTCGACGCCCGTTGAGGCCTGAGTGATGTTATCGGCAATTTCTTTTGTCGTGGATGCCTGGGAATCGATGGCTGATGAAATCTCTGTGATGATCGTGTTGGACTGATTGATGACGTCTGAGATGCGTTTCATCATTGCAGCTGTCTCGCGGGATGAGGCCTGTATTTTTTCAATTTGTGTCTGAATTTCGGTAGTGGAAATGGCTGCCTGTTTGGCCAATTCCTTGACTTCGTTGGCGACGACGGCAAACCCTTTTCCGTTTTCTCCTGCGCTCGCGGCTTCGATTGTCGCGTTGAGTGCCAACAAGTTTGTCTGTTCGGAAATGCCAGCAATGGCCTCGGTGATTTTGCCAATATTTTGTGTGACTTCGATGAGCTTGGAAAACTGTCCCGAGGCTGCTTGAGAGGCCTCAACGGCTTCATTGGTGATTCTTTTAGCCACTTCTGTCTTGTTGGCGATTTCGACAATGGATGTGTTCATTTCCTCTGTGGCTGAGGCGACGAGTGAAAAGTTGGTCGACGTTTCTTCGATGGAGGCCGACACGCTTGTCATGTTTTGGTTTAAATTGATGCTGGCCGTCGTCGTTTCTGACGAGACCTGGACCAAGTGACTCGCGTTTGTACTCAAGTTTGACTCTGTCTGTTTTTGCTTCTCGACGATACTGCTCAGGTGCTTGATCGTCATTTGAGTCTCGCCAATGACGTCATTGAGCTTCTTTTGCAAGCGATTCAGCATGTCGCCGATGGAGCGAATTTCGTCATTGCCGGAGGTTTCCATTGCCGTCCGTAAGTCACCATCGCTCAGTCGTTTGCAAAACTGTTGAATGCCGTAAAGGCGCTTGATGATAGAGTATGTCGTCTGGAAAGCGATGTAGCCAACGACGAAAGCCAACAACAAGCTGAATATCTGCAACGACAACAACAATGAAGCCTTGTGCTCGCTCGAGCGCTGCATGAGCTCGACAACGACATTCATTTTCTCCAAGAGCTTCATATTGTTCTCGACAATCCACGTCAATATGCCTTGCCGCTTGCCGTTATCGGTCTCAGCCAAGAGCTGGTTTAACTTTTCAAAAAAGATCGTTTTTTGAGCATCTACGAGTTCTAATTGCTCTTTGGTCAGCCCTTCACTTGCGGGGCAAAAGTCGCTTTTATCGCTTTTGGGGTCGAGTGTCCGCGGCGCGAACCCAGAATCTTTCAGGGCGGCCAATGTTTTGTCAAAAATCGCCATGCTCGCCAGGAGGTTTGATTGTGCTGTAGAAGCATCTTCTTTTTTCTCAACCTTCAATGTGAAGAGTAGGGCTTCTTTGCTCATTTTCTGAATCAACATGCGCTGCCGGCCAGACAGATTAACGATGAGAGCGTCGGTTTCTTGCGAACTTGCCACAAAAAAGGTGGCGACAAACATAAAGATGATAATAAAAACTAGCAACCCGAGGCTGCCAAATAACTTCTGTCGGATGTTCATGTACTTCGAATTTTAAAGGATGCTGGCGCTA
>MIDP01000021.1:0-147 GCA_001831095.1 Verrucomicrobia bacterium GWF2_51_19 | reverse complement strand
CCTGTCTTCAATTTGGGGCTCAAAGGTTATCAGTGAAAGATACAAACATTGCTAAACTAGAAATTCACGCCAAAGAAAGCTTCTATCTTCTCAACAACAAAACTCAGCATTTCTTCGTTCAGGCCCGGATACACGCCAATCCAGAGA
>MIDP01000020.1 GCA_001831095.1 Verrucomicrobia bacterium GWF2_51_19 | reverse complement strand
TTGTCAAAGTAAAAAGGCCTGATTATCCAAGAGAATGCGGAGCGATTGAAGGTGTTCTCCTATGCGATCGAGGTCTGGCAAGCGAAAGGTCTGCGCTTCCGACACGCGTTGCATGAGCGAAAAAGTGTATGAACCGAGAAAAACAGACAGTTCATCGTGCTCGAGGAGCTCCTGCAATGCCTTTTCATCCCATCGGCTCAAGAGTGCTTTGAGAATGTCAGACAGCTCAAATAAGGCATCGATCAACGGCCGATCGATCGGCAAAGTTTTTGGCGAAAAAAGAAAGGCTCCGCGACGAAGATTCGGTTGCAGGGATTGCCATTTTGACGGATGCAATAATTGAGTACCGTCGATGCGGGCCCCGCGGTCGTTGAGATTGAAAAGCGTGATAGCTGCCGACAATTGTTTGCAGAGCTCACAGGTCTCTTTCCAATCCAGCAAAAAGGGGCTTTGGACTTCTGCCTGATAGCTCCCGGGAATGGCGTGTTTTTGAAAAAAAGCCGTGTCACCTAGGTGGCGGTCCGTCAGTTCTGCATAGCGACTTTTGTTGTCTTCAGCGAGGTCCATTCCAAGCAGAATAATCGGATTCCCGCCGAGCACCACAGCGGTCAAAAGAGCAGTTAGACCCGCGTTATTTCTACCAGTCAGGGGTGTTGGCGGCACACCTCTTTGATGCAGCCAGGCGTCAGTCTTTTCGCCCTTATCAAAGATCGCTATACGGCTTTTGGGGAAAAACTGCAACCAACTCATGTGACAGTCCGAACTCGCCAATAAGAGTGTCTTTTGCGGTGTCTCTTTGGCGCATTCCTGTAGGGGCTTGTAGGCATCGAGCGTCACAAGGATATCGGGCTCGGCGCCGAGCTTTTGAAAGGCCTGTAGAGCGCTGTCAGCGGCGACGGTGATTGCCTTTTCTTTCATATTGAGGATCAGCGGCAATGTGACATCCAGCGACGGCCCTGACCCGACAACAAAGATTGGCAACCCTTTACACCGATCTTTAAAAGACTCATCTAGCCGATAACGCAGAGTAAATGGCAGATTCTTCAACAAATTCCGCTGTACACTTAAAGCCTGAGCCTTCCAGCCCGTTCTCAACGAGTGCGCACCGTCCAGAATTTGGATCAATTGCGACAGGCACGGCTCGTATAACTCCGTGTGCTTTTTTAAAATCGATTCCGCGACCAACAAAGTCGGCATCTGGCTCAAATTGCGGCGGATAAAGCTTACTAGAGGTGCTTCCAGCTGTTCGTGAGACGCGGCATCGATTGGGAAAATGCTCGGCTCTTCCGCGTGCAACCATTTTTCGGCCGACGCGAGGTCTACCAGCCAAAACACGCCCCCAGGGAAATCCTTCACAATCGCCTCGATGTCCTCAACGGCACCCACGACGATACACGATATACTGCCATCAACACGCTTTTCTATCAACCAAGGCCGATGCAAAATGGATTCTAGCGGCGTTCTAGTGTCGTTTGTATTCATTTAGTTAGAGGAAAGGTCGGTAGAAAATGGATGCGATTTTTTCACTTAGCCAGCCGTGTCTGCAATTCAGCGGGCTCGTTGGCGACGCGTAAGGCAATGTCTTTGGTGATTTTTTTCTGGGAATACAGCGAAAAGAGGTGGTTATCGAGCGTGATCATGCCGTATTGCACGCCCGTTTGGATCTCAGAAGCAATGCGAAAAGTCTTGTTTTCCCGAATGAGCGAGGCGATACCCGTCGTATTGACCATGATTTCAAAGGCTGCAACCAGACCCGATGGCACCTTCGGGCACAGGACTTGAGAAAGAACGGCAACGAGGTTTGACGCCAGTTGCGTGCGAATGTAGTTTTTGCTCTCAGCCGGGAAAACGTCTATGATGCGGTCGACCGTGCGCGCGGCTCCCGTCGTGTGAAGCGTTGCAAGGACAAGGTGACCCGTCTCCGCAGCCGTCACAGCGGCCTCGATCGTCTCGAGATCACGCATCTCACCGATTAGAATAATGTCGGGGTTTTGCCGCAAAACGTCCTTGAGGGCCCTTTTGAAATTGGGCGTGTCGTTCCCTATCTCGCGTTGCGAAATCAAACAACGTCCATGATGAAAGGCGTATTCGATGGGGTCCTCCAACGTCACAATATGACCTTCGCGGTGGCAATTAAACCAATCGATCATCGCGGCGAGCGTCGTGCTCTTACCAGCTCCCGTTGGCCCCGTTACGAGAATCAGGCCCCGCGGCTGTTGCAACAAAAATTCTATATTGGAAGGCAACCCGATGCTGTCCAACTTTAAGATCTTTTCTGGAATCAAACGCAGCGAAAGGGCGTAGGCATTGCGCACGCGGAAAGCGTTTACTCGAAAACGAGACTTGCCCTCGATGTGGTAAGCGAAGTCAACTGAGCCCTGCGCCTGCAATGTCGCCTGTTGGGCGTCCGTAGTGATCGCTCTAACCAAAGACCAAGCATCCTCGGACGTTAGACGCGCCATTCCCTCGAGCGGCCTCAACTTCGTGTCAAGGCGCAACGTCGGCGCTTCACCCGGGTTGATGTGCAAATCCGTCGCCCCACGTTGCACCGCCAACTCCATCAAAGATTCCATCGTGTAGTTCATCGCTTATCTAGATTAACCACACACCGCAGGTCCGGCAAGAAGGAAATAATTCATACCGTCCGAGTGTTGCATTTCGTTGTTTAATTGGCGCTAGAAACAACTTCGGCTCATGATTGAGGGCCTGTGCCTTCCTTGTTGCAAATAATCTTGACTTTTGTATAAAAGCGGACCAAAACTGAGTGCAACTACCCCAGTTTTTCTTAAAATTGTTGACCATCAACGATAAGGAATGTTATGAGGATTTTGTTCATAATGTGGGTAGGTTTATGTGGCGTCGTGCATGCCCATGAGATCAAGGGAAGCGGGAACATTCTCATTCAAGGGAATAGCAATAAAGTCGAAGAATCTGCCGCTCCGAGTAAGGCTTCCAACGCGCCCGGCGAGAGCCCGCAAGCCATCGCGGATGAAAAGAAAGAGCTGGCAAACTCTGCAGACACGGGCCATTCGCGGTTGTTGATTCTGACCGCCACCAACTACGAAACCAAAAAGATTCATAAAGAGGCGGAAAAGGTTGGCCTGAAGATCGCCAAAGAGGCCGTGCGCGATCAGGTGGTCTACAACATGGGAACGCTGGGCGGCGTGGAGGTCTTTCACATGCAGACCGGCATGATGGGCATGTTGGAGCCCAACGCAACGCCCCTCGCACTGATGAGTGTTTTCCGCGACATTCACCCGCAATATGTGGTTTCAACGGGCATCGCGTTTGGCAATAAGGGAAAAGGTCAGACCTTGGGCGACATTCTCATTTCGCGTCAGGTGGCCAATTACGAGACTCGCAAAGAGAAGAATGGCGAAATTCTTTCACGCGGCGACAAAGTGACTTCACCGATGTTGCCCCTCGTCAACGCCAGCATCCACAATTGGAAGGGGGCAAAGGTCCACCAAGGCCTCACCTTGTCCGGCAATGCGCTCGTCAACTCCGAAAGCTTTTTGCATTACCTCGCTCAACGAGAGCCCGAATATCTCGGCGGCGACATGGAGGCCTATGGCGTCTATTCCGTGTCGAGCATGATGGGCGCTAAATGGGTCATGATCAAGGGGATTTCCGATTGGGGCGACGGCACCAAAAACGACGCCTTTCACAGCATCGCCCTGCACAACGCCGGCCAGTTTATCTTTCATATGATTCAGGATGGGAACCTAAAATAAAGACCTATGCAAAATGCCGTGAAAGCTCGTTTTTCGTTCCGCCGACTGCCTCACGTACCTCTATGTACGCTACGGCAGGTCGTGCTCGCGCAAAGCCAAGCTTTGACGACATTTTTCATAGGTCTTTTTGCATTAATAAATTACAAAAAATAAAGACCGATGCAAAATAGCGTTTTATGTTCAAATTTCTGCTGCCATTCCTTACCCCGCTGATTCTCCTGGGAGATGTTGTCGACGGAGCTAAAAACATCACGATCAAGGGGGATGGCAACGCTATTGGCCTCGCGGCAGAAGGCGCAGAACCATTGCAACCATCCAACGAAAAAAAGCCCCTCATGCGCGAATGGAACTTACCGTGCCTCTTCAGCCAGTACGTCGAACGCAAAGGACTGACCGATGCCCTTTGGGGTCAGTTGACGGGGCCGAGCAAAACCGTCGCCCTCGTTGGATTACACGGCATGGGCGGTGTTGGGAAGACGTTCTTGGCGATGCATGCCGTCCAACATCCACCGCGCGACTACACCTTTCGTGCCTGGTTCAACGCGGAAAGCAAGGACTTACTCCGGGCACAGTATTTGGCCCTTGGTTCCGAGTTACATTTGTTTTCAGATGGCATGAGCGAGGAGCAAAAGATCCACAAGGTAAAAAACTTGTTAGACAGTCAATCGAGCACGCTCTTGATATACGACAACGCGCCCAATATGGAAATATTAGCGGAGTTTTTACCCAATAATGGACATACGCTGATAACCTCAAGGAATTACAACCTGCCTAATGCCATCGAGGTGGACGTCATGACAGAAGATGAGGCCTTGATGCTCTTGAAAGCTTTGCTTCCAAGAACACTGCAAACAGGAGACGATTTTTTGAAACAGGCGCAAAGTCTCGTTAGCGAGCTCGGGTATTTGCCGTTGGCGATAGCTCAGTCGGGTGCGTACATGGCAGAAAATATGTTGGATATACCTCATTACGCAACGCTTTATAAGACGAATAAAGAACAGCTCTTATCCAGCAAAATATTGCCAGCTGGCGATTCGCATGAAGCGATTTATGTCTCGTGGGACATGAACTATAAGTCCATCGAACAACACCCGAACGGCGATAATGCTACAATTGTGTTGGACTTTATTGCTTATTGTTATCCGGAAAATATTCCCAAATCGCTCTTAATGCAGTATTTGTGCGGAAACACAAATGGTCAGGCTGAAATTACATTGAATGAAGCCTTGAAGATATTGAGGCAGTATTCGCTGATCAAAGTCTCACAACAATCGGTATCGGTCCATCGACTCGTCCACGATTGGATTCGCCACAGACACAACGAGGCCGATAAACTCAACATCCTGAAGAAAGCATTGAGTACCATTCAAGCACTCTACCCGCGTGAAGAGAAGAGCGAGGAACAAATTGAACTCGTCAAGGCGCTCGCTCCCAACGTCGACTACCTTTTGTCGCAATTACAGCCGCTGGTTGCCGCTGTGGATGTCGTCGATTTGATGTCCATTTTGGCCGATTGTTACTTTACCTTGGGAAAATACAATAAAGGCAATTACGACAAGAGTAAGCACTTTTTCGATCAAGCCCTAGCTTTAAGTGAGAAGAACCTCGGTCCCGACCACATAACAACGGCCAAAATCTTATACTGTATCGGATTGCTCTCAAGAGAGATGGGTGATTATCAAAAGACAAAACAATCGTATGATCGAGCCATGGCGATTTGTGAAAAACAGGGACAATCAGAGTCTTTTTTTATGGCCTGCATTCTCGATAGCTACGGAAGTTTGTGGAATGCCTTGAGAGAACTACTAAAAGCGGCCCCTTGCTATAGTGACGCAAATAACATCTGTAAAAAACTCTATCAAGGGTCGTTTGAGGGTAAACCAAAAGTAGCGCTTATTTTCGGTAACGTGTGTCGAGTGTACGAGGGCTTGGGCAACCATTTAAAAGCCAAAGAAAGCTATGAATATTTATTGAAAAACAAAAAACAAATTTTTGGGGACAAAGATCACCCCAACATGGCCAAACTATTTCGCGATTATGGCCTTGTGTGTTCGGTAGTTGGAGAGTGGGATAGGGCCCACAAATACTATTTAAAAGCCTTACGCATCTATCAAATGCATTATGGCGTTGAGCACCCAGAGTGCGCGATACTGCTCAATCTAATCGGTATCCTGTGGCGTTATCGAGGAGAATACAGTAAATCGTTGGAGTGTTGCACAACCGCACGTAACATCAGCGAAAAGTATTATGGCCCTTCCCACCCTGAAGTTGGGAAAGCGATTCATAATTTAGCGCACACTTTTATGTGTCTAGGTGAATTCGAACAAGCGGAAGCCTGTTACCGACGCGCATTGGAAATCAAAACCAATACCCCATTACAATACCTCAATGTAGGCGTCAGTCACTTGCGTCTAGCTCGGTTCTACATCCAGCAACATAAATACACAGAGGCCGAACAATCATTGGCAGAAGCTCAAAAATTCTTTAAGGGTGAAAAATTGTTTGTTCATTACAATATCACTTTGCAACTCACGCAACAAAGCATAGAAGAGGCGTTTGGTCATTATACGCAGGCATATTTGGATTTTAAAAATGCATTTTTGGACGCCAAAAAAATTTACGGTCATGGTTTACATGTGTGCATGCGACGTTATGAGATCCCATCACTGCGTTTACGCCAACTCACGGTTGATAAAGCCAAGCAAGACGAAGCCTTAACTTACTATAAAAAAGCAACCAAGTTAGTCTGTAAATTGTTTGGTGAGGAACACTATTACACCGCCTATTACCATGATTTGTTTGGACAAGTTTTGGAGCAACATGGGGACCTTTGGAATGCCAAAAAACAATACAAAAAAGCCCTTAAAATCATTCGAATGCAATCGTTCAAAGACCCACGGTTGACCGAGTTGTGGCGTCAAAATGAACAATGTGTTCAGCAGAGAATAAGTGAAGTTAAAAAACTGAAAGAACAATGGCATCCACTCATTTTAAAAGTGAAAATGTGCCCATAGCACTAACGACGCGAAGCGCCGTGGGACATTGTGCAGCGGTCTTCTTTTAATCAATCATGATCAAACTCATACTCTTTTTCTCCCCCTTGATTCTCCTGGGAGATGTTGTCGACGGAGCTAAAAACATCACGATTCACGGGGCTAGTAACCGTATCAATCTCGCGGTGGAGCCTTTAAAAAAGTCCGAAGACACCATCCTGAGAAAATGGCATTTGCCGCATTTTCCCACTCAATACATTGATAGAAAAGTTTTGACAGACATGCTTTGGTCACAATTGACAGGTCAAAGCAAAACAGTGTCACTGGTCGGTTTGCGAGGAATGGGTGGCGTTGGGAAAACTTTTTTGGCGACACAAGCCATCCATTATCCGCCGAAAGAGTATTGTTTTCGTGCCTGGTTCAGCGCAGAGAGCAAGGATTTACTGACAGCCGAGTACTTGGAATTAGGGGATCAGCTGCGCCTATTTTCCCTGGGGATTGGGGATGATCAAAAAATTGACAGAGTTAAAAAGTGGCTGGAGAGCCAAGAGAGTTGTCTCTTAGTTTACGACAACGCTCCAGACCTGGAGATGATATCGGAATTTTTGCCTCGAAAAGGACACATCATCATCACGTCTAGGAATTACAAACTAATCAATGCGGTCGAGGTCGATGTCATGACCGAATCAGAGGCCTTGGACCTGTTATTGAGATTGATTCCCAAAACGCTCAAGGCAGGACTTAAAGAGCAAGCGAACATACTTGTTGGCGAACTGGGGTATTTGCCGCTGGCGATTTCTCAAGCGGGGGCCTACATGGCAGAAAATATGTTGGAAATTGGGCATTACCTAAGCTTGTACAAAACCAATAAAGAACAATTACTTGCCAGCAAAACACTGCCAGCGGGTGATACTCATGAAGCTGTCTATGTTTCGTGGGATATGAATGCCGGGAACATCCGCAAATTACCGCATGGAGAAAATGCTTTGGCCCTCTTGGGTTTTATCGCTTACTGCTACCCTGAAAACATTCCTAAACCTTTGTTAATGCAGTATTTGTGCGGAACAACTAAGGACCAGTCTAACGTGCTTTTCCATGACGCCTTGCGCCTATTGCGGCAACATTCTCTCATCAAAGTGACCTTGCGGGCTGTTTTCGTTCATCGACTTGTTCATGAATGGATTCGCCATCGTCATTCAGAGGCCGAAACCGTCGATATTTTAAAAAAGGCTTTAGTGGCCCTTCAAGCGCTCTATCCACAGGAAGACAAAACAACAGAAGATATTGAGCTGGTGAGAGGACTTGTGCCTCATGTCGATTCTATTTTATCGCATCTACAGCCTTTAGTTCCAGCCGAGGAAACGATAGACATCCGGTCGATTTTGGGTGATTGTTACTTTACTTTAGGCGATTACAATAAAAGCAAAACTATCTTTGATGGAGCGCTGGTTCTCTGTGAAAAATACTGCGGGCAAGAAGACATGAAAACGGCCAATATTTCGTATCACTTGGGTTTGATCGCAAAAGAAATGGGCAGTTATCCGCGGGCAAAAAATTGGTATGAAAAGGCCTTGGCTATTTGTCGGAAGCACGGAGAACAATACCTGCAGGCATGTATTCTCGATAATTTTGGCCAGCTATGGCATGTTTTAAATGACTTGAAACAGGCAAAAGAGTGTTACACCGAAGCAGAGAAGCTTTACAAAAACATTTATGGAGACTGCGGCAGTAAAATCAAGACGGCCACTCTCTCTGTCAACTTGTGTAAGGTATACATTAATTTGGGTGACCCACTAAAGGCCAAGGAAAAATTATCCGTCATATTGCGAAATAAAAAACAACTTTACGGCTCGCGAGCCCATCCGGAATTAGGCCAACTCTTTCGCGAATATGGCTTATTGCTTCGCATGTTCGGCAAACTGGATCAGGCCCAAAAATATTACGGAAAAGCCCTTTCGGTTTACGCGCAATATTATGCGCCCAGCCATCCTGTTGTTGCGGATATGATGAATTTGCTCGGATCTGTATTGCGCGATAAAATCGAATATGATAAGGCCATAAGTTGTTACACGCAAGCGCTCGCCATCAATGAACAATGGTATGGGCCCATGCACCCGGAGGTCGGGCGAACGATCAACAATATTGGCCACGTATGGCGGGAATTGGGTGAATACGACAAGGCGCTCGCCTGTTATTTGCGAACGATTGAAATCAAAACCAATACCCCCCTACAAGTCGTCAATGTCGGCATAGGGTACATACGTCTCGGCGAGTTATATGTGCAACAAAACAAGTATGTTGAGGCGAAAAAAGAAATCGCTCAATCCCTGCAGTTTTTCAAAGACACGCCCCTCTCTATGGATTACTCCCTTTTACTGGCATTCCTCCAACACCGCATACAAGAGGCCGCAGGAGAGTATGACGCGTCGATGTTATCGTTAAAAAACATTCTTGCGGATGCCCAAAAGAGCTATGATAAGCAAATGACTATCGTCATGCAACGTTACGTCAGTCCAGCCTCGCAGTGGCGTGAGATCACGGATGACAAGGCCTCGGCCAAAGCAATCGCCTATTATAAAAAGGCAAAAAAGTTGATAACTAAGTTGTTTGGGAAAAGGCATTATCAAGTGGCCTATTATAATTATTTGCTGGCTCAATCCCTGGAGAGTGAACATCCCGCTAAAGCCAAGAAACGATACAAAAAGGCCCTCCACATCTCCGAAGAACAGCAATTTAAAGATGCTCGCTTGACGACCAAATTCGATCAGAATATAAAAGCTATTCAACAGAAACTCGATAGACTGAAATGAAATTAAACAACGTCATTGTACGCAATCAGGACGTCTTTAAGCGCGTTAACCTGACGATTGAGGCGGGCAAAATAAAAGACATTCGCTATGTCGAAGCGGAGTGTTCGGGCGTCAATGCCGATGATTTCCTCCTCACACCAGGCTTCGTCAATGGGCACTTGCACCCAAATCAACTCTTTGATCGGCGTTTTTTGGACCATTTGTCCCTTCCTGAACTCTTGCATAAGATGCACAAACAGGTCCAAAAGACCGATGACGACCGCTATTCAGAGGCCGTCTTTGTGCTCATGGACGCCGTCAGGTGCGGGGCAACGAGCCTGTACTCAGTCGCGTCGAATCCCAGGCCCGTTCTCAAAGCCTACAAAGACTTGGGCCTCAAGGGGGCCGTCTCTTGTTTTTTCAACGATCAATGGCAAGGACATGGGGATGCCCCTAAACAAACGGATTATGACCGCATCGGCGAGCATTTTGAAGCGTTGTTTGCCGAACAGACAGAGCGCATCAAGGTCCACATTGGTGCTGCGTCGATAGGGAGCGCGTCGGACGCCTTACTTTGCTGCGTCGATCGCTTGGCCAGGCAGTTTCAAACCAAGGTCAACATGCACATCAGTGAAGGCCTGGCGCAAGTCAACACATGTTTGGCGAGCCGCGGCAAGACTCCCGTTAGAGTGCTCTTCGACCTCGATATTTTAGGCAGCCATTGGAACCTCATTCACGCGACATCGGTAGACTCAAAAGAGATGGACCTCATACAGGAAGCCGGCGCGTCAGTGATCCTCTGCCCCGTCAGCAATGCGAAAACGGGCGTTGGTATGCCGCCGATTCTTGAGCTGATGAAGCGCGACATTCCACTCTGCCTGGGAACCGATGCCTGCAGCAACAACAACACCAACAACATTCTCAATGAGGCCTATTTTGCCTCACTTTTACAGACGGCTCATCACTGTGATCCGCAGGCATTACCACCTTCGATTCTCTTTCAATGGCTCTCAGAGACAGGCCTGAAGATGATGGGGTTAACGCAGACGGGGAAAATAGCCGTTGGCGAGCCGGCCGATCTCTTATTGTGGTCATTGGGCCAGGGAGCGTTTGTTCCGCTTGCCTACAAAAACTTCGATTCTGCGCTGATCTACAATGCCCCCGATCTCAAGCCCCACACTGTCATTATCGATGGCGTCAAAGTCGTTGAGAACTACCGCTTTATTCCTCGAGAAGAGGCGGCTATCATCGGAATGGCCAACAAAAATTCTGCAAAATTTGCATGGAAATTAAAGTCAACCGAGACTTACCCCATAAACAACAACGCATCGCACTGATTGGGATTCCAGGATCGGGAAAGGACACCTATGCCAAGTTCATAATCGAGACAATGCGAGATAGACACGTGGCCATAATTCGGTTGGCTGAACCACTGTATTGCGCGCAACAGGCGATCTATGCCCTGTGTGGTGTACAGAAAGATTACTACGAACAGGATGGCGTCTTGTTGAATTTTCTTGGCAAACACATGCGGGAAATCAATCCACGAGTCATAGAAGAAGCCTTTCATGCTGCGCTTCGGGATGCAAAAGACAGCGATCTCATTCTCTGCAGCGACGTTCGCCCATGCGATATCTCCTTTGTGAAAAGAGAGGGCTTTAAGCTGATTTGCCTGGAAACCGATGCCGCCATCGCCTTTGAACGTAGAAAACGACGTAACGATCGCTCCCTAGGCGAAGCCAATCACGTCACCGAGAGCGGCCTGGATCGTCGATCAGTCGACTTTTTGCTTCCCAACAATGGCAGCCTCGAAGATTTGAGGCGGACTGGGTTGACGTTACTGGAGGCACTATTATGATTCTAACTGGCAGTGAAATCGAGAAAGAAGTGCGTCGAGGACGTATCGATCTAAGTCCCTTTATGCCTGAAAACGTGAACCCAAACAGTTACAATTATCATTTGAGTAACACGCTTTTGGAGATTCAGGATGTCCCAGTTGATCCCAAAGAACCCAGCCGTTTTAAGAAAATACAGTTGACGCAAGAGGGATATCTCTTGTTACCCAATCGCCTCTATCTCGGTAGTACATGCGAAAGAATTGGCAGCAATTATTTTGTAATTAGCCTCATTGGCCGGTCGTCGATGGGTCGCTTGGGCCTGTTTTTGCAGATAACGGCCGACCTCGGCCAACTTGGGCCGAGCCATTGCTGGACTCTAGAACTCAAAGTTGTACAGCCGCTCATTATCTACCCAAGAATGAAGATCGGCCAAGTGAGCTTTTGGGATGTGGTTGGCAAGCGTTCCGACCTATACAAGGGAATTTATCGTCGTTATTCGCAACCGCACCACAGTGAAACCTTTTCAATATTATGATCTTAACTGGTGATGCCATCCGTCGGGAAGTTGAAACGGGTCGTATTTTCATCGATCCCTTCAATCCCGAACAATTGAATCCAAATTCTTACGATTTCCGATTGGGGAAAACGTTAAAAGTTTACGAAGACCTTGTCTTGGACGCAAAAAAACGCAACCAGGTGAAAACGATTATGATTCCTCCAGAGGGCATCGTTCTGCATCCCCATACGTTGTACTTGGGACACACAGCCGAAATCATGGGCAGTGAGCACTATGTTCCCATTATTCGCGGCAAATCGTCGACGGGCCGCCTGGGTCTCTTTATCAACATCACTGCGGACCTCATCGATATCGGCTCCATCAACCAATGGACGCTGCAATTGCACGCCGTTCAGTCGATGATCATCTACCCAAACATGCGCATCGGCCAGGTGACCTTCTGGGCCGTCAAAGGAACCGTCAAACTCTACAACGGAAAATACCAACACAGCCGCGGGCCTATGGAATCACAGAGCTACATGGATTTTACTGGTCCTTGAAAGCAAGCCCGTTGGCCGCAGGTAGGCGGAATGCGATCGGGACATGGAATGGGGGTCAAGGTTTGGAAAAGGACGCCGAGGAGACACTGTTTAACGGTGTCGTCGAGGCCGAGTTGGCGGAGTCGGAAGAGGGCCTTATCGGCGTTTTCGCAGTGGAGCGTGCTGAGAACGAGATGGCCCGTGAGCGCCGCTGAATAGGCCGCTTCGGCTGTCTGCTTGTCGCGGATTTCACCCAAAAACAGCACGTCCGGGTTTTGCCGCAGGCTCGCCTTCAGCGCTTCACGAAAATGTAAACGCCCATTCGCCTGAATGTCGATCTGCTGAATGCCGTCCATCGCGTATTCTATCGGGTTTTCGAGCGTTAGGACCTTTTTGTCTTTTTTGAGAATCGAAAGCAAGGCGTAGGCCGTGGTCGTTTTGCCGGAATTCGTTGGACCAGCGAGAATCAGCAGACCGCGTTGAGACAGCAGGGCTTGCACTTCCATCTGCAGTTCGGGCGACATGCCAAGTTGGTCGAGCGTCAGCCGATCTTTGGCCGAAAGAAAACGCAGGACAACGTGCTCGCCGTAGAGCGACGGCACAAAGGAAGCACGCACGTGATGCTTTTCGCCATTCCGCGGAAAGTAAAAGGACCCTTCCTGCGGCTGACGCTGAATTGCAGGGTTACCGAGCGACAGGATTTTTAAACGCCCAAGGAGCGCCGATTGCAGGTGTTTTGGCGGGCTCTCGCGTTCGTAGAGCAGGCCGTCAATTCGGTAACGCAGTCGTATTTTGTCCAAAAAACACTCGATGTGGATGTCCGATGCGCGCTGAGAGAGAGCGTCTTCCAGAATAAAATCGATGTACGCCCGAATGCTGTACCGCTCGTTTGCCGATTCTGCCACCGACAAGTGTTGATAGTGCTTGTGAATGTTTTTTAAAATCGTTTCTGCCGCTGTAAAAAAGGGAATAATCGGCATCTCCAGGATTTGAGACAGCAACGACAACGTTTGCGGCGACGTCCCAGCAGCTACTTGAACACGCAGGCCGTCATCACATGTTTCCACCGGAAAGACCGTGTACTGCTCAGCCAACTCAAACGAACACAGCCCCTCGCGCGCCTCTTGTGTCAAAAAGACTGATTCTGCTGTAAACATAATCCAAAAACGTCAGCAGTAAACATCAATCAGGTACTCATTTCAACGCTTTTCTCGAAAAGTCTTTTGCACATGTCGCATTCAATTTTGACTTGCATGTAACGGGAACAGATGGTACATTCGCCCTATTAGAGGCTTTTTGAAACAACTGAATGAGAGCATTACTGATACTGCACGAGGGCTTTGAAGAGATCGAGGCCATAGCGCCGCTGGACCTGTTGCGCCGGGCGGGGATCGAGGTGATTACCGCTTCGTTGACACACGCAACGGCCGTTCGGGGATCCCAGGGATTGACCGTGATCGCGGATGCGACGCTCGATGATGTCAAAGAGGACCTCTTCGACTGTCTCATCATTCCGGGTGGCAGTGGTTATAGGAATTCGGAAGAAAACCCGACCGTCATTGCCCTGGTACAAAAACACGCGAAGGCTGGCAAGCTCCTTGCAGCCATCTGCGCGGCTCCGTGCGTCTTGGCGACGGCGGGTGTTTTACCCAAAAACTACACTGCCCACCCATTTGTCGAAAAGCGCCTGACCCACATTCAACCCGTCAATGTCGTCAAGGACGGCCGCGTGATCACCTCGCGTGGACCCGGCACCGCGATCGATTTCAGCCTGAAAATCATCGAGAGCCTTCTTCCAGGCTATAAGATAGATAAGATGGCTGACGGCCTCTGCTTTAAAGACCAATGAAAAATGCCGTGAAAGCTCGTTTCGCGCTCCGTCGACTGCCTTCACGTACCTCTATGTACGCTACGACAGCTCGTGCTCGCGCAAAGCCAAGCTTTGACGGCATTTTTCATTGGTCTTTGTATATCAATAATTTACGAAAGGAGAGATCGTTAAAAATGAACACCATGGATATTTTGCAACGATCTTAATTATGGAAAAGAAAACCACAAAGAAACCCACAAAAAAGAGCGTTTCCCTGACGCCATCACCTTTTTTAAAAGACCTCGTTGAGGCGCGGTCGCCGTCGGGATTTGAGTCCGAAGTGCATCGAGTCTTGGACAGCTATGTCGCGCCCAAAGTCGACGCGTATGAAAAAGATACCATGGGCAATCGCCTCTCGAGTATCAACGAAAAAGGGGCGCCCGTCGTCATGCTCGCCGGTCACATGGACGAGCTGGGCCTCATGGTTCACTACGTCGACGACAAGGGCTTTGTCTACTTTGATGTCATCGGCGGACACGACATGACGCTGATTTCCGGCCGTCGCGTCACTATTCTCGCCGAGAAGGGTCCCATTACGGGTGTTACTGGCAAAAGGGCCGTCCACCTGATGACGCCCGAAGATCGCAAAAAGGTGCCCGAACGGCATCAAATGTGGGTCGACATCGGTGTTAGCTCTAAGAAAGAGGCCCTCGCGCTCGTATCGATCGGCGACCCAATCGTTTACAACGTAGGCTTTGAGTCCTTGCGCAACAACATCGTCGTCGGCCGCGCCTTCGACGACAAGGCTGGCTGTTATGTCGTCAACGAAGTCCTCTGCCGCCTCGCCAAACAAAAGAAGGCCCTCGCCGCTAAAGTTGTCAGTGTCTCGACCGTTCAAGAGGAAATCGGTGTCCGCGGCGCCATCCCAACCGCTTACGCCGTCAAACCCGATGTCGGTATCGCCATCGACGTCACCCACGCCACCGATCACCCAGATTGCGACAATCACAAGTTTGGCGAAGTCAAGCTCGGCAAAGGCCCCGTGATTTCCCGTGGCGCCAATATCAACCCAATCGTGTTTAAACGCCTCAAGGACTGCGCCGATAAATTGAAGATCCCCTATCAGGTTGAGGGCGCTCCAGGAGTCACAGGAACCGACGCCCGCGCTATCCAAATTGCCCGTAAAGGCGTCGCTGCAGCCCTCATCAGCATTCCCTTGCGCTACATGCACACGCCCTGCGAAATGGTCCACCTCGAAGACCTCGAAAATACCATCAAACTCCTCACCGAGTTCATTCTCTCGTTGAAGCGTACGGATACCTTTACATGGTAACACTTTAGGCTCGCTTTTTTTAACAGAGTAGATAAAATACCTTTATGAATATTCAAACGGATTCTCATCATGTTGTCGTCGCCAATGCACGCGGAGACTTGAAGGAAACTAGCAATTGGCTGAGTCGCTGCTTTTGGCGCCTCTTTGGCTATTCCGCCGCACAGGCGAAATCCTGGCAGGAAAAGCAAGCAAGCGTGCCACAAAATATTCACGAAAAGGCACTTAAGGAACGCTATACCAAATTTGAAACGCAAAAATCGTCGCAAGTGGAGTTGAAAACCGAGCTTCAAACCCTAGCCAAGAGCGTTCACAAGATCGCAAAAAACTCTGAAAAGTATAAAAAAGCAGAAGATGAGAAGCATTTGGTTAAAAAACTGATCAATGAGTTCAATTTAGCGGATCAAATCTCAGACATTGCCCAGAAGTTTTATAAAAAACAAGGTGTTAATGTCGATGATTTTAAAACCTGTATTGAAGTCCTGTCAGAATTTGAAAAGACGATCTCGAGTGAAGGCTATCTCAACGTCAGCATTGTAAACGACGAGGATGAGCTGATACCGCGCCGTCTCCTGGATCTCGTGGATACAATGAAAACCAAATTGGAAGATGTGATCAGCGAGACCCTAGACCGCAATGGTATGCACGGAAAGAAACGGATGGAGAGAATGAAAGACGAGGACCTCAAAGTTTATGCTGAGCTCCTCCAACAAGTTAAAGACTTAGATAAGAACCGTCCACGTGGGGTCAGTGAGGAAGGAGGCTTGACGCAAATAGTGGAAAAGGCGGCGAAAAAGATCTCCGAAAAACGGCCCAAATAGAGGCGTCTGGTCCCGTTAAGTTAGAATTATCTAGAAAATCAGCAAAAGCCGCTCCCGTAATGCAGAATGAGTGCGCCACAAACGGCTCCATAGACCCACCGAGCTCTCTAACGGCGCATTCAGGGCGCATCGAAACACCGATGCGCGGTAATAAAACTTCGCCAATGACCGAAGTTTATGTCAAATGTTGCACTTCGACGTTGAATGGGCCAATTTTTCGCAATGACCGAGGCACACATGCACTGCAATTTTGTGTTTCGCCAATGGGTCCAGGGACTGTGTTCCTGGCGCTGGGGGGGCAGGGGGGAGCGCGAAGCTCCCCATTGGTCTTACGAATGGGAATGAGCTGGTAGTTGTTTGGTGACGTACAGTTTTTGGAACTGGGCGAACTTTGGAAGGCCCTGTTCGAACTGTACTTGTATTTCGCCCTGGATGAGTGGTGAAGCGTACTTGACGAATGGATACTTGATGGAAGAGGTCTCGGAATCGATCCAGTCGGTTGGGAAGTTTTTCTGGGAAGCCATGAAGGTTGCGATATCGACAGTTTGGATCTCACAGGAATAGGCATCGCGATCGTTGCGGAAGAAGGTAATGGCCTGGCCCGTTTGACCCTTTTCTATGGCAGACTTGACGGCGACCTGGGCAGCGATGGTGGCCATTTTGCTGTCTTGCGCGGAGATGGTGGAGGATTGCGTCCGGAGCTCGGAAGAAAACTTCCGGATTTGGGTTTTCAGGCCCAAGTTGTCCTCGAGAGCCGCGGCTAGGTGTTCAGCGGGCGTCAATGAGCCCTGTTCATTTGAAAAATAATTACCGTTTTCGTCGGTGATGTTTGACGGAAAGACGACCGTGCATGTGGGCGTTGCCTTGAGGGCTTCGCGGATATTGTTGAGAAAGCTGCTGATTTGCAGGGGCTGCTCAAGCGTATAGATGAGAAGGTAACTGCTCTCTTTTTTAGCTTTTGAAAGAATGCTGCCGGCGGTGAGCCAGCTGTTATTTTGGCCCTGGACCTCAACGAGGTTAACGATGTTTTCATCGGACGTCTTGATCGTCTCTAGCTCCATTTCGCGGAGGGCTGTGGCAAAGGTCTTGAGAGCGCTGCCGTAGCCCAAAGTGTAATCGGTGCTGGAAAAGTTATTTTGGGCGGATTGCGGAATGGCGATCAGAAAAAGCTCATAGGACTTGCTCTGGGCGCGGCTCAAAAGGTTGCTGGCAGACGTGAGCGCGCTGCTGTCGCCGATGCAAAAGACATAACGGATGTTATGCCTTGAGATGACTTCGCAGGCACGGTCGAGATCCGTCTGTTTATCCAAGATAAAGCTGCCACCCGTTCCCAAGACTGCACCGGGCGTCCATTCGAGGGCGCGGATCATCTGCTGAGACTCTTCAGCGAGGTCGATGAGGCTTTCCGTCAAGAGTCCGCGAAAGCCGTCGATGCTTCCATAAATGTTCTCAATATTTCCCTGATTGAGGGCTTCATTGATCAAGCCAGAGAGGCTCGCGTTGGCGACGGCAGTGGGTTGCCCCGACTGTAAAATGAGTGCGTTTCCTTCCATAGTTACAATAAGTTTATGAGTCGAATCTAGGTGAGCTCACCGATAAAGCAATGCTTATTTTCAAAATTTACAAGATGGCTTTGCGAATCGAATTCTCTATAGCCCTCAGCTGTGTCTCCATGCTGGCATCGATGCTTCCGAGCTCGGTTTCGAGAGTGCACTGGTTTTCTTTCATGCGCTCATCTGGCACAACGACGATGTTGACGGGGACACGGGCATTGGCCTTGAGGGCATCAATAGACTCGCGGACGTAGTTGGACTGACTCGCACACACGCGCACAACGATATCTTTTTGGTTATGAACGACTTTTATGGCGTTTTGAACGATCTTCTGAATGCGTTCACGTTCGTCAATTTCGCCCAAAATGCGCCTCAGGGCATTGAGCACGATGGACACCATGTCTTGTTCGATCTTCGCCATGTGGTCGACAGAACGCGTCATAACGTCCATCATGCGTTCTGCAATTTCTGCCTTGCCGTCGAGCTGTCCTTCCGCAAAACCACGGGCTTTTTCGCTCTCATAAACGGCCGTTGCCTCTTTCAAAATCGTTGTCGCACGTGCCTCAGCGCTCGCAATAATGCCAGCGGCGTCCAGAAATGTCGCGTATTCTTCAGCCTTTAAAATCTTCTTCTCGGGCACCAGCTTGAGGTTTTCTAATTTTAGCTCCAACATACCTTGTATATCATAAGCACCCACACACGAATTGCAACAAAATCTACAAAGTGTGTCTCAGGCCCTCAATCAATATTTCAGGTTTCTTCGAATTTTCGTTCAAAGAGCGCCTCAACATCTAGGAGAAATTTTTCGCCATCCTGGCCGTCGACGGTAAAATGGAGCTTGGAGCCCTCGGCGGCAGCGAGCATCATGACGCCCATAATGCTCTTGCCATTAACCTTCTCTTTATTTTTTTCGATCTGGACATTGATCTTCGGATACTTATTGGCAACCTGCACAATCATGGCAGCCGGACGCGCATGGACACCCATTTTATTTTTGACGACAAAGGTCTGCTTGACTGTGCTTTCTTCTTTCATTCAAAAAGATCTTTTAACCTTTTGATAAAAAACGCATCCTGTATTGACACAGAAGATCTATTAAAAACGAGCTTTCACGGCATTTTGCATAGATCTTTTGCATGGTGCTCAGAGCGGGACTTGAACCCGCACGGCTTACGCCACACGCCCCTCAAGCGTGCGTGTCTACCAATTCCACCACCTGAGCACAGGGTGCAAATTCAAGCAAGTAGTAGAATTTATTTTTTGGAATAAGCAACAATATTTCCACCTTTTTTAGCGATTTCTTTTAACACCCCACCCCAGGTATTTTTTAGATTGCAAAAAGCAAAACACCCCTGCACAATAATGCAAGCAACCCTTCTTTTTCAATGTATCAAGAATACTTTCATTTCTCGGAAATGCCGTTCAACGTGACGCCGGATCCGAAATTTTTGTACTTGAGTCCGACGCACCAAGAGGCCCTCGCTCACTTGCGTTATGGCATTGAGCAGCGGAAGGGCTTTATCGTGATCACGGGTGAAGTGGGTTGCGGCAAGACGATTCTCTGCCGGACGTTATTGAGCAAATTGGACCCGTCGATCTTTGAAACGATTCTGATTTTCAACCCGCAAGTGGACTCGACTGAGCTCCTGCGCGGCATTTTAGGAGAGTTGGGGGCAGACAACAAGCTGACATCGCCAATCGAGCTGATTAACCAGCTCAACGAGTCGCTCTTGTGGCACGTGGCTAAGGGCAAAGAAGTGCTCATGATTATAGACGAGGCCCAAAACCTGACACCGGAAGTCTTGGAGGAGATTCGGCTGTTGTCGAACTTGGAGACGGATGACCAAAAGCTGTTTCAGATCATCTTGATGGGTCAACCGGAATTGAAGCAAAAACTTCAGGACCCGAAGTTACGCCAGCTCAAGCAGCGCATTCTGGTCTACTACGACATCGCTCAGCTCACTAAATCAGAGACTGTCAAGTACATCCAGCACAGAATCAGCCTGGCATCAGGCAATCCAAACATGCCATTCTTCACACCTTGGGCGTTGAGAAAAATTTACTCATTCAGCAAAGGCATTCCACGCGTGATCAACAATGTGTGTGACAAGGCCCTGCTTTCGGCCTACAGCCGGCTTTCGTTTGAAGTTTGCCTAAAAGATGTCCGGAGGGCGGTCAAGGACATTCGGCGTCTATGAGCCTCATTAACACAGCCATTCGACGTTCGACCCAGGAGACATCTGTGAGGGCGGGACAAGTTGCGCCTGAACACGCCGTAAAAGCATTTCTCCACGCCCCACCAACGCACAACAAAGGGCAGACCTTGCTGGGATCCATCATGCCATCAAAACAGCCTGTGTTGCCATTTACAAAACAGCCGGTGTTTCCACCCGCAAAACAGTCGGCGTTGCTGCCCACACAACCGTCCGCGTTGCCCATTGGGCGCGTCCACCGTCAGTCACACGTGAGCTTCAGGAATATTTGGGTGGGACTCGTCATTGCAGCGCTTTTGGGCGAAGGACTGGTTTTGATGTCTGCCGGGCTCTTGATAAACAAAAAGCGGACAACCGCGTTCGCCACACAGCAAGTGGCCATGGATCTGCCGGAGGTGACCACCTTTATTACTGAGGAAGAGCCGCTGTCGGTGGAAAACCTTGAGGCGCCCCTCTTGTCGACGGAGGCCCTCTTCCAGCCCGAAACCGATGCGCCCCTAGCCGTGCTCGCGCAAACAGAGCCAGCGGCGCCCTTCGAGCCCGAGACGGCGTCCGCAGCGCCTCAAATCCTTGCGGCAACTGTTGCACCGACACTCGCCACAGCAACACCGGTCATGGCCGCCGCTCCAGTACTCATTGCTCCAGCGCCAATTGCAACAGCCGTTTTACCAGGCCCCGAGATGGACACAGACCTACTCGCCTTCGTTCAAAAAGCCAACCTGGGCAGCGTTCGCATCGATGGCCAAAACAGTCGTATTTCGCTCGACAAGCAATTTTATAAGCTCAATGCGGTGGTTCACGAAAAGAAACATTTGCGATTGACCGAAATCAACGAAAAATCCATTATCTTCACCGATGAATGCGGCATCCAATACAAAAAAGACTTCTCCTAAAAAGAGCAAACAAACGGAAAACACTGTTAGGCAAACGTCCATAGGCCAGGCTTCTCACAAAGCGGCCAAGACGTCTGCAACCAAAGCGGTAACCAATGCCCGCCGAGGCGCAGCTCCGCAAATTTCAGGCCTCGACGACCTCCTCATTCAGCCCGCACATCCAGTCGCCGCCTCGACACGCAAAGTGCCAGCCGTCACGGGCCTACCGACATTAACAGAGTCAACAGCTTACCACGTCCACAGTGCGCAACCTTCGAAAAAACAAGCAACAAAGCTCTTTGCAACCCTGGCCGTTGTCTTTTTCGTGACGCTGATCGCCGTGGGTTCCGTCCTGTTTTTCGGCCTCTTCTTTATGTCGGAAGACCAGGTAACGCCCCGCACGCCCATTGCCGCGACTCCCACGCAAAACATCGACAGCAAAATCAAGGTTTACGGGCCACCACTCGTCAAGAAGGAGGCAAGCGTCGCCACTAACAGCGCTTCTCAAGCCCTGCAAACAAGCTCGACTGCCACTATTCAGACAGCCGCTATTACATCCACACAACCAATAACTCAGAGCCAGACCGCCGCTGCAACCGTTGCCCAGTCAATGACCAGCGCGCAACAACTCGCTGACCTCTCTTCAAATACTCCTGAAACGCCTACCGCGGTCGCCGTTCCTGCATCCACAGCAACAGTTGCCCAAGCCACCTCGACGCCTACCGTAGCCGCCGCACAAGCGCTCTCGACACCCGCTGTTCAATCCTCGCCCGCCACAACGGTCGCCCAGCAGTCCTCTTCCATCACCGCCGCACCTGAAGACTCAAAAGACAATAGTCTCTTGGCTGCTCAGCCAATCTTGGAAAACGCTCCTTCAATTTTGGAAAACGCAAACCAAGCCACTTCTTCCGAGATCCAGACAGCGATATCGACCACCAGCGTCGCAGCCAACGAGCCCAGCACGGCTTTGCAGTCATCCTCGACCGAATCTTCAAATATATCGACTATCGACACGTCAAGCTCGACTGACACATCCACTTCACAGACAGCGCCCGTCGCTCTCTTGACGCCCGCCAGCGAAATCGAGATTCCCGAGAGCACATTTGATATGTTCATTCCGCCCGCCGAGGCGCTTGTCGGCCTCAATGCGCCCACTCAGAACCAAGACTCCACGCCCTCTCTTCAGCAAACAGCCTCTTCGATGACTTCCATCGAGAGCGCCAACTCCAATAGCCCGCGGGCCCGCATCTCCAAGCTGATTCAGGACAAGGCCGACCTCATCAACCCACAGACACAGAGCTGGCTGGAAATACAAAACATCAAGGGCGTCGTCAGCCGCGGACAAGAAAGTCGCATGCTCTTGAACAACAAGATCTTCCTGATTGGCGATGTCGTCGACTTCCCCCATAAGCTCGTCTGGGTAGGCATCGACGCGTCCGATAAGCGCCTCTATTTTAAGGACCATAATGGCGCCTACTATTCCATGAACTACTAGGGTCGCGCAAAATGTCCTCTAGCGGCGTTCTCGTCGTTCGGACTAAGTCACGTACCAACGTACGCTCCTGTCGTCCTCGCTTCTCGGGCCTTGCTATAGGCCCATTTTGCATCAACCCTAGCCGTTGCTTGTGTCAATCCTTCTGGCCGCTAGAAATCATTTATCATCGGTCTTACAAAAGAGTTGCCTCTCTTTCGTCTTTTCTTAAACTATTTACCATGAGCGACGAAAAAGACCCCCTCGAGGAAATCTCTAAAAATATCCAGGACTTGCTGAAAAACGCCAAGTTCGGCATTCAGGTCGGCGGCCCCAATGGCCCCATTCAGGAAATCCCCAAGCCCAAAGACCCGCCACCGCCCAGTCAAACTCCGGTGATCTTGGACCGCATTCGGCATTTCAACCTCAAGCCCAAGGAGATTCGCGACTACCTCGACCGCTTTGTCATCGAACAGAGCGAGGCTAAAAAAGTCCTTTCGGTGGCCATCTGCGATCACTACAACCACATCCGCCACTGCATCGACAACCCACAGTGCGCCGAAAAAGAATACAGCAAACAGAACATCGTCCTGCTCGGACCGACGGGCGTTGGCAAAACTTATTTGATGCGTACCGCAGCCAAGTTGATCGGCGTCCCATTCGTCAAGGCCGACGCAACAAAGTTCAGCGAGACTGGCTACGTCGGGGGTGACGTCGAAGACCTCGTCCGCGACCTCGTTAAAATGGCCGGCAACGATCCTGAATTGGCCCAGTACGGCATCATTTACATCGACGAAATCGACAAAATTGCGAGCGTCAGCAACCCCTCTGGGCGCGACGTCTCTGGCCGTGGCGTCCAAATCAACCTCCTCAAACTCATGGAGGACACCGAAGTCAACCTCGCCACGCCCACCGACATGATGTCGCAAATGCAGGTCATCATGGACCTCTCTCAGGGCGCCAAGAAAAAGCGGTCCGTCAACACCCGCAACATCCTCTTTATCGTCAGCGGCGCGTTTGACAAGCTCGCGGAAGATATCAAAAAGCGCATCAACTCATCGACAATCGGCTTCAGCAGCGACCCCAACAGTGATGAGGACTCGTTGAGCGAGTACCTCAAGGAAGTGACCACCGATGATTTCATTAAGTACGGTTTTGAGCCTGAGTTTATCGGACGTTTGCCGGTCCGCGTCGCCTGTTCCGCGCTCACAGAAAACGACCTGGCGGCCATCTTGAAGTCCTCTGAGGGCTCCATTCTCTCGCAATATCAGGAGGATTTTGGCGGGTACAGCATCGATTTAAAAGTCTCGGACGAAGCCATTGGCGAGATTGCCAAACGCGCGTCCAAGGAAAAGACGGGCGCCCGCGGCCTCATGACCGTTCTGGAAAAGCTCTTTCGCGAGTTCAAATTTGAGCTGCCCTCTTCCGCAATCAAAGAGCTCGCCATCGACCTCACCACCGTCAAGGATCCCAAAAAGAAGCTGCAAAAGATCATCGAGGAAAACCGCTACCTCCAGCGCAAGGTCTGGGGCGAAGACATCGACCGCTTTGCCCATTCTTTCCGCGCTACATACAAGTTTGAGCTCGTTTTCGATGAGGACGCCAAGGAGGCCATCATCGACATCGCCGTACGCGACGACAAGACCATTCACGCCGTTTGCGAAAGGCTGTTTAAAAACTTCCAACACGGCCTCAGCATCATCGCACGCAACGTCGGCAAAAAGTCCTTTACGATCTCCCGTAAAGTCATCGAGGCGCCTGAAAAGTCGCTCTCCGAGTGGGTCGTCAAGAGTTTTCAGGAGAAAGACACGCCCAGTTCAACTACCGACGAGCGTACGTCGTATATATAAAAGACCTATGCAAAATGCCGTGAAAGCTCGTTTCGCGCTGCGCCGACTGGCCACGGGGAAAGACTTTTTTGAAAAAAAGTCTCTCCCCGACCCCCTCTCCAAAAAACTTTAAAGCGAAACACAAAAATGCATGCATTTTTATATTTCGCAAAGAAATTAAAAAAGCTAAGTGCGGATTTATAATAAATCTTTGCAAATTAACAACTTACGAAAGGAAAGACCGTTGAAAAATGCTCATATAGCAAGGCCCGAGGAGCGAGGCCGACAGGGGCCTACAGATGTACATGACTTAGCCAGAACGATGAGAACACAGTGGGACAGTTCGCAATGGTCTTTGCTCCAGGAACTTTTTCCGATCTGCCGCAGCTTGACGGGCAATGGCGTGCGGGCAACGTTGTCGATTTTGAAGCGCGAGGTGCCTGAATTGACCATTCGCGAGATCGCCAGCGGGACACGCGTGTTCGATTGGACGGTTCCAGACGAATGGAATATCCGTGGAGCGTTTCTCGAGGGCCCCGATGGTAAGGTCGTCGATTTTAAGGACAACAACCTCCACGTCGTCGGCTACTCGGAGCCCGTTGACGCCGTCCTCGACCTCGATGCCCTTTGGCCGCACCTGTACAGCCTCGAATCGCAGCCGGATGCCATTCCCTACGTCACCTCCTACTATGAGCGCCGCTGGGGCTTTTGTTTGACTCACAAGCAGAAGATGTCCCTCCGTCCAGGCAAATACAGGGCCGTCATAGACAGCACACTGCAGCCAGGCTCTTTAACCTACGCCGACTGCGTCCTGCCGGGCAAGAGCGACCGCGAAATTCTGTTTTCCACCTACGTCTGCCACCCCTCTCTGGCCAACGATAACCTCTCTGGACCCGTCGTCGCCGTCGCACTGCTGAAATGGCTGAAAACGCTGAATCGCCAATGGACCTACCGCTTTGTCTTTGTTCCAGAAACGATTGGCGCCATTGCGTACCTTCAGCAACATCAAGCGCTTTTAACCAAGACGCTCGCCGGCTTTGTCCTGACCTGTGTTGGCGACGATGGCCCCTTTTCCTATCTGCCATCGAGAGCCGAAAACACGCTCGCCGACAAGGCCATTCTCAACCTTTTGCAACACGAAGTCGACACGTTTAAGACCTACAGCTACCTCGACCGCGGCAGCGACGAACGCCAATATTGTAGCCCCGGCATCGATCTGCCCGTCGCCACGCTGATGCGGTCTAAATACGGGACGTTCCCAGAATACCACACCTCTCTCGACAACCTCAATTACGTCACAGAAAACGGGCTAACGGGCTCATTCAGCCTGTTTCAAAAGCTCATCAGCGTCCTCGAAAACAACCTGCCCTGCCAGACTACGATGCCCTGCGAGCCCCAACTCGGCAAACGTCAACTCTACAACACGCTCAGCCAAAAGGGCTCCTCACAGAGAGCGCGCACGCTCCTTAACTTTCTCGCCTACTGCGACGGCCACCACACGCTACTCGACATCGCCCAAAAGCTAAACCTGTCGGCCCACTCGCTCATCGAGGTGCGACAATTGGCCCTGGACCACAGCCTCGTGACAAGACCGTTTCAAAATGGTCTCTAGCGGCGAAACGCATTTGGGCGCCATTTTACACTGGCCTTACAAAGGGGTTTGAGGTTTTCTCGTTCTGGACGGAGGTAAAGTCACCGTGGCCGGGGTAAATGACGGTGTTGTCGGGGAGAGTGTAGAGTTTTGAGCGGATGGAGTTTTTGAGATCGTTCCAGGAGCCCCCGGGGAGGTCGGAGCGGCCAACGCTGTTGAAAAACAGGACATCGCCGACAAAGGCACACGCGCTTTGCGGAAAGTAGTAGGCGAGGCTGCCTGGCGAGTGTCCAGGAACGGAAAAGACGGTGCAAGGTTCGCCGAGGAAGGTTAATGCCTGTCGATCTGCCACAAGAACGTCGATCGTGACGCCCTTTATCTGGATCCCCTCTGGCATGAAACGGGTCATGAGCTCGGGTGTTTGGATGAGCGGAGCGTCGCCCTTGTGGGCATAAATTTTTGCTCCCGTCTTCCGGAAGATGGAGAGTTCTGCAATATGATCCCAATGTCCGTGTGTAACGAGAATGGCCGAAAGCTGCAAATCCTGTTCCTCGAGGTACGGTTGCACCACTTCGTAGGCGCCTGGGGCGGTGTCGACGAGTACGGCGTCGGTTCCCTGGCTTAGGACAAAAACGTTGGTCGCGAGCGGGCCTACTTCAAAATGACAGATACGCATTTTCAAAAAATCTTTTTAGGTTAAAAATGCAGCTTAGAGCTTCTACGTACAAGAAACTTCTTTTAAAATGAGAATAAAAAGACGGGATGATAAATGGTGTCAAAGCTTGGCTTTGCGCGAGCATGATCTGCCGTGTTAGGGGCCGCTGACCGTCCAGATTCGCCAATTTCTTTGCGAAATATAAAAATGCATGCATTTTTGTGTTTCGCTTAAAAAGTTTTTTGGAGAGGGGGTCGGGGAGAGACTTTTTTTCAAAAAAGTCTTTCCCCGTGGCCAGTCTGCGCAGCGCGAAACGAGCTTTCACGGCATTTAGCGTCCCGTATTTTGGAACTTGGGCTGCAGGTACTCTGCACAACTGTGCAACGACGCGAGCTGTGGGTAATCGGACTCGGGGACCTCGATGCCGTGTTTTTTACGCAGTTCCATGACGATGTCGAGAAAGTCCATGGAGTCGAGGTCGAGCTGCTCACGGAGGGGGACGTTGGGGTTGACGTTACTGATATCTTCGTCTGGGGCGATGTCGGAGATGATGTCGAGAATGAGCGATTGAATGGCTTCTTTGGTCATGGTGTAAATTTCTTGACGATCAAGACGGAATTGATGCCCAACATCCCAAAGGAGGTGTTGAGGATCGTCCGGATTGAGGGTCGGTCGATGGCTTGATTGAGAACTAAATTGTTTAATTTACATTCTGGGTCAAGATTTTCCACATTAATTGTTGGGTGGACACGGTTGTCGTCGAAAGACGGAAGGTTGCCCGCTAGTTCCAATGCGCCTGCCGCACCCATGGCGTGACCGATGAAACTTTTGGTGTTGTTAAAACAGGTATCGGTGTCAGCAAAGACCTCTCGCAATGCGATGCATTCCTGGGTATCCCCCTGGGGCGTCGACGTGGCGTGGGTGTTGACGATGTCAATGTCACCCGGCTGCATTTTAGCCTTACGCAGGGCCAATTCAACGCACTCTCGCTGACGTTCGCTGTAGGGTAAAACGGTATCAAAGGCGTCGGAGTTGATCGCGTAGCCGACGATTTCACCCAAAATCGGTGCCCCGCGCTTTTGGGCATCTTCGAGGCGCTCCAAAATGTACAGACAGCCGCCTTCGCTGACGACGATGCCATTGCGGTCACGATCGAAGGGGCGACTAGCCTTGTTGGGATCTGGGTGTTCGGCGAGTGCTCCCTGGCTCTTGAATCCAGCGAAGATTCCAAAAGCGCGTACGCTTTCGCTGACGCCTCCAGCAATGGCGACATCGACCTCGTTGAGTTGTAGCATTTGAAAGCCCTGGATGAGTCCAGCATTGCCCGCAGCGCACGCGGCGCCGATGCAGTAATGTGGGCCCGTGATTTTGAGATTGATAGAAACTTCGCCAGCGGGGTTATTGGCGACAGTTCTGGGGTTGTGGTGGTGCGTCCAATATTTGGTGTCGTAATTGAATTGGGAGATGTTAAAAATCTCGTTTTCGGTCTCGACGTTGCCGTGCTCGGTGGTGCCGACGTATATGCCGACGCGGGACTTGTCGACAGAGTCCCAATCGAGTTGGCTGTCTTTAACGGCCTCATGGGCGCAGTAGACGGCGATGCTGCCCGCGCGCGTGCCATTGCGGATTTCCTTTCGGCTCTGGTAGCGGGTGGCGTCGAAGTCGCAGATGCCGGCGAGGACGGGTCCCATGTAGCGCATGTCGATGCGTTGAATGGCGGCCTTGCCAGCGAGCAAATTGGCGCGAAACTCGGTTAAAGTGTTGCCATTGGGCGCTGTTAATCCTACACCTGTGATAACGATACGATGGAAAGGCCTCTTGAAAATGGCCTCTAGCGGCGTTCTCGTCGTTTGGGCTAAGTCACCTACGTCAGTAGGCTCCTGTCGCCCTCGCTCCTCGGGCCTTGCTATAGGCTCATTTTGAAGAGGCCTTTGTCCATGATTATCAGATGGTTGTGAAACTTTGTTCATTGTTTTAGTTTACTTAAATATTCAATCGCTACCCATCCCTCTTCCTGTTTCTCATTGCGGACAAAAAAGTCGTGTTTTTGTTCACCGAGAATGTAGACCCAGGAACCGGCTAGCAGCGTTCCTTTGGATGGACTCTGGCCCGTGGGTGCCACCTTGAGTGGGCTGTCGGCCATCACAATACCGTACGCGAGCCGCTGGTGTGCAACATAGCTGCCCGTGGCGGCAAAGATCAGGCCAGTCAATAGGAGGCCCAACGTTACTTGGACAGCGATTCCGCGCTTTCCGTAGAACCAGGCTAAAAGCAGCCCCACGAAGGCCCAAAAAAAGCCGGCGAGCACGCAGAGCCACAGGGGGTAGGGAAAGGGGTTCCACTGTTGAAAAAAGGTGGGCAGCGGCAAGGGAGACAGTTGTTTGGATTGACGCACGAAGCGCAGGTTGTGCTGAATACCCTTGTCGAAAGGACGGAGTGAGAGGGCCCTCTCGTAGGCCAAGACGGAACGGCCGATGTCACCGTTTTGAAAGGCCGCATTGCCGATGTTAAAGTGGGCGTTCGCCGAAGGGGCCACCTGCAGGCAACGCTCGTACAGCGCGATTGCCTCCGGATAGGATCCCTTCTGATAGGCCTCGTTGGCCTGCGAAAAGAGCGTCTCGCTGTCTGTCGTGTGGTGGCCGAAGAGGAAAACTGGGAAAAACAACAAGAGATATCTCATAGGTGGTGTAAATAGTGGGTGATCTCTTTAAATTTTGCCAAATCCTCTTTGGCAATAGTAAAGGCCTGTGGGTGTTGGCTGAATTTCACCGCTTCTGCTTTTTCCCAAAAGTGTTTGCAGACCTCGATTTTGTTTTCTGGAACATTTTTGGCACGCAAAAACATCGCTGCCTCATTCCACGACGCCGGCCGCTGTCGCAAGGCGAGGAAGATGCTTTCGCGCAACACATCCTCTGCGCATTGATAGAAGGTGAGGGCGTCATTCGAATGGGCGGCTTGTGTGGCGATGCGCAATGACGATTTTTGTTTTTCTCGCGACGTCCTGTGCGCGACAAAATGAGGATCCTGGCGGCGTCTCAGCTTATGGAGGCGCAGGCAAACAATGACCACAACGATCAACGCCAAAAGTTCCTGAAGTCCCCAAAATAACAGCGAAAATGCGCGGCTGGGCATGGGCGCGATTGGGTTGTCCAAGATCAGGCGCAGCGGCAGCAGTTCGGGCTTCTCCACCACAACTTCTGCCGCCTTGGCAACGGGCTGAATGGCATTGTTTTTGGCGACTTTGACCGAGGGCAGTTTTGGGAAGTCGAGCACTTTATAGGTCGCTTCCATTGGGTCAAAGTAGTTGAAGTTCAGTGTTGGTAGGACAAGCTCGCCATTTTGTTGTGGCACCAGCACGTATTGGAGATTCAAGACGCCCTCATAGCCCAGCTTGTCGAGCTTTTTAAATTCGGCCTTGGGTGCGTACGCTTTCCAGGTGCTGTCTGTCGTCAGCTCCGGATACTGGAATTTGAAGTTACCCTTGCCCTTGAGGGCCACGGTGAGCGTCAGCGGCTCGCCTTCGAGGGGCGCTTTTTCGTCGATTTTGATCGTTGCAAACGCAAACTGGCCAATGGCGTGCGAGAACGGCTCTGGACGGCCTTCCGTTGGCAGCGCGGAGACATCAATGGTCATTTCTGGCGAGGCGGGCGTTATCTGTTGCTGAGCGGCAAAAAAGTTGTCGAGTAGGCTGGCAAATGGGTCATCATCGTCGTCGAAGACGCTGGGATGCACGCGCTTTTGCTGACTGTTGACAACCATGTTGAGGTCGTACGAAAAGCCCTGCTTGCCGGCCTTGATGGGCGAAAGGAGCGTGTACCAGGTGTATTTCTTGTAAACGCGGTTGTTGAGGGTCTCCTGCGAAGCTTCGGGCTGTGGGTCGAGG